>JANQGG010000011.1 GCA_028277445.1 Chloroherpetonaceae bacterium | reverse complement strand
GCATTGAGCCTGCCGAAATGCCGATTTTGAAGATCATGTTCCCTTCGGCACGCTCAGGGAACACTAATTTTGTCATTAGTAACTTGTTTCAGCATCTCTAACAGTTCCTCCTTTATCTGAGACCCTGAAACAAGTTCAGGGTGACCAAAAAGGGTAAACTCGTCATTAGTAGGGTGAATTTTTGGTAAAGAAAGCCAAAAAGCCAAACAGAGAATGACGAAAATTAAATCTAAGATGTTAAAATGAAGTATTTAATCTGCATCAAATAACCGGTTTAAGTTTAGTGTTTTATACCTGTTGCTGAGTATGGTTAAGGAAGATTGAGAAATAAACCATGGTACTGCTTTTAGAGTGTGTCCGTTTAGTAGCCTATCCATAATAAAAATCTTCTCGGTGCAGAAAGACGTTTAAATTTTAACAGCGGCCGAAAAAACCGGTATTGATCGAAATGTTACACCGCATATGTTAAGACACAGCTTTGCAACACATTTATTAGAGCAAGGGGTAGATTTAAGATATATTCAAAGCCTATTAGGCCATTCATCGAGTAAAACAACTGAGATTTATACTCATGTAAGCACAAGGTCTCTTGCAAATATAGAAAGCCCATTAGACCGGATTTTAATCGATAAAGCACATGATAATAACAAGTTAGAAAAATAAAGATATAATCGAAATATATTTACGGTAAACATACACCTATCGTTATGGGCAAGGTTAAAGAGGACAACAACAACGATATTTAAGAAAAAATAAGATATGGAAACAGTAATTTACCAAAACGGAATTAGATATTCTGAGACACAATATAATCTCGAATCAGAATTTGAAAGATTAGTCGTTGATAATTCCAAAACCTTTTTTGGAGAAAATACAATATTTGTAGATGCAAAAAAGAAAATCGACAATGATTCTTTTGGCGGTGTTATTCCAGATGGATTCTTATTTGACTTTTCTGATAAAAAGAATCCTGAGTTTTATCTTGTTGAAGTTGAATTAGCTAAACACAGTTTTTTCGGACACATTTTTCCCCAAATAACAAAATTCTTTGCATTCTTTAAAAACCCATCAAGTCAAGGAAAATTGATTGAGAAGTTATATTCAATCTTTGACAATGATGAAGAATTAAGACAAGAATTGAAAAATAAAATCGGAAAAAAAGAGATTTTTAAATTTCTCAAGGATACAATCGAAAATAGTCAAAATATTTTGTTGATAATAGACGGAGAAAAAAAGGAACTTCCTGAAATCACTGAAACATATACAGATACTTGGGGAAAGATGGTAAAAGTTGCAATTTTGAAAGAATACAGAACAAATGGAAAAAGTGATAATACCATTTATTCTTTATCTCCTGACTTTGAAAATATTGAAAACATTGATATAGTTTCTGAGAATATTGATGAACATAAAGAGAAGTCAGTATATACAGAGCAGTTTCATTTGGAAGATATTAATGAAAACACGCTGTCGATTTATAATGAACTAAAAGAGAAGTTGTTGAATAAAATTCCATCATTGGATTTTAATTCTCAAAGATATTACATATCACTAAGGAAGGAAAGAAATTTTGCATTTCTAAAAATTAGGAAAAAGAAGATTGGAATTGTTGCTATGTTAAATGAAGAAAAAATAAGAGAAAAAATAAACAAGCATGAAATAACAACTCTTAGTGAAGGTGTTCAAAATTTCTATAACGGACCTTGTGCAAGAATTGAAATTACGAACAATAAAAACATTGATGAAATTATAGAATTATTGGTAGAAATACAGAAATAATTGAAAACCCAGCCCATAACAATGTATATACAAAATAGGCGTGATAGTAGTAAAACCAAGGGTTGTAGCACGCTTCAAAATTGTAACGGTTTGATAAGTTTGAAGCCCGCAATCGCCTACTTTGCATATACTTACCGTTATGCAAAAAGGTTTAGAATATGTTGAAAAAGGTGTGAAGGTGTATGAAGAAAAACTGAAATACAACAAAAAAAAGCTTTTTGAAAAATTAGCAAAAGAATTAAACGCAAAAGTCAGTTTTGAGACAATTTAAGGGTTGCGTCATTGGAAACTTGATCCGGCATCTTGAAGCATAATCTTTGGTCTTTCACTAAGATTCTAACCAGTTCCGGATTGTCTATTCGAAGCATCCTGCGAGGAATTAGCCCACAACAGAATAAATTAATGAGGTTTAGCCATGCGGCGCAAGGAATGGGATAAGTTTGCCAGTTTCCAAAGAAAGCCGTAGACCAATTTTGATCGTGCCGTAAGGCTTTGCGCGTCGATTTTTTCAAATGTATCGGATGTTTGGTGGTAATCCTTATGAAGGCCATTAAAGAGGAAAACGGAGGGGATGCCTTTTTTGGCAAAATGGTAGTGATCGCTTCTATAATAGTAACGATTTGGATCTGCCAGATCGTTAAAACTGTAATCCAAGGTTAAATTAACGGTTTCTTGATTTACTTTTTTTAAAATCTGATCCAGTTCATGGCTTAGACTATCTGGGCCAATAACATAAATGTAATGGGAATTTCCCCGATGAAGATATTTTGTGTCGACCCGTCCAATCATATCCAAGTTAACAGCTGCGATGGTCTTATCCGGTGAAAACTTTGGGTGCAAGGCATAGTATTTTGAGCCGAGCAATCCTTTTTCTTCGCCGGTAAAACAACAAAAAACAACGCTTCGCTTCGGCCGATTTGGGTTTTGAACCATAGCTTCCGCGATACTCAAAACGGCGCTTGTCCCTGAACCATTATCATCTGCCCCATTATAAACCTCGTTTTCTTGCGAGATGCCAATGTGATCGTAATGCGCCGAAAGCACAATGACTTCCTGATTGAGTTTGGGATCAGAGCCTTTTAAAAGTCCCAGCACGTTTTCCGTTCGCCTTGTTTCTTGTGTAAGTCCGGTTGATATCCTAAGCTTGGTAGAAGGCAGACTGGCTTTTACGACTTTTCCGGTTTTTGTGATGTGCGTTTGTAAGGCGTGAATGGTCGTATTCAACGGTTTGATGATCTGGTTTGCAAGTTCGGTAGAAACATAGAACGTGGAAAGCGATGCGTTTCTGTCGTTAATGTCCATTCGTTCGCTTAGCTTCATGGGCTTGGTGTAAATTTTTTCTTTGAAGCTTAACCCAAGATCAGATAGCGTTGTGTGGGGTAGGGCATCCCTAACGATCAACACGGCTTTTGCATCATTCAAACCTGCTGCAGATTGGTGCAAACGGGTTTCCCGCCAAAATTTTTTAAGATTAAATGTTGCGGTGTCGCTGGTGTTGTCATTAGGTGGCGGCGCGGAAAAGCTTAACACAATTTTGCCACGAAGTTCAAGCTCGTTAAAATTATCCGGCAAAATATTGGTTTTGTGACCCAGCACAACCAGATCGCCAAGCAATGTATCCAGGCCATTTAAATGAGTCGGGAAAAAGAAAAAGTCTGTTAAAAAATCCGTGTTTTCATAGAGCGTGAAGTTCTCTGTGCTAGAGATCAAGGAAATGCTGGGTGGATGTTTGATAAGATGGGTTTGAACCGAAAAAGGCTGAAAGTACAATAAGCTATCGCCTAAAGGCTCAAGTCCTATTCGCTGAAAGGTTGAAGCAATATAAGTGGCGGCTAATTTTTGACCGCGCTCGGTGGTTTCACGGCCTTCAAGAAGGTCGTGAGAAAGAAACCGAAGATGAGCACCGAGTCGTTTTGGATTGAGCTGAGCATAGCCTTTTTGTTTGGAAATAGGGACATGGTTTGGTGTTTTGGCCGGTAATGTTACAGCGGAACTCAATACAAGAAGTAATACTAAGGCACAACTTCTGAACGGGCTGATCATAAACAGCAACGATTTAACATGTTAGGATGGTTTTACCAAATAACGATCAACAACGGCTGCGCCAACACTATCGCCCCAAACATTGGTTGCGGTTCGAAACCGGTCGAGAAACCAATCCACGGCTAAAATCAATCCAATGCCTTCCAATGGTAAATGTACCGCATTGAGCACAATGACCATCGTTACCAAACCGGCTTCAGGAATACCGGCAGCGCCAATGGCTGCTAAGGTTGCCGTAATAAAAATGATAACTTGTTGAGTGACGCTCATTTCGATGCCATAAGCTTGAGCGATGAACATGACGGCCGCTGCTTCGTAGAGCGCCGTGCCGTCCATATTGACGGTGCTGCCCAACGGCAGGGTAAATTCAACCGCACGATCATCCACGCCATTTTCTCGAACGCATTCCATGGTCAAAGGCAATGTTGCCGTTGAGCTGGCCGTCCCAAATGCCGTAAACAAAGCGCGGGTAACATTAATGAAGTAAGAAATGTGCCGTTTGGCAATGAGGGTTAAGATCAATCCAAGTACTAAGATATGGGTTGCCAGGCCGCTTAAGACCGTCAGAACATAAAGACCCACAGCTTGTATTTCGAGCCAGAATGCTTCGCCGCCGCCGGCTTCTCCCAATCGGCTGGCAACCAAGGCAAAAATGCCAATGGGTGCAAAATACATCACCCACACCACCAGTTTCATCATAACTTCATTGATGGCGGAAAACAGTTCAATGGCGCGCTCGCCCTTCTGACCAAGTGTGGTAAGCGCCGCTGAAAAAAATATCGAAAACACAATGATGGGAAGCAGGTCGGTTTCGGAAGCCGATTTCACCAAATTTGGCGTGATCAGCGATTCAATGATTTGAATAAACCCAATGTTTTCTTTTTCTGCGATATAGTCAGGTATGCTTGCGGTTGTGAATTGTAAATTGCTGCCGGGCTGGATAATATTTACAAAAATTAACCCAATAAAAACGGCAATGCCTGTGGTAATGATGTAATAGCCAATGGTTATCGAACCGATTCGCCCTAATTTTCGAATATCGCCCAACGATGAAACCCCTGTGACGATCGCTGAAATAATCAGCGGTACAATGAGCATTTTAAGGGTTGTTAAAAACAATTTACCCAACCATGCTACGCTTACCATTGTTGAGCCAAACATCCAACCGCTTGTAATACCAAGCATGACGCCGATAACAATAAAGATCAATAAGATTTGAGCATGTTTATGAGGCATAGTTTATCCGAAATCAAGTGATGAGATTTGTAAAAAAAGAAGATAGGAATAAAAAGGCTTAATAATGAAATTCAACCGTGAGAATACTTGCCGAGCCTAAATCATTAGAAAACGGAATAAATGCGTAGTCAAAAGAAATGTGGTTATGGTGAATGCCAAAACCGGTTGAAATGGATCGTGCATCATTACCAAACACATAACCAAATCGCGCAAAAAACAGTTGATTATAGGCAAACTCATGACCAACATGAACGGACGTTTGTTCGGAAAATACCGTTACCAGGTTAATTTCGTTAATAAGATGGCTGTTCAGGCTTTCTATTGAAAGCGCATATGAGATGCCCGAACGAAGCAGCGTAGGCAATGATGAACTTTCTTGTGATAGCTCGCTCATTGAGCCAACATTTTGAAGCGCTAAACCCAGGTTAATTTCAGAAGTGAGGGTATAAGCGCATGAAAGATCAACCCCATAACCGGTAGCATCATCTACGAAGAGTTTTTCATAAAGAAGTTTTGCGGTTATGCCCATATCAAGTTTTTTAGAAAGCGATTTGGCATAAGCAAAACTTAGAGCCGCATTTTGAGAATTAAAATAACCGACCGGTTCCGATGTGGGCGATGTTCTAAAAGGAATATCTCTTACGGATAACCAGTGCAGCGCTACCCCGTAACTCGATGCTTTGTTTTTAAAATGCGCAGATACATTTGCCGAGTAAGTATCGAGCAGCCAAAAATGTTGAGAAAAACCAACCGATGAAGCTTTGGCCTTTAAAAGTAGTGAAGGATTGTAAAAGGTTTTGGCAGAACCAACCGCGGAAGCCACGCCAACATTTCCTAACGCTTGCTCACGGGAAGAGGGGCCGATTTTCAAAAATGATAACCCACGGTTAGCCATGAGTGGATGAGAAAAACCAACCAGTACAAGTAACACGAGAATGTTGAAGCGAAAAACCATTACAAATATTTTGGCGATAAACAAACTAGTTGATGAGAATATAATGAGAATACAAAAGAAAAAGGGGCTGAAAAAAGCCCCTTTAGTGAATTATTTGTTATCCTTACTGGCATCCAGCAGCGTTCGCTTCTCATCCTGACTTAACGATTCGTATCCGTATTTGGAAATTTTATCTAAAATCTGGTCAATCTTATCCTCATTAACGTTTGATGATTTGTTTGATGCCGAGGTAAGCTTGGTTTTTGGTGACGCAACATTACTTTCAAACCAATCCTGGACCGGCCAGTCGCCACTCATAATTTTGATATAAACAAACCCAATGATCATGCCGCCTAAATGGGCAAAATGCGCGACAGGGCTGCTCATATTAAAGGTGCTGATAAATTCGATAATGGCGTAACCGGCAACAAAATACTTTGCTTTGATGGGGAAGAAAAAGTAAAGAAAAATGTATCGGTTTGGGAACATCATACCAAATGCCAAAAGCACGCCAAATACTGCCCCGGAAGCCCCAACCGTAGGCGCGCCATGGCCAAATGTAGCAATCAAATTAATGATGGCCGCGCCAACGCCGCATGTAAAATAATAAATGGTGAACTGTCGGGTTCCCCAATGATTTTCAATTTCTGCGCCAAACATCCAAAGCGCAAACATGTTAAAAAGGATGTGGGTGAAACCGCCATGTAAAAACATGTAGCTAAAGGGTTGCCATAGTTCAAAATTGCCAGACCCCAACGGCCATAATGCACCAAACCCAACAAGAAGGGGGTTCAACGGTGTTCCTAATTGAAGTAAAAATATAGCCACGTTGGCAAGAATGATACTTTTAATAGCAGGAGGCATCAAAGAAAATCCGCCGGGCCTATATTCATCGTCATAATATCCCATTATATCTCCTAAATTGTTGAGACAAATTCAACGCGTTTAATGTGGAATTTTAGTTTAGTCAATTATTTATCAAGACATGATTACAGACTGATTCGTTCCAAAACTAATTTAAGTTGAACTAAAAAGTGTAATCATAAAAAAAGAAGTTATAAAAGGCAACAAAAATAATAAAGTCTATAACCGTTAATCTTAACAAATAACAGTTATAGACTCAAAAAAAGTAAAGACTTACGTTAATCGTTGAGCGCAGCAATACCCGGCAAGTTTTTGCCTTCTAAAAATTCCAAGCTTGCCCCGCCGCCGGTAGATACATGAGAAACCGCATGTTCCAAATTAGCTTTAGCAATTGCCGCGGCAGAATCACCGCCTCCAATTACTGAAATCGCGCCTTGTTTGGTTGCTCCAGCCAAAGCGTTGGCAATTTCAAATGTGCCTTTGGCAAATTTTTCCATTTCGAAAACACCCATAGGACCGTTCCAAATGATGGTTTTGGAACTGAGAACTTCATTTTTGAAAAGGTCAATGGTTTTTGGGCCAATATCCAATCCCATCCAATTATCAGGAATAGCGCCCACATCAACGGTTTGTGTGTTGGCTTCGGCGTCAAATTTATCGGCAACAACTACATCAACCGGGAGCAGGAATTTTACATTATTGGCGTTAGCTTTTTCCAGGATTGATTTGGCCAAATCAATTTTATCTTCTTCAATTAGGGAGTTTCCAACCGAGAGACCTTGGGCTTTGAAAAATGTAAAGATCATTGCGCCGCCAATGAAAATGGCATCAACTTTCGATAAAAGATTTTCAATAACATCGATTTTACCCGAAATTTTTGATCCGCCCAAAATGGCAAGAAACGGTCTTTGAGGATTAGCCGTTGCTTCGCCAAGGTACTTGAGTTCTTTTTCTATCAAGTATCCAGCTACACAAACATCAATATATTTGGTGACACCTTCAGTTGAAGCGTGCGCACGATGGGCAGTGCCAAAGGCGTCATTGACGTAGATCTCGCCAAATGAAGCGAGTTCTTTAGCGAACGCTTCATCATTGGCTTCTTCAGCTTTATGGAATCTGAGGTTTTCCAAAAGTAATACCTGGCCGGCGCTTAAGTCATTAGCCATGTTTTTGACATCATCGCCAATGCAGTCTGAGGCGATTTTTACCTCTTTTCCAAGCAATTCGGATAAACGTATCGCTACAGGTTTTAATGACATTTCCGGAACAACTTTCCCTTTAGGCCGTCCTAAGTGCGACATTAAAATCAAGCGCCCGCCATCATCCAAAACTTTTTTAATTGAAGGCAGTGAACTTTTAATGCGAATATCGTCGGAAACCTGGCCGTCTTTTAACGGGACGTTAAAATCAACGCGCATAAGAACTCTCTTTCCTGCGCAGGAAATGTCGGATAAGGTTTTTTTCATAAGGTAATAATGGTTTTTATTGATCTTGATTGACTTTATAATTCACACGCCCAACGGCACGAAATTCTATGATATCCGTGGATTTAATGATCACTTTATTTGCAGAGCCTAATCCCTCAGTTTGTGTATCGGCTTTTAAAGTTGAAACGGCATAAGATGCACCTTCTAATTTTCTGATTTCTTCATCATTAAATTCAAAAATTTGAGAGGTTTCGCTATATCCGTCACTTTCATAAAAGCTTGAATTGATAGAGGAAACTTTTATCGGTGCAGCATTAAAAACAGCCATAGCCGAATCAGCTCTCGGTATTGAAAGCATTTTTCCACTTTCTAATGTTATGGGGTTGTTTTCAGCGTTATAAAATATTGCTCTAAACTTTGAGCCAACAGGTATGGCGCTCTTTGCAATAAGTTCAAGGCGCATTTCGGATAAATCTTCGGTATTGCTAACTTCAACGCTTGATGTATCGGTTCCCGATAAGGAATCGATACTTAAGACAAGCGGAACAAGTACATCCAGCGATAAGCGTACTTTGCTGGTATCATAAACCTCGCCGCTATTTTCAGTGGGGTTAACCGTAACCAGGCCTGAAAGACTAAATGAATTCGGGAGTATGTTAAACACTTCCGAAATGTTGCTGTTAAGGGTATCAAAATTAAGCGTTTGAACGCCAACTTTAGGAATGTCTAATTGTATGGGCTGGCCTGATTTTAATGTGATATTTTTTTGTTTCGAATCAACGGAATTAACCGCTGAAAAAGTCGCATTCCCTTTTATATCAAATCCTGCAGAACTAGAAAATCTTGCTTCAGCTTTAGGATCAAATAATTGAAGTGAGGTTCCATTGCGAATTTGATCAAAGGCATCAATGGTAATTGATTGTTGGGAAACATCATATTCAATGGCTTTGGTTTTACCTTTAAAATAAGAGCCGGTAAGATTTTTGGCCATAGCCGTGGCTCTGATAGAATCGGTTGCATCAATTTCAACAAATGAATTGCCGGCGATTATTGCAAGCTCCAAAATGTATTCAACGGTTGTTCCATCAGTGGATTGAATGCGATAGCCGGTTAAGTCTTTCGTTTGAGAGGTGTTTACCTGGCCGGGCTCGGGAATAGTTAAAGGTATTTCTAGCGGTTGACTGTTGAGCGTAACCTCGGGAATTTTTAATGTTGCCGTACCTTCAATCTCAACTTCATTTTTTAATTGGATTGAAAAGTCCCCTTTTTTTAAGATGGCTTCTTCCAATTCCAATAACTCGTCGCCAACCACTGTCAATCTGCTGGTATCTCTGGCGATTTGTGATTTGATTTTCGTACGGGCTTTCGAAAAATCAAATGTCTCTGAGCGTGTAACGGAAATCGCAACGGTAGATTCTAAGTTGATCGTAACGCCGGATTGAGGCGGAATTTCACCATCCGTAATTTTTGCGATTAAATCTTGCTGAATGGTTTCTCCTGAAAGATCAAGCTCTTGGGACTCAGTTGCACCTGAGGGTAATGAAGCAAATGTAATTCTGCCAATACGGTTCCGCGATCTTACTGAAGTATTATATAATGAGATTTCTACATTGGTTAGCAAAATCCCGGTATTATTGATTAATGAAACAACCAACTTTCCTTCGGAAACTTCAATGTATTCAAAGTCATCCAAGGTATAGTTGTATTCTTTGGATTCTAAATCATCAAATCCCGGAGAAGGAATTTCTGTTTGGCCGTCTAACTTTTCTTTGGGAATACCAGACTCTTCAGCAATATCGCCTAACGTTTGAGAGGTACTGACGTCAAAAAAAGGAACTTCTATATTTTGGCCAACTGAAAAGTTAAGTACGGAAAACGTATCCGGGATGGTTAAGGTATCGCCAACTTCCAATGTTTCAAATTGCTTGTTGTACAAAAGCGCTAAAATATCATTATCCTCAATTACGCCAACATCACTATTTTCATTGAGTAATTTTATGGCGTTGTATTTTGAGTTTATAACAGGGAAGGTCGTTTTAACTTCCCAAGTAGGTTCAGCAGGTTCTTCAATAGTGCAACCAAACAACAGGAAAACAATAGTTAAGTTGATTGCCAGAATTTTGTAGGGTGTCATTAGATTTTCCTGAATAATTTAAATTAGTGGTTCTCCGATTAAACGTATCAAGAAATGAGTACTTATAAAAAACATATTTTTGGCGGCGTTCTTTTTTTTATTCCTCTTGCATTTATTCTGGGTTTGTTTTTTGATTACGATAACTTATCAAACCTTGAATTTTTATTGCAAGTTGGCATACTGCTTTCAATCACACTTTTGTTTTCATTATGGCCGGATGTCGACATTAAAAGTAAAGGCCAATTGATCTTTTATAGAATTTTCATTGTAATTGATCTGGTATTAATACTTTTTCAAAAACATCAGGAAGCTGCATATTTAGGCTTATTTGCAATGCTGCCTTTGATCAGTAAGCATAGAGGCTGGACTCACACATACCTGGCAACATTTTTAATCCCTTCACCATTTTTATGGCTGCCCATACTCTATACGGGTAAATTTTCTTACTCAGGTTTGGCTTATTATTTAGCTGCAGTAGCCGGCTATTTGAGCCATCGGTTTATTGATGGTTTAGGATCAAGAAGATCGTTTAAAAAATAGTAAATTTTTTCATTAGATTCGTTGGCAAATCACGAGGTGTGATTTGGTTGGTTTGAGTCTAATGATAAATAGATTTCAGTGGTTTCAATCATGCCATGCCTCATTTTTAATTTGACGTCTTCAACAGGCATTTTATCGCGAGTAAGCCATAAAAAGGCAGCCGTATGTCGGAGACTGTTGGCAGAGATATTTTGCCGGTTTATGCCTGTTTTTTCTAACCAGTGTTTTATTCGATATCGGATCGCACGTGTCGTTAATCGTTGATCCTTGCGATTTGGCCCATGGCTTGCAAATAGTGGGCTTGATCCTTCAAGATTTGAACGAAGCGATAAATACCGCTGAATACTTGAAGCCAGTTTCATGGAAATGAAAATCTTATCGGTTTTTGCCGATTTCCCTTTGGGTTTTACAAACAAATAAGGTTCGGCGTCATTAAGGTTAAAATCACCGACGTTTGAACTGACCAGCTCATGCTCCGAGACGGCGCATTCCAGCATTAGCCTTATCATGAGCAAATCTCGCACGGACTGAATTTTATCGGTTGGTATTGACGTTTTAAGTAATTCAGCCTCTTTCACCGTTAAGACGCCTATAGAATGCGTTTTCGGTCTGCGGTTACCTTTAACCTTTTTGGCCGGATTTATTTGAAGAGACCCTTTGGAAACTAAAAAATCACACAACCGCCTTACGGCAGTAAGGTATGTTGAAACCGTAACCGCCGAAAATTGTTTTTCCAGTGAAAGAAAATTGCGGTAGTGAAGGATGTGCTCGGTTGTATAATTAAATGTTTCTGATCGTAAAGCTACATAACGCTGAAACTCTCTAAGGGCACGTTGATAAGTGCCCTTGGTATCGGGGCTTTTATCTTTAAGATAAACGGAAATGAATTCATCAATATCGTTTTGCAGATCGGCTTGAGATACCTTCAATAAGATTAAATTTAAAAGTTTAAGATCAACTGACTTCAATATTTGAGTGATCAGCTAGCATAAACCGATTGGTTTTGGGCAAACGTTTGCTTTTAACGATTTCAACCTCAGCGCCTAAAAGGCTTTCTTCTATTCTAAACCCAACATCATGAATTTTACACTGTTTTAGCACAATACTGAACTCAATTTCCGAATGGAATATGGAGGTGTTGTCGTCAATTGAGGTGAATGGGCCGATATAACTATCCCGAATATCGCAATCTTCACCAATGATAACAGGGCCTCGGATGATACTGTTTTGAATGGTTGAACCCTTGCCAATAATTACGTTGCCGGTGATTGTTGAATTGCCATCAACCGAACCAAGAATATTTGATTGTTGATGATCAAGCACCAGGCGATTGGCTTCAAGAAGATCAATTGGTTTTCCGGTGTCTTTCCACCAGCCGGTGATCTCCGAATAAGAAATCTTAAACCCGTTATCCAATAAATATTGATGCGCATCCGAAATTTCAAGCTCACCTCTTGCGCTTGGGGAAATGGCATTGACCGCTTCAAAAATGGACGAATCATAAATGTATAATCCCGAAACGGCATAATCGGATTTTGGATCTGATGGCTTTTCTACGATGCTGATAATTTGACCATTGTTCAGTTCCGGTACTCCAAAACGCTGAGGGTCTTTAACTTTAGCTAAGGTTAAATGGCAATTGGCTTTGCTTGCTTCAAAAGAATCAACGAATTTCTTGACGCCGCCAACCAGCATGTTGTCGCCCAGGTAAAACAAAAACGGATCGGTTTTAATAAAATCTTCTGAAATTTTTACGACATGAGCCAACCCAAGGGGGGCTTCTTGAGGAATGTAGGTGATCTCAACGCCATATGAATTGCCGTTTCCAAAAGTGTCCTGAACATCCTGACTATCGGCATTCGTAATAATCCCTATAGATGTAATACCCGCCTCGGCAACGGATTCAATAGCATAAGCCAGCATGGGCTTGTTGGCAATAGGGATTAAATGTTTGTTTTTTGTATGAGTTATGGGTCTTAAACGGGTACCTCTACCGCCTGCAGTAATAAGCGCTTTCATAAAATATTAGCTAAGGGTTTAATGTACACGAAACGCATCCTCAATAAAGAATATATCTTCGGAGGTTTCATTAAACTGATTTTTTTTCTTTTCATCCAAAACAATGGCCACCACATCAAAACGGTAATGTTGACCGGGTCTGTGATTATCTTTTACATAGCATTGAACAGCTTTAAGAATTTCCTTTTGTTTAACTTCAGTGATGGCTTCAGCAGGATGTCCGTATGAGGTGTCGTGTCGGGTTTTTACTTCAACAAATGAAATGGTATTGTCTTTTTGTGCAATTATATCTATTTCATTTCTGCCGCATCTATAATTGCGTTCCAAAATTATAAACCCATTTTTTTTTAAATATGAACAGGCAATGTCTTCCCCTTGCTTTCCTATATCAATCTTTGATTTTTTTAACATGAAACAATGATTATGTTTTAATAGAGGAAACGCGAATTACTTCTCTCCCATACAGGCTAATTTAAAACTTTTTCTATGGATTTCACTTCGCCCAAATGTTTTTATTGCCTCAATGTGTTTTTTTGTGGCATAGCCCGCGTGATCTTTAAACCCATAATGCGGATAAACCGAATCTAGTGCAGTCATTAATTCATCTCTATGGACTTTAGCTATAATTGAAGCGGCTGCAATGGAAAACACGTGCTGATCACCTTTTTTAATGGTTTCATAAGGTAAGTTTTGGTTGTTGCGAAACGAAATACCATCCACTAAAATATAGTCGGGGGAAACCGTCAGCGTTTGAATGGCCTTTTGCATCGCTTCAAGAGAGGCATTATGAATGTTAATGCGATCTATTATTGAATGGTCAATTTCAGCTATCGAATAAGCTAAAGCCGTTGATTTGATGGCTGCCGAAAGCTCAATTCGAAGTTTTTTTGATAAACGCTTCGAATCGTTGGTTTTATGTAGCAAACCGCTGGGTTCGAAATCTTTTGGAAATATTACCGCGGCAGCTACAACCGGACCGGCCAGCGGCCCTCTTCCCACTTCATCGACGCCGCAGATATGCCGATAATGCTCCCATAGAGGTTTTTCGTAAGATGTATCCAGCATGATTAAGGGCAAATGAGCAATGATTTCAGATAAAGTCTTTGGTCAATTTCCAATGTTTTTATATTTAAGAAGGTTAAAATAAAACGCCATGAACGTGCATACCGTATCGAATGGATGAGTTTAACCGTACAAACGGTTTAATTTGTAAATCAATGCAATAAAATCAAAAATGAAAAGTGTTAATAAACAGCTTTTAATGAATAAAGCTGGCGGCGAAGTACAAGTTGCAATTGTTGAAGATGGAAAGTTAGCCGAGTTATTTATAGAAAGACCTGAAAGTACGCGTAATGTAGGCGATATATACTTAGGGCGAGTTCAAAAAGTGGTTGAAGGCCTGCAAGCTGCATTTATAGATATCGGGCATAAATCGGATGGTTTCCTGCATTTTTCAGATGTCGGAACGACCAATGAAGACTATAAATCGTTGTTAGGTGAAGATATGTCAGAAGATGACGATGACGACGATGACGATATCGAAAATGGACAAAATCACCTTAGCTCTCAAAAATCATCTCAGCAAAAGTCTGATCAGAAAAACGGATCCAACAATAATCGCAAAGACCAAAAAACGGAATCCGACCCACAAAAAGAAAAAAAGCAGTCATACACCCAAATGATTGCCGGCAAGCTTAATCCCAACGACAGCATTTTAGTTCAAATCATTAAAGAGCCGATAAGCAATAAAGGCGCACGGTTAACCTCCGATATTACCATTGCCGGGCGATTTATGGTGCTATTGCCCTTTGGAAACGGTCATATGGCCATATCAAAGCGGATTGCTAATCGTAGAGAGCGGAAACGTTTGAAAGGGATTGTTCGCTCAATTATTCCCAGGGGATTTGGCGCAATTGTAAGAACGGTTGCCGAGGAGCAGGATGAAAACCTGCTTAAGCAAGATTTGGAAAAGCTGTTGCTAAAATGGCGACAAATCGAAGAAACCGTTAAAAATGCTAAGCCGCCGAAATTGATGTTCAAAGAAGATACCATGATCTCAAGTGTCTTAAGGGATTCGTTAACCGATGATGTGTCTGAAATTGTCACAAACTCACCTTCAATTTTCAAAGAAACCTTGTCCTTTATTCGTTGGGCGGCGCCCGAAATGGAAAAACGCGTTTCGCACTATAAAGGTCGCTTGCCGCTTTACGAAAGCTACGGCATAGCCAAAGATGTGGAATCTATTTTTTCTCGAAAAGTGTGGTTGAAATCGGGTGGGTATTTGATTATTGAACATACCGAAGCAATGGTTGTGATTGATGTCAATAGCGGTCGGTATGCCGCAAAGCGTGAGCAGGAAGAGAATTCGCTGCGTACGAATATGGAAGCGGCACGAGAGATTGCCAGCCAATTGAGGCTTCGAGATATTGGCGGTATTATCGTTGTAGATTTTATCGATTTGCTTGATCAAAAGAACTCGAGGAAAGTGTATGATACGATGAGGTCTGAAATGAAGAAAGACCGAGCCAAGTCCAACATCTTACCCCTTTCGGATTTTGGCCTGATGCAAATCACACGCGAGCGCATCCGACCAAGTTTGATGCAACGAATGGGCGATGAGTGCCCGGCTTGCGGAGGATCGGGGGTTATTCAGGCGAAGCATACCACGATTCATCAAATTGATCGGTGGCTCAGAAAATTTACTCTCCAAAACAAAGGGGTTTTAAAATCTCTGGATTTATATGTCAGCCCAACGTTAATGGAAAGTTTGCACAGCGAACAATTAAATCCGGCATGGCGATGGTTTCTACAACATTTGGTGGTTGTAAAAATTAAATCGGACGACAGCCTTCGAAGCGACGATTTCCGATTTTATTTAAAAAAGGATCACAAAGATGTAACCACTGAGTATGCAGACTTATAACATCATTTAATTTCAATTTTTTAGAAAGTATGGCATTTATTAATGACATCGAGTCAATCAAGCAGGAGATTGAAACCTATTCAAGCCTTCCTGCAACCGAGTTGAAACAAAATAGCCAGGCCAAAGAGGTATTTGCGGAGTTTAAAACACTGTTAAACGCCGGCGTCATTCGATCGGCTGAAAAAAAAGGAGAAAACTGGATCGTCAATGGCTGGGTAAAACAAGGAATATTGCTTGGATTTAAATTGGGCGATCTGATCTCAGCTGAATTTTGCAGCACGTCCAACGATTGGGTTATTGGGTTTATCGACAAAGACACCTACCCGACAAAAAGCTTTTCACTCGATAACCAGGTTCGGATTGTTCCCGGAGGTACAACCGTTCGGGATGGTTCATATCTAGCACCTTCGGTGGTGTTAATGCCGCCTGCATATGTGAATGTTGGCGCCTATATTGATGAAGGCACGATGGTTGACTCGCATGCACTTGTTGGAAGTTGCGCTCAAATTGGCAAACATGTCCATTTATCGGCGGCCTCACAAATTGGCGGCGTTTTGGAACCAATTGGCGCAATGCCGGTTATTGTAGAAGATGATGTGATGATCGGGGGAAACTGTGGTATTTATGAAGGAACAATTGTTCGGGAAAAAGCCGTGATCGGAACGGGAGTGATCTTAAATGGCTCGACTCCGGTTTATGATGTTGTCAATGAAACCATACTCCGAAAAACTGAGGATTCACCGTTGGTCATTCCTAAAGGCGCGGTGGTAGTTGCCGGCTCGCGTCCGATTAGCAAAAACACGTTTGCAAAAGAACACAATCTTTCGATTTACACACCCGTGATCATAAAATACAGGGATGAAAAAACACAAGGCTCGGTAAGTTTGGAAGATGTGCTCAGATGAGGCATCACTGAAAGTTGTTCAACATAAAATCCCTGATTAACATTCTCAAGTCAGATTGTTAGGTTTTTAATAATTCATCATGAAAGGTAACGCGTTACGATTACATAAGATTGCTGCAATACTTCTTGTGGCAGCTACGTTGACTGGTTTTACACTGATTTCTAATTTCTTTGAAATCACTCGGAACATTGAATTATTGGGCCGCGTTTATCGGGAAGTTGCCGAAAATTACGTGGATGAAATTGATGTTGCCGAATTCATGCTTGCCGGTATTGACGGCATGCTTTCGACGCTTGATCCATACACGGTTTTTATGGATGAAGATCAATCGGATGATTTGGATCAGTTAACCACGGGCAAATATGCCGGTGTTGGCATATCAATTCATGCAAAAGATAACGTGATTACAATTATGTCGGTAGAAGAAGGCTATTCGGCCGATAAAGCCGGCATGAGAATTGGCGATGTTATTATTGAAGTTGATGGTTACAAAGTGCAAAACCTGCCATTGAAAGACATTCAAAATCTGATTAAAGGAGAATCCAATACGGAAGTTAATGTTACTGTGCGGAGAGACGGCGAGCCAAAACCCATCACGTTTAATTTGATCCGTCATGAAGTCACGATTAAAAACGTCACGTACGTTCATTTAACCAAAGATAATATCGGTTATGTCGATATCCAGCGGTTTAGCGTTAAGGCTTCCGACGAACTCAGCGATGCCATTCAATCACTAGAAGATTCGGTTCAGGTTAAAGGTGAAAAATTAAAGGGACTAATTTTGGATTTAAGGGACGATCCGGGAGGATTGTTAAAAGTTGCCGTATCGGTAGCCAGCAAATTTTTGGAGAAAGGCAGCACGGTGGTTACAACGGCTGGAAGAGACTCTTCAAAAATGCGAACCTATGTTTCTTCTGAAAAGCCTCAATTAAGAAAAACGCCATTGGTTGTTTTAATCAATGAACGAAGCGCCTCGGCATCCGAGATTGTGGCTGGAGCTATACAGGATTTGGATCGCGGCATAATTGTGGGCGCCAGCTCATATGGAAAAGGTTTGGTTCAAACGATCACTCAGCTTCCTTACAATACCAAACTAAAAATTACAACCTCAAAGTATTTCACCCCTTCGGGGCGTTTGATTCAAAAAGTTGATTATTTCAAACGTAATAAAACCCTGGGTAAGCGGGATGTACTATCTAATGAACCGGATAGCATGAAAAGTGCTTACACCACAACGAATGGAAGAAAGGTTTATGGTGGCGGAGGTATTGTTCCTGATGTCATTATTAAAGATCGGGAAATGTCGGAACTTGAGCGGCAATTGCGTCAGCAATCCATGATCTTTAAATTTGCAAACGTCTTTAGGAGCGAAAATCCTTCATTGCCTAAAGGCTTTTTAATAAACGAAGATATTTTAATACCATTTGATAAATTTTTAAAGCAGGAAAACTTTGAATTTAAATCAAGTTCGGAGCAAATTGTAGATGAGTTAATAAGTAAACTAAGCCCTAAAGGTGAACAGTTACTCAATGAGAAAGCTCAAGAACTTCGTTCGATGATTTTAAATGACAATAAAAAAGAATTTCAGCGTCAAAAAGAATTTTTATTAAACTTATTAGCACAGGAAATATATCTCCGCTACGATCGCGATAAAGCTCGGGAATTATCATTTAAGTATGATAACCAATTTCATGAAGCAAAAGACATTTTAACCAACCCGTCCCGGTATAAAACTCTCTTAACCGGCGTTTCGAGATAACTTCCGATGTTCGCGAATTTTTTGATTTACTCCCAATGCAATCATAAGATTGCTTAACGAAAGGAAACTTTCGGCTAAGCCATGTAGAAAGTCGTCGTGGGTAAGCGTGGGAAATCCTCTGTGATTCGTTGCAAGTTCAATACACGCAACCGTAAAAATTACAAATACCAGCACAAACCAAAAACCTACCACAGTTAATTTTGAAAACACCAGTTCATCAATTCTATATATATAAAGGACCAGCGCTAAAAACACTAAATACAGGACGCTAGATATCTGAAAAAGGGTAGCTATGATTGCGTTATAATCCGGTAAAAAATGGATGAGTATGAAAGGGAAGAGTGGAATTATTGCTGTCGATACCAGTTCGGGATTTTTATCTGATTTTACATGGTTAATAACTAACAACGATCCGGTAATTAAGGCAATGCTTCCAAAAAAATTAATTAGCTTCGAAAAGTCCAATAAAATAGATAGCGTATCGCCTGAAATATGATAAAAAATGACACACATGCCGCCTATCCAGTGAGGGATCATAAGAAGGGCAAATTTTTGAATATCCTTACGGTTAATAAGTCTACCATATTTATAAAGTAAAATAAAAGCGATTGCCCACTCAAGCATAGATGAAATGTGGATAATCCATGTAGGAAACGACAATAACATAAAGTGTATTTATATTCTATTTTTTTGTAAGTTGCAGAAATTAATCTTGGCACGAAAGCCCTTGAAAACTATACCGTACATGTATTTTACAATGTACATTTGATAATAAGCGGTATTTTTCAATTTAATCACTTATGAGAACCTACACCCGCATCTTTTTTAAGGTGTTTTTTATCCTATCCTTATTTATTCCTCATGTCATATTTGCTCAAAACATACGAAGTTATACGTACAGTAATGATCAAGGCTTAGCGAGTAATTTAACCAAGGCGATTGAACAAGATCAGGATGGATTAATTTGGATCGCAACTGATGCTGGCTTGGTTTGGTATAACGGCCAAGAATTTAACATTTTTAACACAGGCCTCTCAACAAATATTGTTAAAGACCTCCATAAACTTCAAAGTAATCAATTATTAGTAATATCTGACGATGGGATCGGTATGCTTAATAGACAAAATAACACAATGTCTATTGAGTTGCTTATTGGAGGAAGTGATACACTGCTGGCTTCCAAAGTTTACTACCCTAAGTCCGTGTATCAGGATAAAACTCTGGCATTATGGATTAGCGAGCCAGGTGCAATAGCAAAACTTGAAGACAATATTTTTCAACGATACAAATTAAAGGATGATTTAAGTGTAAAGCACGACGAAATACGCTCATTTCAGTTTGTTGAAGATAGTTTCAATAGGCTTATTGTATCTACGCCCGATGGTCAAATTTTGTACTACGATCCAATCTCCGATGCGTTTAGGGTTTTGCCATTAAAAAAGCCATTGGCAGATTTTCAAATCAATACCCTTTTTAAAACAAAAGCCGATCAAATTTTGGTCGGTACGAATCAGGGCCTCTATGAGCTCATCCTAAAGGAAAATTTATTAAAAGCAAGTTGGAAAAAGCGCGCAAATATTGATGACGTGTCAACGCTGCTTGAAAATGAAGAAGGCCTGTTATTTATAGGGTCATGGTATTCGGGTCTTTATTCATGGGATACTAAAAAGCAATTCTCCAAACCTGATAAAATTACTGAGATACCATTTAATATTATTAACGATCTGGCACTTGATAAAAACAACAATTTATGGGTGGCTTCCGATGAAGGCGTTGGATTAGTTCAAAAAACATACTTTAATCCCTTTCCGCTTCAAACAAAAAACCTATTTACACGCTCGGTCAGCTCAACAGCAAATGGTGAAATTTTAGTTGTCGAGCATAATGGCATTTTCAGAATTTCATCTAAGAAGGAAGGGCGGTATCTGGCCAAAAAAGTTTATGGCAGAAGTACCGGGCGTTTTTATAAACCGGCAGGAGACTCTGTTGGCATGTGGTTATCCACTCGAAGAGGCGCATTAACCTATCTTAAAAATGGCCAAGCACAAACCAGGTGGTTTGGACAGCTCAATCCAAAATATAAACGCTTTTGGCCTAACAGTATGATCTTGGATGAATTAGGCAATCTATGGTCGTATCAGGTTAATTATGGCTTATTAAAATTGAGTAAGGATGGAAAACTTGAAATGTTTGACGAGTCGCGCGGAATTAAGACCAGCATAAATGTAGTTAAAAGTGGGAGTCAGGGTAAAATTTATCTTGGGGGTAGTTTAATAGATAACTACCTATTTGAGTACGATGCGGTTTATGATAAATTTATAAACTTAAGTGTTCCTCCTCCGATTGACAAAAACACCCCGTTTGTTGTTCATGATTTGGATAAAGATCAAAGCGGTAAAATTTGGTTAGGTACAAGTCAGGGATTGTTTGTTTATCACGATGATCAAATCATTCGCGATAGCATCACCGATATCATCGGTAAACCGGTTATCAAAGCATTGGAAATAGATCAGTTCGATCGTATCTGGTTAGGTACTGAGCAAGGATTGCTGCTTTATACCGATGGAGGTGTAACACGTTTTACAAAAATTGACGGCCTGCCCGGCTCTTCAATCGTTCATCGATCGTTAGCATTTGATAAAGATCACCGTTTATGGGTTGGTACATCAGATGGTTTGGCCTATTGGCAGTTTCCCATTGAAAAGATTCAAAAAACCCCCCAGCCTATTTTTACGAGCTTTAAAGTTGACGGCGAAGATAAAAGTTTGGACGAATCCTTGCAAGGCGACTATCATAACAGTGCATCATTGGATGTTACGTTTTTATCTTTAAGCTACCCCGGAGAAAATATTCAATATCAAACTCGAATTAAAGGATTGCAGGATAATTGGTCTCTTCCCTCACCGCAATCGAAGCTTGTCTTGCCGCCACTTCCCGCTGGTGATTATGTGTTGCAAATAAGGGCTCAACAAGCCGGGTTTTTATGGAGCGATCCTGTTGATAAGAAATTTTCTATTGCGTCCCCTTGGTACGCCAGAAGTTGGATGATCTTATTTTACCTGTTACTTATTGCCGGCCTGGTTTACTTTTTAAATAAGTTTAGAAATACTCAACAAGAAAAAATCAAAGCCGATGAAGAGCGCCAAAAACTGGTTTCTTTAATTGAGCTGAGTTCAGAATGTATTATGATGGTATCGTTACATGGTAGAATAAGTTTTATGAATGCTGCCGGTAATTGGCTTCTGGGATTGGAAAGTACGGATGAGGACGCAGACGATCATAAAAAACTTGAACAGCAACGCGTATTTGAACTTATCCATGAAGAAGACGTTTTGTTTTTTAAACGAATTGTAGCTCCGGCAGTGATGTCTCAAGGCCAATGGTCTGGAGAGCTTCATTTACAGAATATCAAAACTAAGCAACAAATACCGGTGCTTTGCAGTGCGTTTACGGTTAAAAATCCCCAAACCGGTAAACCGATGGCTTACGCGGCAATTAATAGTGATATTACAATCAGAAAAAAAGTTGAACGAGAACTCATTGAAGCCAGAGAAGAAGCCTTAAAAGCAGCGCAGACCAAAGCAGAATTTCTTGCAAATATGAGCCATGAAATTCGTACCCCAATGAATGCAGTCATTGGAATGACCGGTTTGATGCTGGAAACATCATTGACCTCGGAACAACGCGAATACATCGAAACCATTCGTACCAGTGGCGATGCTCTCCTGACGGTGATCAACGATATTTTAGATTTTTCAAAAATTGAATCCGGCAAATTAGAACTTGAACAATATCCCTTCAACCTCAGATTAGCCATTGAAGAATCCATTGATATTTTTGCGGCAAAAGCTTTGGAAAAAAATCTGGAGTTGATCTATTACATCCATGATGGCGTCCCTATTAAAGTATCCGGTGATGTAACGCGTTTAAGACAAATCATCGTTAATCTTATAAGTAATTCAATAAAATTTACTCAGGTCGGTGAAATTGTTCTTGAGGTAAAAATAGACCAGGTGCATGATAAAAAATTAAAAGATAAAGCAGCTCATGAAAGTTTTGGTTCCGATCTATCATTAGAAGCAAATAAAGTTGCTTTGCAGTTTTCTGTTCGTGATACCGGTATCGGTATTCCACCTGACAGGGTTGATAAAATATTCAACTCATTTAGCCAGGCCGATGCTTCAACCACTCGCAAATTTGGCGGAACCGGTTTGGGGCTAACGATCAGTAAGCATTTGTGCGAATTGATGAACGGAACCATGTGGGTTGATAGTGAGTATGGAAAAGGTTCCACGTTTAGTTTTACCGTTATTTTAGACAAAGTTCAGGGCTCTAAATCCGGTGTCGCTTCAATTTTATCTGGAAAGCACGTTTTGATCGTTGATGATAATGCCACAAATAGGCGTATTCTATCAATGCAAGCGGCTTCGTGGGGTATGGGTTCGCATGCCGTTGCCTCTGCTGAAGAGGCGTTAAAATTAATTAAATCCAAGGAAAAGTTTGATATCGCCATTTTGGATTATCATATGCCCGAAATGGATGGATTGATGCTGGCATTAGAGTTGCGAAAAATCCCACAATCTATGGAAATGCCCATCATTATGCTTACTTCTGCAGGTAATCGTGAAGTTGTGACTGAAACCGTTGGCGTTAATTTAACGGCATACTTAAACAAACCTGTTAAGCAATCCCAGATGTATGATATTTTAGTTAATATTTTTGAAAAAGGTGATGCCGTTCAAATTCATACTCATACAAAGGGAGCGCAAGAGTCTCAACTATCGGCAAGCCAGGTGCTTCCTTTAAGAATTCTGGTGGCCGAAGACAATGCGGTTAATCAAAAGCTGGTTATTAAAATTTTAGAGAAGATAGGCTATAATGCTGATGTAACTGCTAATGGTTTAGAGGTTATTGAAGCGGTTAAACAGATTAGCTACGACTTGATTTTAATGGATGTGCAAATGCCTGAAATGGATGGTTTGGAAGCCACCCGCCATATCTGCCAAAACATGCCTCGAAAAGAACGCCCCTTTATCATAGCCATGACGGCAAACGCCATGAAAGGTGATCGCGAAGCCTGTTTGGAAGCGGGCATGGATGATTATCTTTCGAAACCGGTGCGATTTCAAGAATTGCAAAAAGCCATTGAAAAATGGGGATTGGAGCGGCTAAAAATATCTCGCTCAACAAAGTCGTTAGAAGATGTTGAGATGGCAGAATCCTCCGAACCTGAAAAAAAGGTAACAAAACATGTCAATGCATCGGAAGATCGACCGACAATCGATCCTTATACACTTCAGTGCTTAAAAGATATGTGTCATGTGGGCAGTGGATCTCAGCTTGGTGAAATTATAGAAATGTTTATTTCGGATACAGAAAATCAAATAGAAATGTTAAGCGAAGCCAAAGACAATGCCGATAGGTTCAAGCATTTGTCACATTCTTTAAAAGGCAGTTGTTTAATGGTTGGCGCAAACACGCTAGCCGATACCTGTCTTAAAATTGAAAAGCTTGGTAAATCGGGCCGAACTGATGGAATTGAAACGCTTTTAGACGAGTTGAAGCGTAAATTTTCCGAAGCTAAAGAAGCGCTTGAAAAAATCATGCAAGAAGATGTTAAATCCTAAGATGAATGTGTCTTATCGGCCCAATGCAAGATGATACAGATTTTTTGCCGTGATTTTTAGTTGTACCCAAAACGGCGCCGGAACCATTTTTTTATATAGATAGGAATCAAATGTGATTTGTTGAACATGTTTGTCTCTGCAAATCGCTACAAAACTCTCTCTCAATCGGTCGTTACGGTAATAAATTGATTGCATAATCCCCAATCCCGTGAAAATCTGGTTATATAATTTTCTAAATGTTTTTTCATAATCACGCAGTTTCATGGCATCGTTGAGAATATGAGCCGAAAGCGTTTCTGCGGCCATTTTCCCGGATTTCATCGCAAAGAAAATACCTTCGCCATTTGAAGGCGTTACCAAGCCGGCAGCGTCTCCAACCAGCATTGCACGATCTTGCACAAATTGCTTACGCGGATGCATGGGAAGTTTTGCAGCTTCAACAAGGTAGGGTTCTTGATTTAAAGCCAGTTTTTCACGAAACCGAGCTTGTAGCTGGCGAATATTTTTGTTTTTATCATCTGTGCCGGTGCCGATTGCAATGTGATCGGCTTTTGGAAAAATCCACCCGTAAAAATCCGGGGATACATCGCCATCAAACCAGATTTCCACTAAATTATCATATCGGCTTAGTTCATCAGAGGAATGGAATCGTTCCTGAAGCGCAATGGCTTTCGATTCATTTTTAGGAAAATTCAAATCAATGGCCACTTTCGAATTTGCCCCATCAGCTCCTATAATATATTTGGCTTCAAGTTCATCAATGTTTGAATTCCCTTCAAGATTAATTGTGTATGTGCCATTGGTTTTTGAAATGTGGGTAACTTTCGATTCAATCAGTTCAGACCCATTATTCTGGGCATCATTTCTCAGGTATTGATCAAATCGCTCGCGACGAACCATGCCCACGTAACCGTTTGGCATGCTCATTTCAATAACACGGCCTTTTGGCGATCGGACGGCCATATTGCTGACTTTACGTTCGATTAAATCGTCAGGGATTTGAAACTCTTCGATAATACCCAGTGGTATTGCGCCGCCGCAAGGTTTAACGTTTTCAAAATTTTGTTCAATGAGCACAGTATCTATACCTTGCTTGGAAAGCTCGCTCGCTGCTGACGCACCGGAAGGGCCACCGCCAACAATTGCAACATCACACTTCATGATCACTCGTCGTTTAAAAATTCAATGCACTTTTGGTGAAATCTATTTTAAAATAGAAAAATTTCAAACCTTAATATCAAAAATTCTTAATTGAGAGTTATTCCCGTAATGGCATGGCATTGTGATGATAATCACAGCCTGATAATTAATTGGAATGCCGGTTAAACCAAATGTTTCAAAATTTGTCTATAAAAATGAATTCATAAAAAAGCTTGGGTTAACTTTTTCAACTAAATTACTTTAAATCATGAAACGTCTTTATTTGATTCTAATACTGCTTGCTTTTTCTTCGGTGAGCTTATGTTTAACCGGATGTCAGGAAGATGACTCTTCTGTAAATGATGAGCAAGACCCAATTGAAACACAAGCCTCTGAAGATGCCGCGGATATAATCGCTGAAACGGTTGGCGGGGATAATGGCGGATTAAATGATCAACTCACCGATTTGGATCAATTGCTGATGGATAATATGGGTTCTGGCGTTCAGTCGTCACAATCCGTACAAGCCGAATCGCCAATTGATGCCGAAGGTTCATTTCAACGGACATTTAATCCCAGCGACACCACATGGACCGTATATGTAACCCGCAAATATTCCAATGAGATTTGGAAGATTGAAGGTGAATGGACGCGGGGTTTTCATGTTTGGTTTAAGAAAGATGGCGTCAAAAAACAGTATCCTAAAAACCTGCTTGGAGAATTAGTGATCGATGAGGTTTACTCTTCTTTTATTTCCGATAGCTGCACCGGTATCTATAATGATCCTTTTATAACGCATGAATTAAAAAAATTAGCCGGTTCATGGATTTGCAGCATCGATACCAGCGAGAAAACAGCCACACTGAATACAGTTGATAATCATGAACGTGCTGCATTGGATACTCTTCGATTCGGAGAGGCATTGCGCACTTCCGATCACGATTTAACATTAACCATCGAAGATCTTAAGTTTAAATTATTTAAGCGCCCGGAACGAGTTAATCGATTGCGAGCCCGCCGTCACGTTCAACCAATTTCCGGAAAGGTATCAGGTGTATATAATGCATATATTACCTTTAAGCTGGGAGAAATTGAAGATGAACGAACCGTTACCCGAAACTTTGTGGTTGAGTATGGTGAGGGATTAACATCGCAATATGCCAAAGTTACGATCACAGATGAAGCGGGTAATAAAATTGAACGAGAAACCGACATTGAGACAGGGAAAGTAGTAACCACAAATACCAATTAGTTAGAATGAGCACTAAAGCCGGGCAAATGTCCGGCTTTTGTTTTTAGAACAGGAAAAACCAAAGAAAATAGTCGGCAATTAAGATCAAGGCAGAAGACATTACAAAACTTCGTATGGTAGAAATTCCGACGCCTTCTGCGCCGCCATCAGTCATGAAACCGATATGGCATCCCAAAAGTGATGTAATAAGGCCAAAAACGGTGGATTTAAGCAATGCGCCAATCACATCCCCAATTTGAAAAAAGAATTTGATCGAATCGAAAAACACTTGATTGGAAACATTCAAAAACAAATGGCTGACAAAAAATGCTCCGCCAATGGCCACAAGATTTGCGAAAACAACCAGAACAGGCATCATAAGCGTTGTGGAAAGAATTCTCGGCAAGGCCAAATAGCGCACCGGATTGATGGCCATAATTTCCAGGGCGTCGATTTGTTCGGTAACTTTCATGGTGCCGATTTCTGCGGCAATCGATGCGCCCACTCTACCGGCAATTATTATTCCTGTTAGAACAGGGCCAAGTTCAATGATGATCACCCGGCTAGTAATGCCCCCAACCATACTCATCGGCGCCATGCCCTTCATTTGGTAGGCAGCTTGCCATGCGGCAATTGCACCGGTAAATATTGAAACCAAGATTACCAGGGGTAATGAGTCTACGCCGATATGAGACATCTGAGCCAAAATTAATCGGCGATCTTTTATAACTTTTGGTAATGAATAGATTACCCCACCGAGTAAAGTGGCAATTTGACCGATCTCCGTTAAAAAACGTATAGCTGGTTTAAACAAAATAAACGGGGTGGTTATGGTTAATAATTGAACAAAAATTCAAGTTCATAATAATATGGCATTGACTTTGCAAGGATATACCGAAACGTTTTTTTAACCAAAATTAATTAGAAATTTAAATCAGACGTTTTAAATTTAGCAAATTCAACTTAAAGCTATGGTAAGACAAGATATTTTCATGTCCGACTCAATGAGTATGGACGATAAAGTTGAGCTGTTTTTTGATGCTATCAATGAACAGGTTGTTGTAGCAATTCTTGTAAATCCGGACTTTTTTGAAATACTTAAACTTCAAAGTGAAGATAATTTAAGCATTGAGAGTCAAACAGGATTTGCAGAGAATGCTGAGGTAATTACGCTGAATGGGGTGAGGGTTTTTGTTAAACCCATGCGCGATGAATTCAAGATTATCAATACTGAGGACGAGTTTAATATTTTCATCAAAGACGCCATTTAGTAACTGCGTCTTTGATGAATTGAAGCCATCAAAAAAGCTTTTCAAGTAAAAAAGTTTTAACGGAATCAATACTTATTCGTTCTTGGTTTGCACTGTCTCTGTACCTGACGGTTACGGTTTGATCTTGCAAGGTATCGTGGTCGACCGTAAAGCAAAACGGCGTACCGATTTCATCCTGCCTGCGGTAACGTTTTCCAATTGAACCCGATTCATCGTATTGAACATAAAAGGTTTGCTGAAGGTCTTTAATCAGCGACATGGCAATATCGGGCATCCCTTCTTTTTTCATCAGCGGCAGAACAGCGGCTTTTACAGGCGCTATGCTGGGTTTAAATCTTAGGCATACGCGGTTTTCCCCATCAATTTCATCTTCAGAATAAGCATCGGCGAGCACGGTTAAAAACAAGCGGTCGCATCCGGCAGAGGTTTCCACCACGTAAGGAATGTATCGCTCTTTTGAATCCTGATCGTAATACTCAAGGGATTTGCCGGAATATTCTTGATGGCGGCTAAGGTCGAAATCGGTGCGGGAATGTATGCCTTCAATTTCTTCAACCCCAAAAGGAAATTCATATTTGATATCGTAAGCCGCATCGGCATAATGCGCCAGTTGATCGTGTTTATACCAAGAGAGCTTTTCTTTTTGAATGCCTAATCGTTCGATATACCAGTTCATGCGTTCTTCTTGCCAGGCTTTAAATGTTTCCATTTGAGTGCCGGGTTTGATGAAGTATTGCATTTCCATTTGTTCGAACTCAATCATACGAAAAACAAAATTTCCTTTTACAATTTCATTTCGAAATGCCTTACCAATTTGTGCGATTCCGAATGGTATTTTCATACGTGACGATTCACGAACCGTGTGGAAATTCACAAAAATACCTTGCGCGGTTTCGGGTCGGAGATAAACAATAGATGATCCATCAGCAACAGCACCAAGCGGTGAGTGAAACATCAGATTAAATTGGCGAACTTCTGTCCAGTTAAATGCACCTGAATCCGGGGATTTAATTTCTTCCTTGATGATGAGGTCATAGAGGTTTTTGGTCACTGGTTCGTTATTCAAAGCCGTTTCATACTCTTTATGAACGCGCTCCGATTCCTCTATTTTTCCTTTCTTTTGCAAGGATTTGATGTAGCCCTCGATTAAATGATCGGCGCGATACCTGATTTTACTGGTTTTATCATCGATCATCGGATCATTAAAGCTTTGAACATGGCCCGAAGCTTCCCAAACTTTCGGATTCATCATAATGGCGGCATCCAAACCTACGATGTTATCATGGGTTTTCGTCATGGTATTCCACCACTGATCTTTAATATTTCGTTTTAATTCAACCCCTAACGGGCCATAGTCCCAGCACGAAGCCAAGCCGCCATATATTTCGGAGGATTGGAACACAAAACCTCTTCGTTTGGAAAGTGAAACAAGTTTTTCCATAATTTTTTCCGGGCTTTCGGACTTGTGCACTCGCGGGGAATTGGATGTATCTTTACTCATGCTTAGGTTTGAAATAACGGTTGATAGGTTTTTTATTGTATTAAAAAGTGAAATTACAAAAGAAAATATGTTTATGGCAACAAAATGTTATGATGCCATAAAAAGCGAATGAATATGGGTAAGAAGTTTGGTATTATCAAAAGGTTTGTTAAAAATTGTAACAGAGTTGTTTTGGGATAAAGCAGTAATCTCTTGGTTGTAAGCATCGCCGGAACAAATAATAACTTGTTGCGAAGGTTTGATTTTTCGGATTGCCTCAAACAAATCTTTTCCAGACATATCGCCTAAATTAAAGTCCAGAATTACCAAGTCAATACTCTCAGGATTTGTTTGGAGTTGCATTAATCCCTGATGGCCGTTTTCTGAAAGCCGAACTCGATACCCTTCCATTGAAAGAAGTTCGTTTAAAAGCTCACGAAGCATTTCTTCATCTTCTATGACTAAGATCGTTTTATGAGCTTTTGTCATCTTGAGCGAGATTTATCAATGATCGTAGGCAGGTAAATAGAAAAAACAGTGCCTTCATTAGGGATACTATTGATATCAATTACACCTTGATGTGATGATATTATACCATAAACAATTGAAAGTCCCAAGCCAGTGCCCTTTCCTAAGCCTTTTGTTGTAAAAAAAGGTTCAAACACTTTTTTTAACAAATCATCAGAAATTCCAATTCCATTGTCGGCAATTTCAAGCAATATATGAGCCGTGTTGGTTGAGAGTTGATAGATTCGTTTCAGAGAATCATCCGGTTGAATGAGGCGCGTTCTGAATTGACATTCCCCATTTTCAATGTAATCTAACTTGCTTGAAATGGCATCGCAGGCATTAACTGCCAGGTTCAGCATAGCTTGTTCCAACTGATGCTGATCACCGAGAATTGGGGGCAGATCTTTTTCCAGGTCATAGGTTAATTTAATTCGTTTATCGACGGTATGCTCAAGCAGTTCAATGACGGATAGAACGCTATCATTAATATCCATCGCAAAAAACTCCGAATCTTTTTTGCGGGAAAATGTAAGGAGTTTTTTGGTTAGTAACGACGCACGCTCACTTGCTGAAATAATCCGATCAAGATGGTTGTTGGGTAAGAAATCATTCGGAAGTTTTGATGTTAATAGCGAAGCGTTTCCTAATATAATTGCTAACAAATTATTGAATTCATGAGCTATTCCACCGCTTAAAGTACCGATAGCTTCAAGCTTTTGAGATTGGAGGAGCTGACTTCGCAATTTCTCTTTTTCTTCTTCTATTTTAATTCGGTTCGTAATATCAAAGGAAATACTCAGCGATCCTAAAATATTTCCATTGGCATCAAAAATTGGCGAAGCAGAGGTATCGTAATGGCGATTGTACATTTCAAACGTACCATGGACAGTTTCACCACTCAAGACTCTTTTAAGGTTTCGAAGGAACATTTTATGATTTTTAAATAAGTCAAATGCGGATTTGCCTAACAATTTACTGGAGTTTATTCCTGAGCCAATCAAACCTTTACCATCCACAAATGTATAAATGCCGTTTTTATCGGTTGTAACTATAATGATTGGTAAATTTGAGATAATGGTTCTAAACCGTTGTTTCGATCGGTATAGTTCTTCCTGCTTTCGTTTTTGATCCGTAATGTTACTAAAGGAGATAATTTTTTGTAGCTCGCCACGGTTATCCTTAATCTCGGATTCAGAAACGAGTACGTCCAATATGTGCCCTTTTTTATGAAGTAATTTTTGCTCTGAGGTTCTATGGCGTTTTGCATTTTTTTTTGCGTCATCTCCAGAAGAAAGATGTTTCTTTTCCTGAAGCAAAAAGGAAAGGGGCTTTCCATGAAGTTCTTTCGGGCTATACCCACAAAGCTTTCTTAATGCCGGGTTCGATTCTATAATCACGTCTTGGCTGCTAGCTAGGCATATCCCTAAATTTATATGGGTGTAAATGTTATAGATAAGGTCTTTAGCCGCTTTAAGCTTTTGTTGCGTTTTTTTGTATTCAGTGATGTTGGCAACCGTTCCTTCAAACCCAACCAATTTTCCATTTTTATCAAATAAGCCTCGAATGAATTCCGATACCCATACTTCGTTCTCATCGTTATCAATCAGTGTAGAGACATACTCAGATAACGATCCTTTGCGTTTTAAATTGGTAATCAGTTCTTTCCATCGTTTGGGCTCTTTATAAAAATCTTTTGGGTATTGACGTGAAGAGTTCAATAAAGATTTTGATGATGAATAACCCAATAATTGAGCAAGCTTAGCATTTGAGTTAAGTAATTCACCTTTGATCGATGTTTGATATACGCCGACAATTTCATTTTCATAAAGAGATTTATTGGATTCTTCAGCTTTGCGAACGGCAAATTCAGCTAATTTTTGCTCGGTAACATCAATGGCATTAACATATACCCATTTAATTTTCCCACTCGAGTCGGGAATAGGCATAAAATTTATGGCAAACCATAGCTTATTATTGTTTGCCGTTAAGATGCTTGTTTCAAGTAAAAGAGGTTTTCCGGTAAATGAAGAAATAAGGTAAGTATGAATTTTTTGATGTTTTTGGGTCAATTCAAGGGCATCAAGGCCGGTCCGCAATTCCAGGTTTAAAATGCGTTTGGCATATCGGGAGGCAGCGTCATTAAAACCCTGAACTTTATAGTGCTCATCGAGCAAAATAAACGATTGAAAACTGCTATGCATTCCTTCTGAAACATTCGGGACGGGTTGACTCGGTTTTGAGTATTTTGAGCTGTTTATTCTTATGCTTATTGGCAAACGATTCAGATGATCGGGATGGATAACATCATCCACACCCGTTTTGATCAATGAGTCAATTAACTTCTCGTCAGATGCTTCAGTTATAACGATTAGCGGGCAGTTTGATATAAAACGTTTAACTTCCGTGATAATGTTGATCTCATCCTCATCAATACCATTGAAATTCATGCAAACGGCATCTACACTTTTATGGTTTTTTTGCTGGATTAACTTTTTAAATGAGTTCAAGATTGTTATTGAATAATTGTCATTAACGATTTCTTTTAAGGAAGTATCTAGGCTTTTGGATTTATTAGGATCAAGGACAATTATATTCAATTTCATAATCTTATTGGCCACAGATTGAAAACATCAACGATTAAACACTTTGAAGTCGGGGGGTTTTGGATTGATGCATATTAATGAATTACATTAACAAATTTATCATAGAAATATAACATCTTTCAAATAACTTTTTGGAGTAGCAATCATGTCGTCTTTTTTAAGCTCAATTAATCCGGTTAACAAAAAATTTCTTGAGAACATTGTTCCACGGTCATCTAAAACCATGGTTCAGGTTGGTGATTTGGTTCCTGATTTTGAATTGCCCGATGGAACCGGAAAACCGGTAAAACTATCTGATTTTCGAGGTCAACGTGTGTTATTGGTTTTCACACGAATATTTACCGATAAAATTTTCTGCCCGCTTTGCTTTCCGCATTTGAACAACCTAAAAAAAGATTATGAAGCGTTTAAGTCAAAAGATGTTGAAGTGATTGTTATCAATACAACACCGGTTGAAATGACGCTTCAAATTACCGAAGAGCAGAACTATCCGTTTGTATTTTTAAGTGATGAGCATTGGGAGATTTTTTCTTTGTTTGGATTGGGAGCAGCCATCGGCGCGCCACTTCCGGGTCAGTTCTTAATTGATCGTGATGGAAAAGTGTTGTTTGTATATACCGCCAATTCATTGCCAAATCATCCCGATAATAAAGAAATGTTTAGCTTGCTGAGTAAAGTGGCCACCACGTAATTTCAAGTCAGCTTTCATTACAAGATTGATTAACCTGCAAAGAAAAGAGCAATCTCTCTTTTTTGGTTCTTCAGATGTTGGTTTAAGGATGTTTTAAGAGGCATTTCAACCCATGTTTTTCAAATTGCCAATACACACAGCTTTTTGGAACAGAACGGCAGAGCTCAACATACTTGCCCGATACTTTTGATAAAATAATCGGTTTGCGGTACTTCTTTAAAACAACAATAGCCTCTTGAGGTTTGCAGGATTTTGCATCACCGGATTTTATTAAACCCACCGCCAAATCATCCAGGAAAACCGATTCGGTTAATTCCGAACCGGGATGGATTTTTCTGCAGATACGCTGGCCAATCGCGCAATAGGTTGCCGATCGTATGATGTTAGATGCCTCATCAATATCAATAACTATGGCTTCAAACGGGGCAACTTTTTTCAGGAGAAGTTTTTTGATAAGTCGGCCAAAAAACGGTACACGGGTATACTTAAGAAGCGATAAAGCAATTTTAACCTCATCAAGAATATGCCCGGAAACATAGGATTGAATCGAAGCCATAATATGCGCCCCACTACTTAAATTGTCGAATGCTTGAACACAAATCGCGCAGATCTGCAATCGTGAGCGTCGGTTCAATACCCCAAGGATCTAATATGGCGCTTGAGGCACGTTTGAGCCAAGCGGCTTTCATTCCCGCCGAAATAGCGCCCAGCACATCAAACGAATTGCTGGAAATTAACCACGATTCCGCGCCGGTTGAGCCGGCTTGTCTTAAAAAATGGCTATAAACGCCAGGGTTGGGTTTAAACGATTTAAGATCATCAACGCTGATGACATCCTGAAAATATTGCCGGAGTTGAGCATTTTTGAGAACGGTTTCCACATTGTTTTTAAGGCCGTTCGAAAATGCAAAACAACGAAAGCTTTCGTTTTGCAATGTCTTCAATCCTTCTTTCGCATCCAAGAATGCAGGCAAGTGGCTGTACAAATTTAACAGGCTCTGTTTTTCGTCATGTGTTAGCAGTGTTTCATAATATTGACAGGTGTAATCCAAAGCGTGGACCGTGCACATGGAAAAGGGGGCGTAATTTTGCATCAACCCACGGCGAAAGGAGTATTCCAGTTGTTTTTCCCGCCACGTTTGAGAAAACCGTTGAGCGTTATCTCCAATGAATTCCCTGAGTTTCGAAACCACGCCGTGCGTATCGATAAGCGTGCCATAGACGTCGAATGCGAGAGTAACAGCCATAGTTTTAATGTTTGGGTTAAAATGCGCCCTCACCTAAATCATCTCTCATAGAAAGCGGGCTTTTTAATAGCTTTGTCGCGAAGTGTTTAAATCAAAATAACCGGTTTTAGGTTAAACAAAAAAGCCCTCGCCAAATCTGGCAAGGGCTTAGTATAAAAAAATAGAGCAGCTTCAATTAAGCCGGCACTTCTTCCTCGCGGAGCTGTTTTAAGCGATGGGCCATATTTTGCGCCAGTGAAATGCAGCGGTCAAAGCTGATATCGTGCATCCCGCCTTTTTGCTCAACCGAGTCGGAGACAACTTCCCAATCGATATTTTTGGCAAATTCGTTCAGGCGTTTGACGCCGCCGCCGCCCCAGGCAAACGATCCGAATACGCCCAGCAGATGTTCTTTGATCTCAGAATTTTCGATTTTACGAATCAAGGCATCCATACTAGGAAACATGTCGTTGTTGTAAGCGCAGCTTCCCAAAATAACCCCTTTGTACTTATAGATTTCACTGATGATGTAAGACGCGTGGGTTTTGGCGCAATCGTAGATTCGAACATTTTTTATGCCATGCACAACCAGTTCCCTGGCAATCACATCGGCCATTTGTTCGGTGTTGCCGTACATGGTGCCATACACAATTACCACGCCTTCCTCAGTCTGGTAACGGCTCCAACGGTCGTAGTCGCTGAGAATTTTATCAATATGGCTTCGCCAGATCGGGCCGTGCGTGGCGCAAATATAGTTTATATCCACATCAGCCAGTTTCTTTAAGGCTTTCTGTACAAACTTGGCGAATTTACCCACAATGTTTGAGTAATAACGGCGGATTTCATCTTCATAAAAATCCAGGTTAAGCTCATCATCAAACACGCCGCCATCGAGCGTACCAAAACTTCCGAACGCATCGCCTGAAAACAGGACTTTGTCTTTAAGATCGTAGGTCATCATGGTTTCCGGCCAATGAAGCATCGGCGTCATATAAAACCGAAGTTTTCTGCCGCCTAGATCTATTTCATCCATATCTTTCACTTCATGGAGATTCGTGTTGATGCCATAAAACTTTTCGAGCATCTCAAACGTCTTTTTGTTACCCACAATTTTACAATCCGGGTATTTCTGTCGGATAAACTTTACCGCGCCCGAATGATCAGGTTCCATGTGGTTAATGATCAGGTAATCCACTTGTCGTTCCGGCCCAATAATGGATTCCAGTTTTTCAAGGTATTCATCGGTGGCGCTCACTTCTACGGTATCTACAAGCGCAACCTTTTCATCATTGATGATATAAGAATTGTAGCACACGCCCTTGCATAGCGGCCACATGTTTTCAAATAATGTGGTTCGGCGGTCGTTGACCCCAACCCAATAGACATGTTCAGATATATTGACTTTTTGCATAATGGCTTATATATGAGTTTATGGTTATATAGTAATGCTTTTTATTTTTGGGTTAACCTTCAGGGGTTTATTAAAAGTTCATTAAATCACATCTAAAAATAACGAAATAAAAAGGCTTCACATCTATATTCTCATCAAATTTCCTCTCTGTTGCGATTTAATCATAAAAAAAGGGTTAAGCAATTTTTTAATCGAGGCATTTTGCGATGCGTGTATTTAGTAAAGATGATATATCTGTAAAGCAGCTCAATAATATCGGCGCTTTATGGTATTTAAGAATCTACACGTTTTTTATGGTGATTGGCCTTTTGATTTCAAACATTATTGAAAAAGGTGATTTTGTTTTATTGGCCAATTCGTGGTATCAGCCCATTTTAAATCAATTCTTTAAATATCTGACCCATTTTGGAGATGGCTTCATTTTTGTGGTTGCAGCCGTCTTTTTTTTATTTGTACGCTACAGCCTGGCAATCCATGTTGTTTCAATCGGTATTCTTCATGGCTTATTTATTAATTCGTTGAAAAAAGGGGTATTTCACAAAGTTCCTCGCCCAAAAGCCTATTTTGGGGACGATGTGGTTTTGCAATTTGTTGAAGGGGTAAAAATTCATAGCTATTATAGCTTTCCTTCGGGGCATACCGCCACCATTTTTGCGTTAACCTTTTTTCTTGCTATAGCAATCAATCGAAAATTATGGTCGGTTGTGCTTCTTGGGGCAGCCGTATTGATTGCTTTTTCTAGAGTCTACCTGGCACAGCATTTTTTTGTAGATATTGTTTATGGATCTATGGTCGGTATTTTTTCAGGCGTGTTATCAGTATGGCTGTTGGAAAAATTGTGGAATATAGATGCTCAGAGAAATTTGCAAGGGTCGTTATTGATGAAAAAATAGCGCATAACTACTTCCAAAACATCACTTCCATTTGAGAACCATAGTAACCGGTCTCTCAAATGTATCCTTCCTTTCGGTTATAATTTCAAACTCATGCAGATCTGAAATGTCTTTGTATCGCTTTCGTTCGGTTATCAGATAACCCTTTGGATTTTCAGCGATGTAAGTTTTTACTTCATCTACGGAATGAAGCTTTGGAATCGGACGCCTTAGATAAAACGCAAATGAAGGATTTAAGCGTTTATAATAAGCGATTGGTTGTGATGTGTCCATTTTAGGCAGTGAAATAATCACCGGATTTTCCTGATATATTCTGGGGAAAATTATATAGAAAAAACATAACGAAGTCAGCATAAAGCTAATTGCAATGCTAAGATTTGCTTTTGTTAAATCGCGCTTTCTGAAAAAATAAATCGCCAATAAGCCGCCAACCGGAAGAAGCCCGAAATAGAACGCCAGATGTTGCAAGCTTTGCAACGCTTTTTCTAATGGTAATGCAACATAAGCGGCGATAGGAATCAAAAGCGTAACAACGAAATAAACCCCAAAGCTAATCCAAAGTTTGTACCGGCGCATATTCAACACATCCTGCTCGTAAATAAAGTAAGCCAGGATGATAGCAAAAAACGGATACATCGGTACAATGTAGTTTGGGAGTTTGGTTTGCGAAATTGAAAAAAAAGCGATAAAAACGCCGACGACAAGTAGCGAAAAAAGAATGAGCGGCTGGGTTTTATAATCTTTTTTTAAGGCCACATAAAATGCCTGGGGTGCAAAAATTGAAAACGGTAACAATCCGATTAAAGCAAAAAGTGGCGTAATGTAAAACGGCCCGCCATGACCTTCCATGGTTTTATTAAACCTGCTGACATTGTGCTTAAAGAAAAACGATTCAAGCCACTGGTTTTCAGTAGCCTGGCCAACAAGTACAAACCAGGGAACGGCGATCAGTAGAAACAACAAAGCGCCGCTTGGAATCCTCATGATTTTAAGTTTTTCAAAAGTCAGTTGTTTTGAAAAGATCAAATACAGTAACGCTATTAAACCGGGCAAGGCAATGGCAACAGGGCCTTTGCAGAGAACTCCCAAGGCAAGTGCGGCATAAAACACATAAAAGACATTTGGGCGATGTTCTTCAAGAGCAATAAAAAATGCGCATAAAGCAATCGTAATAAAAAAAATCAAGTACGGATCGGGTACGGCAAAATGAAATTGTAAATTAAAATGCAATGAGCTTAATAGTACCAGCGCAGAACCCATGGCAACGGTTCCTTTAAAAAAGCGTTTTGCCAGTGCATAGGTTAAAAGCACAGTTAAAACCCCAAAAAAGGATGAAAAAAATCGTGCTGAGAACTCATTAATCCCAAACAGTTTATAGGAGAGCATCATAAAAAAGTAATGCAGTGGGGGCTTATCGGTTCGAATGTCCTCGTTAAGAGTTGGTACAATGAAATCCCCCCGATCAAACATTTCTCGGGCGCACGAGGCATTTTTGGCTTCATCCAAAATATATACCGGTTGTCCCCAAATGTTTGAGAACAGTAGCGCAATGCTTAGTAAGATCAGAAATATTAAGGGAAGAAAAGGTTTCAACGTGAGTATTGCGTTAATATTAAGTTTTTAAAAATAACAGTCATGTTTTATTTAGAAATCTTAATATGAGCTGTTTTTTAAGATGGAATGGAAGTTAAGTAAAATACATACAAATAACGATTTAGAAGAATGAAATTATCGTTAGTTATCACATTATTCAATGAAGAAAAGAATGTTAAGCCGCTTATAGAAAAAATTCATCAAGCCTTAACGGGATTTAAATATGAGGTGATTTTGGTAGATGATGGATCCATAGACAACACCGTTGAAGAAGTTAAAGCAGCAATGAATGATCGCATACGGTTAGTGCTTTTAAATAAAAACTATGGCCAAACCACCGCCATGTCGGCAGGGATTGAAGAAGCGATTGGGGAGTATGTGGTAACATTGGATGGCGATCTTCAAAACGATCCTTCCGATATTCCGGCTATGGTTCAAAAGTTAGAAGCCGAGGGTTGGGATGTTGTTGCTGGAATTCGCAGACATCGAAAAGACGGGATGGTATTGCGAAAAATCCCCAGTGCGCTTGCCAATTTTTTAATCCGTTCCTTAACCGATGTTCACGTGCATGATTATGGATGCACGTTAAAAGTGTTTAAACGAAAGATTGCCAAAAACTTAGGCCTATATGGCGAACTACATCGTTTTATTCCGATTCTGGCGGCATTGCAGGGCGCTAAAATTACGGAAATGGATGTTAAACATCATCCCAGAATGCATGGCGTTTCAAAATACGGGATCGGAAGAACGTTTAATGTTTCAAGCGATATAATGCTGATGCTCTTTATGCAAAAGTACCTTCAACGCCCGATCCATCTTTTTGGACCGGTCGGTCTGGTCACGTTCGGCATTGGACTGCTCATTAACTTATACATGATCGGACTTAAACTTGCCGGAGAAGATATTTGGGGTAGGCCATTATTAATTGCCGGCGTATTGATGCTAATTGGCGGCTTGCAAATTATCACCTTTGGCATCATGACCGAACTATTGATGCGAACCTACTACGAATCCCAAAATAAAAAACCATACCTTGTTCGCGAGATTATCACTAAGTAACAAATCCAAGAAGCGGCTAACCTTTTTGCTTAAGCTGTTGCTTTCGGCGCTTGCCCTTGCAATCGTTTATAGTAAGCTCGATCCGGCGCAAATTCTTAAGATTATTAAATCGATAAACCCTTTTTGGGTGATTTTGGCCATCATCCTGTTCAATCTTTCAAAAGTTCTGAGCGCTTTTCGTCTAAATCATCTGTTTCAGGCAATGGGCTTAACGCTCGAAAATATCCAAAACTTAAGGCTTTACTACATCGGGATGTTTTATAACCTGTTTCTCCCAGGAGGCATTGGCGGCGATGCCTATAAAATTTACCTCTTAAAAAAACATGCGCAAAGTAGGGTTAAACTGACAACCATCGCCGTATTAGTTGACAGGTTTTCCGGAATGATGGCCATTGTGCTCCTTATCGGGTTGCTACTACTGGGATTTCTGAACCTGAGCTTTTCCCAATCCATTTTGATAACCTTAAGCCTGGGGCTGTTTTTGATGTACCCGCTGTTTTATTTCGTCATTGCTCGGTTTATACCGGAGTTTAAACCGGTATTTTTAAAAATTAATGCGTATGGGTTCGCCGTTCAACTCGCGCAGGTCTTATGCGCTTTAAGCATACTGAAATCGATGTCCGTTGTTGGGCTGTGGCCTGAGTATGTAGCGTTGTTTTTGTTTTCCTCGATTGTTACCATCGTGCCGGTTACGATTGGCGGATTAGGCGCACGTGAGCTGGCTTTTCTATGGGGACATGAACTGCTTCATGTCGATATTTCCGTGGCCATTAGCCTAAGCTTACTCTTTTTCGTGATAACGGCATTGAGTTCTTTGGTGGGAGTATTTTTAAGATTTGAAGAGAAAAGTGCATAACACACTCAACTTCTCACTCTAATGTTTAGGGGTTAGCTTATGGTTTGGATTTCGGTCTTAAGCTGAATTTCTTCCAGCACAGAGCTAACTTTGATGCATTTCATGAGTTCACCGTCATAAACGATCGATCGGCCTTTGTTGTGGACTTCCCAAGTATGTTGTTCGGCCTTTTGTTTGGAGCAACCTGTTGCTTTGATAATTTGATGGATCACTTCATCGAAGGTGTGATAATCGTCGTTGTAAAGTATGACCATATAAGGGTCGCCTTCAAGTGTATCTACATCAACCGGTTTCTCTTGCTTTTGTTCATAACTTAGGCTCGGAGAAAGACAATCCATTGCAAATGAAATGATCATAGGTTAAAATTATAGCAAAATCGCAACGTGTTTAAATCTACTTTTAAAAGCGGTTACAGTCAAGACTATTGGCTGAAAAAAATAGTGATTAAGGGTTTCTTAAGTTTATCAAAACATCGGCAGTTGTCCATCTTTTGCGCACGCGCAACGTATCATTATCAATCGTAAAACGTTCGGCAGGTATGGTTGGGTAAGTATTTCCGCCGTACCACTCCTGGAATACATCCACGCTGTCTTGATTTTCCGGTAGGTACGCCGTTAAAACATAACGGCCTTCGGGAATGTCTTTAAATTCAAACGGCGCAGGTTTATTGTTGGGATTTCCTTTGACAAGGGTTCTGTAGTATGATTTTTTCCCCAGCGGCCAAGCCGATACAATTGCTTTGCTTTGCCCCGGCACGGTTATGAGCCCTTCAATACCGCCATACATTTCATCGCCGGCTACCTTAAAATCGAGGGTATAGGTGGTATCCAATGTTGGCCTGGAAAGTGCATCTAAAACTTCGGAATGGTTGAGCATAAGCCTGTACCACTGACCATTTTGAAAACCATCTTTCGGGCGAGCCAGTATGGTTTTGCCGTCTTTAAAGTACACCGTTTCAGCAAGAGCTTTCGAAGAATCGCCTTGCAGCGCCTGAAGTGAAAATGCGTTCATAAACGACTCTCGGTTAACCGGCCTGGAGAAATTTAAAGAGAGGGATTTGCCAAACTCGTCAGGAATTTGATTGAGTAAAACATTCTGCGTGCTATCGGAAAAAGGCTTTTTAAAGATGGCTTTAGCGGTATCGATTTCAGCCACCCCATAAAATTGACCGATCAGGTTGTTGCCTTGATTGCCAAACCGATCGTGCACTTTTGAAACATGAAGGCCATAGTAGTGCTCTTCGCTTAATGAATCCGTGATCAGGAAGACGTAAGGATTGTTGTTTTGAGTTTCAATGTAAAAGTCATAAACCTCAAGCGGTTTTAAGCCTGTGGAATCGTATAGCGTAAATGCTTGCGCTTTCAGGGAATCGGTTAAAAGTTCTCTATCGAAACGAGCTGAAATCAAATGCCGGGTTATGGGCGTTACGGTTTGGAGTTCAATGGAAAGGGTGTCGGTTGTGCTGAGGCGCATGTTTAAATCCAACATGCCGGTTCGAATTGGCCAGGTTGTCGGCACACCAAACCATTCTCGGCCAAAATCCAATTTAAGGTTCGAGTTTTCATCCTTAATTGCAACAATGCGGTATTGCCCTATCGCCATATAGTTCAACTTAAATCGGCCGTATTTATCGGTTTGCGCAATGTAATCGGGTTCAACAAGGCTTGGGTTTAATGTGTCTTGCACCATTGAGGCGGAATCCGGTAAAAGATATGCCGCAATCAAAATGCCCTTTGCCGGGCGATTATAATCATCATAAACGTTGCCGGCAATTTTCCCCGAATCGATATAATTGCCTGTAGAAAATGCCAGCGTGTATGACGTAGCCAACGGGTTGCCGCGGAAACCCTTAAGCGCATTGGTTAATGTAAGCGTATAAGTACGGTCTTCTTTAAGAGGTTCGTACAAAACAAACTCAACGGATTTCCCGCTCCATTCAATATCGAAATCTTTTAGGGCCGGTGAAAAAAATACGGCGGAGTTTATTGAGCCGGTGTTCATCCATTTATCAAATTCCAAACGAATTCGGTTGCCTGAAAAATTAATAGCGGCTGAATCGGGCGATGTTGAAATGATGTTTGGCGGAGTTTTATCAACCGGACCGCCGGTAGGAGATTTTTGAGAAGCGCAACTGATGATAGCAATTAACCCCGCAAAACATATGAACTTTAGTGACCGTTCAATCAGCTTGTAAAGCACGTTTCTACACGTTGGGTAAGCCAAGTTGAGGTTGGTAATGTAATAATTTATTAATATATTAAAGTTTGAATCAAATTTGAAACAAAGCACGCCAAGACTTAAAATATAATCAAAAAAACTGATGCCAAAAAAAAAACTTAAGGTTTTATTTGTAGCCGGAGAAGTTGTACCATTTGCAAAAACTGGGGGATTAGCCGACGTGATGGGCTCATTACCTCAAGCCGTAGAAGATTTAGGAAATGAATCACGAATCATGATGCCAAAATATGGTGTGATTAACGACCGAAAATTCAGACTCCATGATGTGCTAAGATTAAAAGAAATTCCCGTAGAAGTTGATGGAAAAACCGACATTTTAAGCGTTAAAGTTACCGCATTGCCTTCCAGTAAAATTCAAACCTATTTTCTTTATAACGAATCCTATTTTAAGAGAAACGGACTTTACACTGATCCTGAAACCAAAAAAGACTATCCCGATAACGACATCCGATTTATTTTCTTCAATAGAGGGGTTTTGGAAACTTTGAAAACCTTAGGCTGGTCGCCTGATATTATTCATTGCAACGACTGGATGACCGCCTTAATTCCTGCCTATTTAAAAACCGTTTATAAAGACGATCCTTTCTTTAAAAATACCAAAACCGTCTACACAGTTCACAATATTTCTTACCAAGGCGACTTTGATAATGTAACCTTAAAAAAAGCCGGATTTTCAGAGTCTGAGTTCAATCCCGACGGGTTAGAATTCTATAATCGATTCAACTTCATGAAAATCGGTTTGGTGTATTCCGATATGATTACCACGGTTTCAGAAACTTATGCTAATGAAATTAGCACCGATGATGAAATTTCCTGCGGGATGAAAGGGGTATTGGAAACCCGAAAAAATAAGATTCGAGGAATTTTAAGCGGGATTGATGAATCGGTTTGGTCGCCAAAAAAAGATGAGTTTTTAGCCAAGCCCTATACTAAAGCCAATGTTCAAGAAGGCAAGCACGAAAACAAGAAAGCGCTACTAGAAAAAATGGGGCTTCCCTATAAGGAAAATGTTCCGGTCATTGGTTTTATCTCACGTTTGGTTGATCACAAAGGGATTGATTTGGTATTGGAAGGATTCGACAAAATTATGAAATTTGATGCCCAATTTGTGTTGTTAGGTTGTGGGGAAAAAGAGTATGAAGAATTCTTTAGCGCTGCCAAAGCCAAGTACCCTGAAAAGTTCAGTTGTGATTTTTCGTTTAGCGAAGAAACAGCGCATTTGATTGAAGCAGGGGCGGATATGTTTTTAATGCCTAGTCGGTTTGAACCGTGCGGCATGAATCAGATGTTTAGTTTAAAATACGGAACAGTGCCTGTTGCAAGAGCAACCGGAGGATTATGCGATACTATCAAGCCATACAAAGATGGCCAGGGTAATGGGTTTATGTTTAAAAAATATGCAGCGGCCGATATGTTGCGCGCCATAAAAGCTGCGCTTGAAACCTATCATGATAAAGAGAGTTGGAAAAGTTTGATTGAAAATGGCATGGATGAAGATTTTTCATGGAAAAGTTCTGCCGAAAAATACAATGAGCTTTATAAGCAATTGGTTGATACCAAAAGATAAGTATGCCTTCAAAAGTTAGTGTTTTATTTCTTGACAGGGATGGAACAATTATAGAAGATTTACTTGGTGAGTACATCCGACGTGTTGATCAAGTCAATATCATACCTGGCGCCGATATGGCAATGGCTTTGGCAAAAAAAGCAGGATTTGTTCTGGTGATTGCTTCAAATCAGGGCGGCATTGCAAAAGGGATTGTTTCTGAAAAAACCGTAAACGAAATAAACCATGCGCTTCAAAAGCGGCTTAGCCTAAAAGACGCTTCGTTTGATTTGTGCTACTATGCGCCCTCTCATCCGGATTGCCCGGATCCGGTTTTCGATAAAAAAATTTCGTGGCGCAAGCCTGCTACAGGTATGATTGAAGAAGCCTCCAAAGATTTATTAAAACAAGGATTTGAAATAGATAAAGAAACCTCATACTTTATCGGCGATAAAATGATGGATGTGATGTGCGGGCAGAACTGGGGGTTGAAAACCGGTTTGGTATTAACCGGGCATGCTGAAAAGAGAGAGTGCCAGAAAAATGGTATTGTTCCTGATTTTATTGCAGATAATCTTTACGAGGCAATTGTAATGCACGTTCTTGGCTGACTTTCAATGACGAGTTTTTGTTTTGTCGCTCCTGCGAAAGCAGGAGCCTATAGATGCCTGCCTGCACAGGCATAACTTGGTTGGTTGATGAACTTTTATAATAAAACAAGGGGTAGCAACCCCTTGTTTTGGGTTCAGCCGCCAGCAATTATGTGGAAAAAACGTCATTAACCATTTGTGATTTTAGTTTATCCAAAAAAATAACCAATAGGGATTAACATTTTTTATGAAAACAGTTTTAAGCACGGCATTTCGGCCATTCATCACTTCGTTATGTTTGATTGTGCTTTTAGCATGCAGTTCGGAAGATGCCGTTAATTTGGTGGGATCGGATAATCCGTTTATTACGCCAAATCGTTTTTTTAATTACGACTCCGATTCATCTCAAACGCCGCCGTTCTCATTTCAGAATTTTTCAATTGATAGCGGTTACGCAACCGGCGGATACGCCTTTGTTGGTGAGGAAGAAAACGGGGCTAAACAGCTTACCGCAACCACGTATTTAAAATTCTGGGCGGGCGATTTCCCAAATGTTGATACCGCAACAGCCATTAGCGCTACGCTAACATTACGTGTGGAAAATTGGCAGGATTCACTTGCCGGGCAAAATGTGGTTTTTGAAGCCAAAACGATTGTGGATTCATGGCAGCCTGCCTCTGTTCGCTCCAAATACCCGTTATCGGTTGGAAATGAAGTTTTGGCAGAGTTTAGCTTTACTATAGAAGATAGCAGCAGTATAGAGATGACATTGCCAAAATCGTTCGCCGATCAGCTGTTGTCGGATATTCAGAATGGCGAAGATTATTTGTTGGATAGTTCCAAGGGCATTGCCTTAATTCCAAAATCAGCATCGACACTCGTCTCTGTTGATTTTTCAGATTCAAAGCTTAGAATAACTCTCGATCGTAAAACGGACTCAGGCCTTGATGAACGGTTCAGTAAACTGCTGGATGTGAGCAGCTCGGCCTACAGTGTTGAAACCAATTACAGTAGCTTTTCCAACGATGCCATATACCTGCAATCGGTTTCTGCCGATGGGGCGAATCTGACGTTTAATCTTGATTTTCTTCAACCTGAATTTCAGATCGGAAAAGCAACATTAAGTATTACAAGAGATACGCTGTATAGTGAAATTAACGATACATTGAATTCTGTTGGCGTAGGGCTTGCGAGCGATGATTTAACCGTGGATGAAAACACATCCATTAAACTATTTTCAGTAGACTCAACCGGCGCTGTTTATTCAGCAAATGTCACACAAATCGTTCAAAAATGGGCGCTAAACCAGCATCCCAATAATGGCTTTATTCTGCGTCCGATTCAGGAATTGCGTGATTTTAATTTCTTGCGTTTTTATGGCGATCAGGAAAGCATTGGCCTAAGACCCCGATTAACCATTACCTACGCTGTTTCCGAATAAATATGTTCTGAATTCAGAGTTAAACATGAAGGACGATGGCGGGCATTTACGTTCATATTCCGTTTTGCCGAAGACGATGCAATTATTGTGATTTTTATTTTACAACCGATCGCAAGCTTATTGAGCCGTTTTTAGCAGCGCTAAAGCAAGAGCTTGAAAGCAAAGCGCCTCTCCTTGCCAATGAACGTATCGATACGATTTATTTTGGAGGCGGTACGCCATCACTGCTCACTTTCTCTCAGATTCGCCAGACACTTGATGAGATAACACGGCTTTATGACATAGAGTCGGATGTTGAAATTACCCTGGAAGCAAATCCGGAGGATTGCAGCGATGAATTTTGGAGAACGATTCATGAGCTGGAAATCAATCGGTTGAGTTTAGGTTTGCAATCGTTTCATGACGAAAAATTAAACCATCTGCAGCGAAAGCATAAGGCCGGCAAAAGTTTTGAGGTAGCTGAAAAAGCGGTAACAGAGGTAAAGAATGTCAGTTTTGATCTGATTTTTGGAACCGAAGGTGAAACCCTGGAACTGTGGCAGAAAGATATTGAACATGCACTATCGTTTTCACCGCAGCACATTTCGCCGTATTCCCTGACATTGGAAAAAGGCACGCCGTTTTTCAGGATGGTGGAAAGGGGCAAGAAACATCCCCCCAACAACAACCTGCAAGAAGCCATGTTTTTGGACGCTATCGCCACGTTTAAAAAAAATGGCTATGAACATTATGAGGTATCTAATTTTGCCAGGCCGGGATTTCGTTCAAAACACAATGTGAATTGCTGGAAACGCCATCCATATTTAGGATTTGGCCCGGGTGCACATTCGTTTTACCATGTGGCAGAAAAACAGTTCAGAGAAGCAAATCTCAAAAACATTAAACATTATATCGCTTCTCCATCTAAGGCGTTGGATTTCAAGGAAGAGTTGAGCGATAAGGAGATCCTCAATGAACAGATTTTATTGGGTTTACGTCAAGATTGCGGTTTAAATATGGATGTTTTAAAGAAAAGGTGTAAATTCGCTGGCTCAGAGCCCATTGAACGGCAAAGCAAATTGGAAGAACTGCATTCATTGAACCTGATTACATTTACTCATAAAAGCATTTGTTTAACTGAAAAAGGATTTACCCTGGCCGATAGTGTGGCTGAAGAATTATTTGTTTAACAGAAAATGTAAAATTTGGCTTATTAATTAGCCTCGAGGCGCTAAAAAAATCATAAATCAGTATGCATAAGCGTATTAATACCATAAACGCTATCGTTGTTTTTATACTCGCTGAAGTTGTCTATCTCATGACCATGGCGCCCACATTATCGTTTTGGGATAGCGGCGAGTTTATTGCCACGGCTCATACCTTAGGGGTTCCGCATCCACCTGGCGCGCCATTCTATCTTCTTATCGGGCGCATTTTTTCCATCATTCCCTTTTTTGAAGATATCGGCGCAAGGGTAAATGTAGTGAGTACATTGGCAGGTGCCGCTACGGTTATGTTCACTTACCTTATTATTGTAAGGTTTATCATCCTGTATCGTCCAAACAAGCCCAACGATTGGGAGCTCTCCGAAAAGATATCCGCATACGGTTCAGGCTTTATCGGCGCGTTTGCCTTGGCGTTCTCTGATAGTTTTTGGTTTAACGCCGTTGAATCCGAAGTTTACGCCCCTTCCATATTCTTTACCGCGATTGTCATGTGGCTGATTTTAAAATGGGATGAACACGCCGATGAAGATGGCAACGAGAGATGGTTGATGCTATTGATGTACATGATGGGGCTTTCTATAGGGGTGCATTTGCTGAACCTCTTGGCGTTATTTGCCGTTGCATTGGTCTATTATTACCGTCGTTATGAGTTTAATCCGAAAACCTTTGCCGGTTTAATCGTGATTTCTTCCGGCCTCTTTTTCCTGATTTATCCGGGAATCATTAAAGGGTTGCCGACTGTGATGGACGTTGTTTCGCCATGGGTTGCCGTGATTATGATTGGCGCAGTTGGCTACGCTATTTATTACACTCAAAAAGAACGCATGAAAATCCTCAACACCATTGTGGTGTCGTTATTTTTGATTGTTGTGGGCTATACGACGTATGGGGTCATATTTCTCAGAGCGCAAGTCGATCCGCCGATCAATGAAAACGCGCCGAAAACCATGAAAACATTTCACAGTTATTTGAATCGTGAACAATATGGCGATTTGCCATTATGGCCCAGGAAGTGGTCTTCCGATCCCACGCATCAACGCAATTATAACAAGTACAGCAGCGAATTGGACTATCTCCTGAGTTATCAGTTTGTTCATATGTATGCGCGCTATTTTGGGTGGCAGTTTATCGGACGCGCCGGCGATATTCAGGATGACGGCGTGGATTGGTCAAAATTGTGGGCGTTGCCCTTTGCCGTAGGTTTGATTGGCGCATTTTTTCATTTCAGGCGACACTGGAAAATGGGCTTGGCGGTTTCAGCCTTGTTTATGCTGACGGGGGTAGCGTTGATCTTCTACCTTAACCAAACCGAGCCCCAGCCTCGGGAGCGCGACTACAGTTACGTTGGGAGTTTTTTTGCCTTTGCCATTTGGATCGGCATTGGCATTGATGCGCTTTTCGAAACCATTCGGGAAGGCATGAAAGAGGAGAAAAAACGCATAACCGGCGCTACGCTGGTATGTTTGTTCGGGCTCTTTTTCATCAATGGCCGAATGCTTCAAGTGAATTATTACGATCACAGCCGAGCCAACAATTACAGTCCGTGGGATTATGCCTACAACCTGTTGATGAGTTGCGATAAAGACGCCATTTTATTTACAAACGGCGATAACGACACGTTTCCGCTGTGGTATCTCCAGGAAGTCGACCGGGTGAGAACGGATGTCAGAGTGGTTAATTTAAGTTTGGCCAACACCGACTGGTATATCCTGCAACTGAAAAACCTTTCGCCCAGAGGCGCAAAGCCAGTTAAGTTTAAATTGACGGACGATCAGATCAAGCAGCTCTCTTACATGCGCTGGCGTGAAAGAAAAATCAGCATGAATGTGCCAAAAGAGCTCATCACGCCTCGTGGCGATTTAATTACGCCTGATACCGACACTACTCAATTCCGACCGGTTAAGCCGCCGGCAAAACTTTCCGAGACGATTGAATGGGTTTTTCGCCCGACAGTTTCAGTCCCCGGCCCGAACAACCAAACCCAAGGCTACATTCGCGCACAAGATATTGTGGTTTATGAGGTGGTGACAAATAACATGTGGACTCGGCCGGTTTATTTTGCCATAACGGTTAGTGAGCAAAACATGATCGGGTTAAATCAATATCTGAGGTTGGATGGCCTGGCCTATAAAGTTGTTCCGGTTAAATCCAGCCAGGTCTTTGACTATACCGAGCCGGACATTTTATACAATAAGCTTATGAATGTCTTCCAATACAGGGGATTGAACGACCCGGACGTGTATTTTGAAGAAACCACCCGCCGAATGATAGGCAATTACAAAAATATCTTTTTGCGTTTGGCGGCTGAGCTTTCCGCACAGCCTGGCGATTCAACCATGGTGTCGTTAGGCGGCCTTAAGAAACAGGTGGATAATCGAAGCCTGGCCATTTCAGTTTTGGATAAAGCAGAAAACATACTGCCAAATGAACGCTACCAAATTGATTATCGTATTTTAAGCGGTATGATCACAATCTATGCCGATCTGGATGAAAAAGATAAGGCAAGAAATCTTCTGCCGGAATTGCAGGAAAAAGTCAATGTGTTTGATTTGTCCAGAGACCCCCGACCGAAATTTACGCTGGCGCAAGCCTATAAAGCCGTCGACGCATATGATCAGGCCGAGGTATTGTACGAAGAGCTTTTTGAGCAATTTCAGGACCCGATGATCAAAAACGAATTAGAAAGTATCCGCCAAAAAAGACAAAACGCTTTAATTGAAGACACTTTAAACGATTCGCTTATTAAACCTTAAAAAAAGCATGCCTGAAAACACACAAATTCACCCCTCTGCATCAGTTAGTCCAAAAGCTAAAATTGGCGAGGGTGTTGTCGTGCAACCGTTTGCCGTTATAGAAGATGATGTTGAAGTTGGCGATGGGTCATTTATTGGTTACCATGCAATTTTAGCCAATGGCGCACGGATCGGGAAAGATTGTAAAATATTCCCGGGCGCGGTACTGGGCACAGTGCCCCAGGATTTGAAATTCGAGGGTGAAATTACAACCATAGAAGTTGGCGACCGTACGGTTATTCGTGAATATGCCACACTGAACCGTGGTACAAATGCAACCGGAAAAACGGTTATTGGCGAGGATTGTTTGCTGATGGCCTATGTTCACGTTGGCCACGATTGCATGATTGGCAATAAGGTGGTGATTTCTAACACCGTTCAAATTGCAGGGCATTGCGAGATTGGCGATCACGTGGTTATGGGTGGTATGACGGGGCTGCATCAGTTCGTTCGAATTGGCCGCCATGCCATGGTGGGGGCTATGCAAAAAACCGTTCATGATATTCCGCCGTTTGTGATGACAGCAAAAGACCGTTTCGAAGGTTTAAATGTCATTGGGCTTCGCCGCCGCGGGTTTGAAAACGATACCATCCGCCAGCTAAGAGATGCGTATCGGATCATTTTCCAGTCGGGATTGCTGATAAAAAATGCGATTGAAGAAGTGAAAAAATCTTGCGATATGATTCCTGAAATTGATGAGATTCTAACATTTTTTGAAGGATCGGCAAAACGCAAATTTATTCGTCCATACAGTTCTAATTGAATCCAACGATTAGGTTATGGTTATGGAAGCGTTTTGCATTGCCATTGATCTTGGCGGAACAGCCATCAAATCCGCAATTGTATCACAATCGGGCCGGCTCACCGAATTTATGTCCGTTCCCACCGAAGCAGAAAAAGGACCGAGGCACATCATTGATGCCCTTCAGAGGTTAATTGCAGAAAAGTTAGATCAAACACGTTATAACCATAGCTCTGGCTACTTTAAAGGCGTTGGTATTGGTATGCCAGGTGTGGTTGGCCTCGATAGCAATACAGTCAGCCACCCGCCAAATCTCCCCGGTTGGGAAAAGATGGCGTTAGGCGATATTCTCACTGAAAAATTAAAAGCAACACTCAATCGCTCGGTTTATGTTGGCGTTGAAAATGATGCCAATTTAGCCGCATTGGGCGAAGCGTATTATGGCGCAGGCAAAGGCCTGACAGATTTTTTAATGGTTACTCTGGGAACCGGTGTTGGCTGCGGAATAATTTTAAATAAGCAACTCTATAAAGGCACAACCGGAGCAGCCGGTGAATTGGGCCATGTTTCCATTCAGTGCCAGAGCGCGCAGGTTCACGCCGGCATTCGTGGGTCGTTGGAAGGGTTTGTGGGGCAGCGAAAAATTTCTGCATTGGCTATGACCATGCTTTCGGAGTATCCAAACTCAATTCTCCATCAATTATCGGGCGGCAAACCGGAAACGATTCAACCCAGACATTTGACTCAGGCGGCGGAAAAAGGCGACGATTTGGCGCTAACCTTATGGGCTAAAATTGGCGAATATTTAGGCGTAGGGCTTGCCGGTGCAATTTCGCTTCTGGATATCCGAACAGTGGTTCTTGGCGGCGGGGTTTCCGGCGCAAACGAATTTTTGTTTCCGTCTATCCTAAAAGAAATCAAACAATACATATTGCCGCCGTTTCATGACCAGTTAAAATTAATTCCGGCTACACTTGGAAATGATGCCGGATTAATGGGCGCGGCAGCACATGTGTTTTCGCATGCTGAAAAAAACTAGCAACATAAGCAAGCGGCTATTTTAATAAATTGTAACGTTTTTTGAATTGGTTGATAAAAATCCTAAAATCAAATTGGAGCAAGCCGTGCCTCTAACGTGGTTTCCCTGAACCTGTCTTTATTTTAATCTAACAGGGCCAGCTATGCCGATTACAATTAACACACTCATTCGCCAAGCCCTCCATTTGGTTTATCCAAATGCGTGCTTATGTTGTCATGAACTACTCATGGACAATGAATCGGTTATTTGTAATCGATGTTATGAAGGATTTGACCATTTTGCGTTGCCAGGTGAATCTCAGGGCCATATTATGGACACGTTGAAAAAAAACTTTCCGGGAGACTCATCGATTGATCAGGCCATTTCGTGTTATAAATTTCATAAAAAAAGTCATTTATCGCTTGTTATCCATGCTGTGAAATACGATGGGTTTCAAGTTTTGGCCTTGGACTTAGGCGCAAGACTAGGCCGGCATATTCGTAAAGAAATGCCTCAAGCTAATTTTAGTACGGTTATTCCAATCCCGTTGCATCCTGTCAAAAAGATAGAGCGTACCTATAACCAGGCTGAATTATTAGGTTCAGGTGTGTCGGATTGTTTAGCCATTCAAATGAATACAACGGTTCTTCATCGCATCAAACATACCGGTTCTCAAACATCATTTGTTGCATCGGAGCGAAAAGAAAACCTATTGAATGCGTTTTATTGTAATCAACGGCTTGATGAGCAATCGGTTTTATTGGTTGATGATGTTTTTACAACCGGCGCTACAATGATTTCAGCAGCAAAAGTTTTAAAAAAAGCAGGCGCTTTTAATGTTACTGTAGCCACGCTTGCCGTAGCCGATTCTTAAGCCATGAGTTTCTTTTATATCAAACCCAACACAATTTCCCTTACAAACAATACTTGCCTGATTGATGGTCAGGAGTTTGCCCATATCACAAAAGTCATGCGTTTAAGTGTGGGTGATTCCATTGAGTTAACGGATGGTATAGGTACTGTCCATTATGGCCAAATTCAGTTGATCCAAAAAAGTCGGTTAACTGTTGGGATCACATCCACGGAAAAACAGCCTTTACCCTCTAAACCTATTGCGGTGGCGCTCTCGTTACTTCGTAGGCAGGAGCGCTTTGAGTTTTTTTTGGAAAAAGCAACTGAGTTGGGCGCCAGTGAAATTTTACCGATGCTAACGGAGCGAACCGTTTCAAAGCCTCAAAAAAAACAATTGGAAAAGAAAAAAGAGCGTTGGGAAAAAATTATTCAATCGGCAGCCAAGCAAAGCCAACGGGCATGGTTTCCAAAATTGCATGATGTAAGTCATTTCAATGATGCGATTAAAATAGATTTTGATCAGAAAGTGATACCGCATGAAAAAGCGCTTGAGCCAATTGAAGTTTCTCCAAAGGCAGAGTCCATTCTTTTTTGTATCGGCCCTGAAGGGGGATTCAGCCAAGCAGAAATAGATTTAGCGATTAAGCACGGTTTTAAAACCGGATCACTGGGCCCAAACATACTCAGGGCTGAAACTGCAGCGATACATGTGTGCAGTCTGGCTCTTTATGCGCATAATGTTTCGAAAAGTCATCAAAAAAATGATCTGCATTAAATGGTTTAGCATTTTTTTCAGTTAACAAATGACCGACTAATCTGACTGAAAAAAATGACCATGGACTATATTAAGCCGCCCATATATCTTAAGGAGTCTTCTGTTTTTCCCCATTACAACAAAGCCTACCAGGAATCGGTGACAACGCCAATGTCTTTTTGGGACAGCATCGCCCGAACGTTTCTTTGGGAAAAGACATGGTCGTCGGTATTTGACGATGAGCGCCCCGAACAAGGATGGTTTCTTGGCGGAAAATTAAACATAACCATTAATGCATTGGATCGGCATGTGGTTGGCGCTAGACGAAATAAAGTTGCCTTGTTCTGGTCGACTGAAAATGGCCGCGAAGTTACCGTAACCTACGATCGGTTGCAAAAACGGGTTTGCCAGGTTGCCAATGCCTTAAAAAACCTGGGTGTCAATAAAGGCGATACGGTATTAATATATATGCCAAACACGGTTGAAACCATTTATGCCATGTTGGCATGTGCAAGGATCGGCGCTATTCATGTGATGCTGCATACCGGTTTAGGTAGTAAGTACATTCGGGATTATGTTCAAAATGTCAGACCAAGATGCATTTTCCTTGCCGATATTATGTTTTCCAATGGAAAAAGCATCAATCTGAAACAAGTGTTGGATAAGGCGTTATGCGAGGTGAATTATGATTGCCCCAAAATTGTCTTAAGACGCCAGGACCCAAAATCCGAACTGCGCTCAAAAATGGAATTCGACTTCCATGATTTTATGAATGTTGAACCAAAATGGATCAATCCGGAAATTATGCATTCAAACGATCCGTTGTTTATGATCTTTACATCGAAGCCAAATGCTCCAATGGATGGGTTCGTTCATACGCATGGCGGATATATGGTTGGTGCAGGGTATTACACGAAAATCATTAACGATTTAAAGGAATCCGATATTTGCTGGTGTACGTCGGATTTAAGCGTTATCGAAGGACATACCAATTCGGTTTATGGGACATTATTGAATGGCGCTACCGTTTATTTTAGAGAAGGGTCGTTGGCGTTTCCTAATCCCGATGCCGTATGGCGCGCCGTTGATAAACACGGCATCAATATTCTGGCGACATCCCCTGAATTCCTTTACGAATTAAAAGCGTTGGATACCGATGCAGCCTCCAGGTTTGATTATTCCACATTAAGATTGGTTAGCGTGCTGAGTGATTATATTAATCATGATTTGTATCAATGGATCAAAGAGAACCTGGCAGGAAATAACGGTGCGATTATAGATACGTGGTTTAATGCTGAGCTGGGCGCGCCGCTAATCGGAACAGTGCTATCCCTGGATAAAAAACCGGAGCGGACCGGCAAACCTTATCCGGGCGTCCAGGTTCAAATCTTAAATCAGCATAATCAGGAGCTGAGCCACAACCAGCAAGGCTATTTATCGCTGAGTTATCCGATACCTTCCATGAATCAAACCATATGTGGGATTAAAAAGTCTCACCAACAAATTCCTAAGGGAGCTATCGATATTATTGCCGTAAAAGACCAGGATGGCTACATCACAGTGAAAGACCGTTTTAAGAATTCGTTATTTTTTGGCGGCCATTGGATTTCGTTGGATGATATTGAAGACTACCTTATGCATATACCTGTTTTAAAAGAAGTAAAGGTTTGGCTATGCAATTACACTGAAGTTCATAATAAGAATATCTGCATTACAGCTAAAGTTAAACGCCAATTGGTTGATCAAAACGATTTAAAGTTAAGGCTGAAAGAATGCCTTCGTCAAGAGTTTGGTAATTGCTTCAGTTTGGTTATCACCGATATTCGCACGTCATCATAGCAAAATGTTGGTCTCACTCCATAAAGGTAAATTTCTCTTAACCCTTTGATAAAAATGGTTTAACACGGGTGCCGCAACTTATCATAAGCGCCTTTCCCCTTAATGTTTAACCAGCAAAGTATATGCCGATGCAAACCAAATGGTTGTATTGGATTGAAGTGATCCTACCGTGCCAACGTAAATATTTAAAGCAAATGAGTGATGCTCAAATCTACTAAAGCCGGTTTGAGCGTTTTTTTTATTCAAAAACAATTTGTATTTAGTTACCCTGCAGTTGTAATCGTTGTGTATTCGAATTTATTTAATGAAAGTGTGATTGGTTTTTATGGAAAAATCACTTGAAATACAATTGACGAATTTTATCAACACTTTAATTCTAAAGAAAGAAAATCCGGTATTTCAAGATAGGGATTTGCTGCGGCGTACATGTTCGGCCGTCGTGTTTAAAGGATTAACATCCGGAAGCGTTTATATTTCTAAAACACACACCGATAATGAGATAGATGGAATTGAAAAGAATAATGATGCGCTCGTTATTGATCTCAAACGCTTTCCCGAACTCCAGGTTCAGGATGGCTTTTTATGGATCCCCGATTTGGATTTAATTGTGTTGAGGGTATCTGAAAAACAGTATCAAGCATTTTCCTCGTTATGCCCAATCTGCAAAAACAATTCCTCGCCGAATGAATGTGAAGACTTGCGGTGTGCATTAACTCAGGAATGGGCATTCGATATTAACAGCTGCAATAAAGAAGATCATCACTTGCACCGATTGAAAGTCAATTGGAATAACGATGAAATTTCGATTCATTTAAGCTCAAACGAGTATTTGTGCTAAGGTTTTGTTATGCCCCGCTGTAGTTGACAAAATGCACCATATTCAAAAACATCATGATCATTCTTGAAACATCCGCTGGAGAAATAACCACATAATCGCCCCTGTCAATAACACTTAAATGTTCTCCCGGTCGGTGATTATAATCCTTTTTATCAATACATACTTTAAAGGTGGTGGCTTTGTTCATAAGTTCAAGCCATTTAAGAAAGCCGTGCGTTTTAAGATAATATTCCCCGATTTTTACCATTTGAACTTCGGGTATATGATCGGTTTCATGCCCGATTCGATCAACAGGCTTTTCAATCATACGCAGTTTGGATTCGGCCTCGTTAGTTTCAATAATGGCCATCAAGGCAAACGTGTTGTGCCGTTCTAAAAATTGCTGAAAATGCGCTGCTTGCTGAATGGTTCGTGGATATCCTGCCAGTACAAACGGACGGTTGTAAAAATCATCCGAGGAATAGACTGTTTTGTAAAATTCTTCCAATGCCCAATCGGCAATTTTAACGCTGAGTTCCGAGGGTAAATACGTGCCGTTTTTGAGCGACTTGTCCAATTCTGATTTTTCAGCAGGATTTTCCGGTTTGTATTTTTCAACCCATTCGGTAAACGCAAAACAATTTAAATTCAGGTCTTCACTCATGGTTTGGGCCTGATTGTATCGACCTGATCTTGTCATGCCCTCAATAATAATGCACGTTTTTGCATTAGGCGGTAAATTTTTGAATTCCTCTGCGCTGATGATGTTGGGTAATGAGGGCCAATCAGCAACATTCAAACTGAAATTTTCTGAGTTTATTAGCATGAGTTCGGCGGTTTTGGTTCGGAAATCGGTCGATTAATCATAATGGCTTTGATAAACAATATAAACGCAATTTGCGTGATTCAAATTGCGTTTAACCTAAAAATTTATGCATGTATTTTTACAACTTCTTCAGTCGAAAAAAAGAATGCGCCTTCAAGTTTCGCATTTTCTTGAGAGTCTGATCCATGAATAATATTTTCACCTTTGCTGTCGGCATACAGTTTTCTAACAGTACCTTCGGCAGCTTCGGCGGGGTCTGTTGCGCCGATAAGCGCTCTAAAATCAGCAACGGCATTATCTTTTTCCAAGATCATAGGAACGCATGGCCCGGAGGACATAAATTCAACCAATTCACCATAAAATGGACGCTCTTTATGCACGGCATAAAATTCGCCGGCAGTTTCTTTGGTTAGTTTGGTAAGTTTTAAAGCAACGACTTTAAATCCGGCATTTTGGATTTTTTCGATAACGGCGCCAATAAGATTTTTTCTGACACAATCTGGTTTTAAAATTGCTAACGTTCTTTCCACAATAATTGATGATTTAAATGAAAAAAATAAAAAGATTATGGGCTTTAAATTTACTAAAAAACTTTGCTTTAAGAGAATCATAAAGCGGGTTCTATGGAACTTTCTTGCGCTTTTTAGCTTACTGGTTTTCGCTGATAAGTCGATAGTAGCCCAAGATGATTTTGTAGATATCAGAACCCGTATTCCAAGCATTGTAATTGACATGCGGTATGCCAGCACGAATAACTTTACCGGGAAAAAAATTTACGATACGGCAGCATGTTTTTTAAGGGCTAACGTTGCCGACCGTCTTGCACGTGTGCAAAAACGATTATCAAAAAAAGGGTATGGTTTAAAGATATGGGATGCCTACCGCCCGAAATCCGCCCAAAAAATACTCTGGAAGGCCACGCCAAAAAAGCTTCGGCGTTATGTGGCTAATCCTAAAAAAGGTTCGAAACATAGTCGGGGAGCAGCAGTAGATATTACATTGGTTGATTCGTTGGGCAACGAATGCACGATGCCAACCGGATTTGATGATTTTAGCATCAAAGCGCGAACGCATAACATGAACCATTCCAAAGAAGCCATCATGCATCGTGAGATATTGCACCAAGCCATGAATCGAGAAGGATTTTTATCCATCAGAGGCGAGTGGTGGCATTTTAACGACCCAGATTGGCGAAGTTATCCCCTAAGCGATATCCCATTATCACAATTAGCGGCTCAAAATAATTAGGGATCATGACGCCTTTTTCCTGAGTTTCGCAAGTTTCCACAGAATCCTCTACAAGCCTTGATATTTAAGAGGTTGTTTTTAATTTTGGGTGTTGCAAGCCCAAAATTATGTT
>JANQGG010000062.1 GCA_028277445.1 Chloroherpetonaceae bacterium | reverse complement strand
CTGAAGTTTTCGGTGTTTAATTGGTAGAAATAAATGCCGCTGGTTAAATTTGTGCCATCAAAATTGTAACTGTTGCTCCCATATTTAGCCTCAATGCTTTTTTGAAAGACGAGGCGTCCCAATACATCAAATACCTTTAAACTGACTACCCCGGCTTTTTTCATTGTAAAATTAACCGTCGTAGCCGGATTAAATGGGTTAGGATAGTTTTGATGCAGCGTATAATCCTGCGTACTAGCGGTTGCTTTAATCGGGCCATATCCTTTTGCGTTTACAACCTGACCTGAGATATCTACATCAAAGAGTTTATAGTAATATGTTTGCCCGCTTTTAGGTTCTATGTAATTATCTATATACTGGTACGATTTCCCGTATGGTGAATTTCCCGCACCTTCTAACGCAGGGTTGTACTCGTAAGAACTGATAATCTCGTATGGCCCGTTCTGATCCAAACTACGTTTCAAAATAAATCCAAGGTTATCCAGTTCAGATTCAGTTTTCCATTTGAGCAAAATCCCCGAATTAATGGATACGGCAGTGAATGAGGACAGCTCAATTGGTAGCGGATTATCCTCACTTTGCCATATTGCAAAGAATAACGACGGTTTTTCTCCAGCATCACTAAATTCTCCCCCAACATAAAGATTCCCTTCCACATCTAATGAAAGCGAGTTAACCGGGGCATTCAAGCCACTTCCGAGAGCTGACCAGCCATCTACATACCATTTTGCTATTCCGTAACTCGGTATAAATGTGCTGCCCGCAGTAGTGAATGACCCACCGACAAATAGATTATCGCTGCCGTCAATTGTAAGCTCATATACATAGTCATCCACCCCACTATCCATATCAGACCAAGAACTGCCATCCCATTTCGCGATATAGTTTGCAGGTGCGCTTCCCGCATTTTCAAAATATCCCCCGGCATACACATTATTACTCACGTCTATAGTTAGTGCATTCACAGGCGCATCCATACCGCCGCTAAGATCCGACCAAACGCTGCCATCCCATTTGGCAATGCCATAAACATCGCTGCCGCCGGCAGTGGCAAACAAACCGCCTGCAAAAACATTTCCATTTCCATCAATTGCAATTGCATTAACTTCGTCATCCGTGCCTGCGCCGAGAGCCGACCAAGCGCTACCGTCCCATTTGGCGATATAGTTTGCCGGAACGCCGCCTGCGTCTGTAAAATATCCCCCGGCATATACGTTTCCATTTCCATCTACAGCAAGTGCATTAACATAGTCGTCCATGCCACCATCAAGAGCCGACCAAACGCTACCATCCCATTTGGCAATGCCATAAACATCGTTGCCGCCGGCAGTGGCAAAAATGCCGCCTGCATATATATTTCCAATACCGTCTAGGGTTATCGCATAAACGGGGCCGTCCATTCCTGTACCAAGAGTCGACCATGAGCTACCATCCCATTTCGCAATATAATTGGCTGAAACACCGCCAGCGTCTGTAAAATCGCCACCGATATATACATTTCCGCTTCCATCTACAGCTGTGGCATAAACATAGTCATTAACGCCATTGTATGTTCCTGAGCCAAGAGCTGACCATGCGCTGCCATCCCATTTTCCGATACCATAAGCTGAAATACTACCCGCAATTGAAAACATGCCGCCTGCATAGATTTCACTCCCATCTACTCCTAATGCATACACGTAATCGTTCATACCGCCATCGAGGTCTAACCATGAGCTGCCATTCCATTGTACAATACCATAAACAAAACTTCCATCTGCTTCCGAAAAAGCGCCGCCTGCAATAATATTGTTGCTTCCATCAATATCTAATGCATAAACTGGGGCATCCATGCCACTACCAAGAGCCGACCAAGTACTTCCATTCCATTCGGCAATGTAATTAGCCGGGCTGCTATTGGCAGTTGTAAACTCACCGCCGGCATAAAGGCTCCCGCTTCCAAAAGTTAGTGCATAAACCGGGGCATCCATGCCTGTGCCCAGAGCCGACCAAGCGCTACCATCCCATTTCGCGATATAATTGGCTGAAACACCACCGGCGTCTGTAAAATATCCCCCCACATACACGTCTGTACCATCAGCTGTTAATGCATTGACTTCATCATCAGTACCCGTACTAAGCGCCGACCAAGTACTGCCATCCCATCTGGCAATGTAGTTTGCTGAAACACCGCCGGCATCCGTAAAATATCCTCCTGCATAGAGATTTTCACTTTCATCAAAGGTTAGAGCGTTGACATAAGCATCCATACCGCCTGCCAAATCAGACCACGAACTTCCATCCCATTTCGCAATGCCAAAAACATCGTTGCCGCCCGCAGTGGCAAACAAACCGCCGGCATACACGTTTCCGCTATCGTCTAAAGTTATTGCAAGCACCGGAGCATCCATACCACTCCCTAAAGCAGACCACGAACTCCCATCCCATTTGGCGATGTAATTAACGGTAAGTCCTCCGGCAGTCGTAAAGAATCCGCCAACATAAGCATTTCCACTACTATCTATTGCAATGGCTTGAACATCGTCATTAAGCCCGCCAGGCAAGTGAAAACCTTCCAGCCATTTTTCATCGCCTTCGGCCATTGTGGTTGGCGTTTTATTGTGGATTTTATTTTTCGAAGAAAATGCTGACTTTTTTAGAACTTCTTTTGCCCGGCTTTTGGGACTTTTTTTCCATGAGACTCGCAATTTCTCCCACTTTTTTTGCGACGAGGGGTTATTAAACTTTGAGCTAAATCGGTTTTTAGATTTGCTTTTGAAGAGTTCTTTTGAGGTTATAAATCCTTTTTTAGACGGTGCAGAATGTGCTATTCCAATATTCCCGCTCCAAATCAGTAATGTTAATACACAGATGAAGAAGTGTTTCATTATGGTTGTATTTAATGTGTTTACCAAAGAACTAATCCGGTAAGAAAACGCCGCTTGAACGATGCAGGTCATTCAGAGGAAAAGTGGGGCATGCGAACTGGTCGCACATAAGTGAAATGCAAGCATACGTCTATAAAAATGTAAAGTTATAGCTGTTAAATATCAACTTAAATTAACGTTAATCGTTAGGCTGACGAAAATGATCAGCCAAAAGAAGCAATGGCGTATTTGGATTTTATGAAAGCGGAAGAGCAGCCTGTTAAGGTGGTTTCATACAATAAGCATTAACACGCAGTATGCCACTCCTGCAAGTAGGTATCCAGACTCCTGCTTTTCGCAGGAGCGACAAATTAAAGATGTAAAAATGAAAAAGGGTCGGTGATAAGTATACCGGCCCTTGTATTTTTCTAAATTGGTGATTGAGCCGTTTTGAGTTAAACGATTAATACTTAGTCTCGCACCTGAAATTTGCGTAATAAGTTTAATTGACGTTATCAGCAAGCCTAGCAAGGAGCAGCAGGATGGGCAAATCGGGTATAATTCAGAGTCGGGTTTTGGGAAGCACCATAACCGTAGCGAGGCTGAACTCAAGAGGGTATATATCTATCAAGCCTATCATCAACAAAACAGGCCAAGTTAACGAACCGCCAGTAAAATCCGTCCCGAACTTGATTCGGGAAGACCCGCTTGGTTTATCCTGAGTAAGGTCGAAGGACACGGTGGTGTGAGAGGCGCACTCAAGCTAATCATTGTCGGAGCCGCCTACTCGATTAGGCAACGTTTTTATTTCCGTAATGTTTAATTTCTTTCAATTCCGATTCCTTTAATTCCTTTTCCTCCTCGATGTCAAAATCGTTTTGAAGTCCGAGCCAAAATTTTGCAGAATTCCCAAAATATTTACTCAATCGTAAAGCTGTATCCGCAGTGATTCTGCGATTTCCTTTCACGATTTCCGAAATTCGAGTTTGCGGAATTTTCAAGTCCTTTGAAAGTCGGTATGCGGTGATTTCCAATGGTTCAAGAAATTCGTAATTCAAGATTTCTCCAGGATGTACATTTGCTAACTTTTCCATTTTTATTTTTTTCAATGATAATCAATTATTTCTACTTCTCTGGCGTTTCCTTTGTCCCAAATGAAGATAATTCTCCATTGTTTGTTAATCCGAATACTATAAAATTCTTTCAATTTTCCGGTTAGTTTTTCAAGTCGGTTTGACGGCGGAATTCGCAAATCAGCAATGTCTTGCGAGTTATTCAACATTCTTAATTTTCGACGTCCGACGTTCTGAATTTCAATCGACATTTTTTTAACTCGGATTCCGTTCCAAATTTGTTCTGTCTCTTTCGAGCCAAAAGAAATAATCATATTTTTGTTTTACGTTACTAACGTCAAAGATGGGTAAAAAGATTGCTTTGTGCAAATGTTGCCTAACGGTAAATTGTATGAGCAGTGGAAGATTGCATGGTAGTTTCCAGTCAAACCGATAAGCCGTTGATTAAATGTTATGCAGTCAAAATTTAACACTTTCCGCACAATGTTTTATGACCGCGTGTTAGGCACTGTTTTTATTTAATTTTTTCTGCAAAAACTATTCGTTCTAATTCCATAACCCCTAGTTTTCTTCCGGTTGGTTTTACATATCGTTTATTTAGCTCTTCACAGCCCAAATTTTCAATTAACTTCCAACCGTATTTATCAAGCTCTGATGCAATTTCTTCTGGATCTAAACCGGAATGCCAGATATTACCTTTAACTGCTTTCTTGTACATTAATTCCTGGCCATATAGATTTTCACCTTCGATAAAGTCTTTAAGTATATATGTAAATGTCAAATAGCTTCCAATTGGTGCTTTGGATAAGAACTCAAACATTTTTCTAACCGAAGAATCAGCGATATATTGAGAAACGGCCTCCCATATGAAAAAAGTCTTCTCTGTTACTTGATAGCCTTTTTCCTTTAGAGCGCTTAAAATGTCTTCCTCGATAAAGTTAATGGGTATTTGTTTTACATGTCTCGGGAAAGTGCCTATAGCTCTTTCAATAGCTTTTTGTTTGCCCTTGATGTTTTCAGGTTGATCAACTTCCCAGCTATTGATTTTTTGAGTTTCAGGAAGGCGAAATAAGCGAGTATCCGAACCTGCTCCGAGGTTCACAACACTTTTGATATTTTGTTTTTCAATGGCTTCAATGAGTCTTTCATCGATGTATCGCTTACGAACTAGAAAGGCACTCCAACCACCTGGCATTAATTTTTCTGTCAATTTTACAAAGCCGTTTCGAATAAATGCCCATTTAGATAACCAAATCCAAAAGCGATTCAGACCAGTGAAAAGAAGAGGAGCAAGATCATCGTTTATAACACGTTCACTCTTTGGAAATTTCTGTTCAATTGCAACTATCAATGTGGGTTGGTCTCCTGTTTTAGAAGCTTTTTCTGTATTTATTTTCATTTTTGTTTTCTTCTGTTCTAATAGTATCTAACGGCTCTGTATAAAAATCGTAGGGCTTTCGGAGCACTTCCCTTTCAGCCGAGCAGGAAGCTTGTTGGGAGTGCTAAGCTCTATGTAACCCTTGTCTGCCCTATGTTTTTATACTTTGTTGTAGCCAGTGCTTTTTCATTCATTTTTTTGTCAGCGTTAGGATAGGCACACTCTTTGGCTGGTTTTAGTTTGTGCGGTTGCCTGTGCGACCAGCCAATGTGTGTGACTGTGTGCGTCTGCCTTGTCAACGTGTCATTATGATGTCAATTTCTCCTGTCTCATTTGATTTATTACCGTGTATCTCTGTTTGAGTTTTCTTTTTAAATGGTCTGTCACTGATTTCAGTCTTGTGTTTGGGAAAATGTCTTTGCAAGATTTCAAGTGTCGAATTGAACGTAAACTCTCGTCTGTCAGTCCGAACGTAGATTGTACTTTGCTTGTCCATTAAAGCAGCACATTTACCAAAAACAGTGTCTAGTAGATTATAGTAGTCTTCTTTGCAAACAAAGCGTCCTTTATGTTTTTCTTGATTAGATTTGGGAATTTCTGGCCCACCCAACAGCCATAAGCGCAGCCATTGGTCAGCGTAGTAGTCCGTTACGGAACAATAGGGCGGTGAAGTAAATAGCAAAGAGAATCGAATGTCCGTCTCCTGTGCTTTTTGCACAATCCTGTCTAATTCGACCGTGCTGTCTCCGAAAACCACTTGACTGTCAAACACTGATGGCATTCCTTTTTCGTACCGCCAGTCCATTTTTTTCATTACAAAGTCAATGGGATTTATTTCTGGTGGATTGGTCAGCTTCTTTTCCCTCCACCAATTCACGGAATAGTTAATGCCCATAACTTTTGTCATTTTCATTTGGTTGGACATTCCTTCTCCTAATTTGCCATGTAGATAAACTAAAAGGATTGACATTAAGGTAGCGTCAACGCTGTTGTTCTTCCAGTCTAAGTGCTTTCTCGCTGTCAAAAGGAATTTCAGCACTTCATCGCAGTAGCACATTCTGTAGAAAAGAGGCATTCGCTCAATGGCTCGTCTATAGTAGTTTCGTTTAGAGTATATTTCAAAAAGGCGGTCAACGACTTCTTCTTTATTTGCAGGTTGAAGTTTGACTGTTCCGTAAAGCCAGCCAACGGGATTGATTTCAATGCCCAAGCTGTGTCTCCCCAAAACACCACCTGCATAAATGCTGGAACATCTACCCGCAAATGGGTCAATGATAAAGTCCTCAGGCCTTGAGTATCTTTCGATTACTTCAAATGCAAAATCAACAGGAAACATAGCATAGTAAGGGCCGAATCTTGCCCACCGTGATTCAGGAGTTTTGAACCCTCTTACTATGTCCTCAACTTTTATCATTCTTGCAATGATTTTGTCCTGATTTCACGAGCAATATCATCAAAGATTCGCTTGCCAAGGTTTAATGGAATAGCTGCTTCAGCGTGTGCAGAAACTAATGGTGAAACAGAGTTCGGATAGCGACTTGATACCAATTCGTCAAGTACGTTCATCAAGTCAGCCAGTCTTGGAAATTCATTGGGCGAATTGGATTCAATGTTTGGTTTCTCTTTCAGAAAGGCAAGAACGGGCACTATTCTATAGCCTGTCCGGGTTTTGTAAAAAAGTTTCCTCCCAAAATATGTATCCTGACCATAAAGTTTGTCGCTTTCTGAAAAGATGATGTTTCTTTTGATATACCCATCTGAAAGAAGAAACGCAGATTGTCTTGGGAAACGGTCTGTTGCTCCGTCAACCTTAGTGTCAATCTCCTCAAAGTGGTTGTAAAACGTGCCGGACTTTTCTATTCCAAAAATCAACAGGTCTTTTTTGGTTTGTTTCTTTTGAACGTCATTGATTGTTTCCAGTTCTGTAATAATGGATTTATTCAGCCAAGACCAAGTACTGAAGCAAGCAAGTGGGCCGTCCAGAACAAATGCAACTCGGTCAAGGATGTTCAACCAGTCCTTCTTCTCAAATGAACGCAAAATGTGAATGAGCCAAAGTTTTTCAAACATTGACATTATCTGACCATACATTTCACCGTTAGTGCCGGATGGATTCATCAATTCGTGCAACCGTAATGCGTCTGTGGAGTAGAGTTTTTCCTTGCTATGTGGGCATTGATATTCGCCATAACCATAGGTCATATCCTTGTCCACACCTTCAATCGGGCTTCTTGGTAGTCGTCCACCGCCAAGTTCTTTGTCTTTATCCTGTTTGAGTTTGAAGAGGTACTCGTAGGTTTCCAGCAATGTTTCTCCTTCTTCAAACGCACGTGTGTTCTGCAATTCCTCAAACAGTGCTTTACGCATTGACGCTTTGGCCGATTTCTCACCTTCAATGATGACGTTGCATCCGGGAATTACGGTGTCAATCGTAGATGCCTTTTCAGTTTCTCTGAATTTCTTGGGGTCAATAAACTCCTGTTTGGCAAACTCCCTAACTGCTTTTTCAATAATCAGGACAGCCGAAATAGTAATATAGCCGAACTCTGCACCGGGGAACCCATTCTCAGCCTTTGCAGGTTGATAACTTCCATCAATAGCAACAACATAGTCGGGTACGAAGTCACTCGACAAATCAGCTTTGTCAAGTATGTTCCCTTCAAATTCTTCATTTTCTTCTTGGTCATCTCGCTTTCTAACGCGCAGCCTTTCCTGCAATGATTGGACTTTGGGACTGTCCAATATTCTGCGGAGTGGCTCGTAGCTTGCAAATTCGTTTTCAAATCCCATTATTTCCGAGTTATGCAGTTACTTCAAATTTGTCCACCTGTACCGAAATGACAAACGGATTGCTTAGTGTCTTAACCCTTAAAAATCCTTTGTCTTGTGCTCGTCTGATGGATGGCTCAAAATCCGCAAAGTCATAGTATTTACATAGCTCTTTTGTTTCATCCGTATTATTCAAGTGTGCAATGAACCAATTTGCAGTGTTTCTTAGGATGTTTCTTTGAATACTACTGACTTCTTGCGTAGCATAAACCATCCCGATTCTGTACTTGGCACCCTCTTTCGCAGTACGAACCCAGATATCTGATAAATCCAAATCACTTCCTGCAGGCAAGATATTATGGGCTTCTTCAATGTAAACAAGAATTTCAGGAATGTCCGTTGCGCCCTGTATGAATTGTCTTTGGTTCTCCCGGAAAATCTTAGTCATTATCCGATTAGCTGAGGATTTATTGAGTTCAGGTTCACCACTTGACTGGTCAATGATTACCAACTTGCCAGCGACCAAGTGTCTATATATATCCTCTGCATAATCTTCTCCTGTATCTGCGCTGTGTTGTTCAGCTGCTATACCAATTTTCCGTGTACCATTTGGGTACTGAAAAAGACCAATGATTTTTTTCAAATCTTCATCCGCCCATCTTTCACCTGAACCATTTGGTCTGTTTACGTAGGCCGTTTCAAAAGCTTGATAGCCACTTTGACGGTCACGGATGAATTTGTCCAGCGCTTCAAATGCGTTGGCAAGTTGTCCCCAGGTCGGATTTTGGTTAGAAAAAATTTGTGCAGCAGATTGATATTCCGGAGCATTAGCACTTTGGCTGTTTTGCATTGCATTAAGGAGGTCACGATTGAATAATCCTCTTGTATTTGGCTGGAGGTTGGCCGGCACCTGAAATCCTGCTCTTGCCAATACTGCCCGATAAGCAAGTACTCTTCTGTTATGTCTCGTTAATGCACTTCTGTCTCCAGGGTCTGGTGCTTCAAATACAACTTGCTGGAAGTTTCTCATATAAATGGTGCTATCATCAGCAAGGATGCTGTCAATTATTTCTTTTCCAATTTGAAGGTTATCATCCGTGTAGAAATTCAAAAGCATTAAAATACGGTCAGGGTCATTTGGGTGCTCGGTTATTCCATAGGTAACTACTTCATCAGATTTGTTTGCTCCATCACCTATCTCCCAAATGTTCTTCAAAGCATTTGGGTTGTCATTGCCATCTTTGTCCTGTGCATTTTCGTTTGCGTATTCTCCATTCGGGTCGAATACGATTTGTCCAATTCTTAATGCGTTATCTTCTGATTTAGTGGGATAGCGTAGTTCGTAAACGGATTTAGCAATAATTTTTGTAGTGTTTGATTTACCTGTTCTGGTCATTCCAAATAGTGCCGATTTTTGAGAGAGTAGGTCGGCAGGATAAATGTTAACAGGAACATCATCAATGTCCTGAAATTTTCTGTTGGTTGAAGCATACCGGATGTAACCAAGTTTTACACTCTCTGCAGTCCCGTATTTTTCAATGTGCTCTTGAAGGTTACTTGGGTCAGTGTAGTTAACAATAAGCGTTAATGCGTCACCATTGGGCTTGTACACTTTTAACCCCCTGTTTGGATAAAAATTTGAAAGGTCACTTCCGAATTTCAAATGAAGTCGTCCGTTTCCGTTTTCTTCATTGGGAGCGTCCAAAAAGAAAGTTCCAATAATTCGGCATTGTACACCGGCATAACCCAAATAAACCCTTGTCTTGGTGTCCATTATTCCGTCACCGTCCCAATGAGTATCGGTATCTCCACTTACTCTTTGTGCTGTTTCTACTCTTATTCTTTCTGCCTCTGAACTGTTTGGTAATTGTGCTGCATCCATTACGCGAAGCAGAATAAATGATGCGTCCTCTGCCTTGAAATCAATATTGTCATTATCGGGGTCAACGCGAGTTGCAACAAGAAAACTCAAACTTGGTATTCCTCCAACTTTTTGTCTCTCGTTGTCGTGTATTTGGACTTTGGCATTCTCGTAGTTGATTGAGAATAGTTCTCCAACGTACTCGCCTTTCTGTATGAGTTGCTGAAACCATTTTTGAGCGTCCTTTTTCTGAATGGTTTCAAGGTCTTTGGCTATGCCTTTTTCTATGTCCATTGTCTTGTATTTTTTCTGTCAGTCAAATTTAGTTATCTGTCGAGCGGTGCAAAAAAACAAGTGTGTGGCAAGCCGAAAGGTCGGCTTGTGCGGCTGGAGCTTGACACTTTCTTGTTTTGCGCATCGGTCTTTTTTGCATTGGTTACAACGTGCGAGTATATTCTATTGTGCTTACTCCACCAAATCGGCGGTATAAGAACAATGGGTTATATTTCTCTAATACGTTATTCATAAAATAATATTTCCCTTTTTACTATGCGTATATCGCTTGAACTCACCGACACTAATCTCGCGTAGCAAGGTAACTTCGGTATAGCGATTGTTAAATCACACCCTATTGATTTTTGAAAAATTATGAAAATATACTCCCTCCGGGCTGTCATAATCCTCAGCTGCGATCAATACGGAAATCTTAGACTGATCATCAAAAAAATGTCCCGTGATTTACCTTCAGTAATGGAAACTTTTTCTACAATTTTGGCTATTTGTTCGCACAGCTTATTGTGTTTTTAATCCCCAATCCGGCATAAGCATGAAAAAGAAGTTGTTATGCCGCAGTTCCCTGCCCGAGGCCTTCTTTCTTGAGTACCTCGGCAATATCTTTAGCCCAGGATGTGATGGCATCCCATTTACGGAAATCACCTACGGGTACTTTGGCAACTTTGGACATAAACTTATGCAATAAGCTGAGCTTATCTACATCTACTTTACCGTGAAAAACGGTGATGCCACGAGGGGCGATGCGGTCGGCAATGGGTTGCAGCTTCTTTGGGAATTGCCATCCTTGTGAGTCTTCTTCCACACTGCCTTCACCAAGGGGGCCGCTGGAAAACAACCACACGGTCTTTTCAGCCAGTACCTTCTCGTTGGCTTCCAGGAAATTGGCGGCCTCTTTGCACCAATCACCGGTAAATACGGCGCTACCCAATACAATGACTTTGTATGGCGTAAGGTCGCTGATACGATCAATAGGTAAAATGTCGGTACTCATACCGGCCTCAACAAGCACCTCGCCGATCTTTTTGGCAATCTCTTCTGTTGAGCCATACTTTGTCTCGTAGGCCACTAATATGTTATTAGCCATGTTGATCTCCTTTTTATCTATTAAGCAGCTGCAATCACCGCTCAACATTTGTTTGACTGTTATGAAAAAGTGAAAGTGTCTTTATGAATATGATCTTATAAAATACATACATAAACCATCCCATACCCTTTTAATAAAATAGTTTATTATATCTGGCTTAATAGTGCTATGATTTACCGAAAAACCTGAAGGGATTGATCATCATATTCAGGGAAACTCTTATTTCTTAGAATTTAGAGAAGTTTGTTTATCCATACAAATCGGGGATTGAGCCTGCCAAAATGCCAATTTTTGAAGGCCATGTTGGTTTAGGGGGCAGCAAGCGCAACAAACCATTTCACGAAGAATGCCATGCGTGTGAAAGCAGGTATTCGCTGATCGCTCCTGCGTTCGCAGGAGTGGCAGGCTATAGAGGTGTAAAAAGCACCCCCTCGCCTAAATCCTCTCACAAAAGGAGAGGACTTAAGGATCTTAACAATTCATGAATTGTCCCTACATTTTTATTGATATGATTGAGTTTGGTTATTTTTTATCCTTTTTTAGGTCTTTTAGGATTTTCTTTTCAGTACTATCTATTCTTCTTTGAACCTTTTTTACGTCTTCAGCAGGGGGCAAGTTTTCAGGCTGAACGCCTCTTTTAAGGAGCATATTTCTAACTTCGGTATTATTATCTACATGTTCTTTCGTAATTGCATTATCTCCTGATAAATCCTTATCAACAACATTATGACTCGTCAATTCAGTAGCAAAATCTTTTGCTTTAATCATTAATGTAGGCAAAAAGTCCGCTAAAGGCCTATTAGTTGGCACACCTAATTTATTTTTCATAAATTGGGTTGTTCTGCCTCCAAACAGAGCTTTATCACCTTCAGAACGATAATGCAAAACTTCTGTTATCGACCCCTCTCTCATAAATTATACCCGATAATTTATTTTCCGATTTTGATAGTTTTTCGCGCGCATTAACTCTTGCAATATCCAAGAGTCTTTTTTCAATGAGTTCTTGCTTTCTTGTTTGGACAGCGAAATATGTTTGTGCAAATGCAATTTCAGGTTTTAAGGGGTCGCCATTTTGAGCAACTAGGTAACAAGCATATCTTGTAAGCGCTACATCTTGAATTTCACGTTGCGCACCGCTTCCCAATTCAACCATTTTGGAGTACACTACAAAATGGTCGGAAACCTCCTCACCTGAACCTTCACAAGATTTTGAGGCACGTTCAATAAGCTTTGAAAATGCTCGCCATTCACTATAGTTGAAAATTTCCATTAACTCCCTGCCACTCCAACACTCAAGACCATCTAAGTCGTAGCAGGCATCTTCAAATTTTTTAAATAATTCAGATATTAATTCTTTCTTCATGTTGTTATTTTTCTATAGTTATTTATCGCCATAGATTGTCTAAACTTAATTGTTGTTGTTCCGGTAATTTTAGAGTAAAGCAACATTGGGTTTTATTCTATTGGATAATAATTGGTATAAAGGCTTGTATATCGTAATCAGGGAAATTAGTTTCTCTTAGAAATTTAGATAAGTTTTTACATCCTTACAAATGAAGGGTAAGTTGGCAGTGTTTTAAGGGCAAAAAGCAACCCTCACCTCAATCCTCTCCCAAAAGGAGAGGACTTAAGGATTTTAGCAACTCATGAATTGCCTATACATGAGTTTTAATGAAATCAATCCGGTAAGCTGAGCGTTGTCAGATCGTACCCCAACTCTTCAAACCGGTCGGGATTGGTGATAAATTCCCGAAGCTCGCCTTTTGCCCACATTTCCAACTGATCGCTGTAGTGATCGCTCATGATATCGCAGCTGTTGCCGCCGGGCATGATGCTGTAAAATTTGCCCGGATCAGCCATATCGATAACCCGTCTGGAGCTGGCGCCAACCTGGTGCGAGGCATTCACCAGCGCATCTTTTGAGAAATCCACATGCTTATAGCGGAACTCGCCATTGTTGATGGAGGTAGCGTTGCCGCCGGTAACGACGGTTTTAAAGTTGAACAATTTAGTGACGATGCTTTCATCTTCAGCGCCGCCGGCTTGTCCGAAGATGTGCTTAACCGAGAGCTTATGTATTGCTTCCCAGCGCCAGTATTGTTCGTTTTCCCCGAGGTGCTGGCGAAGAATCGCAATAGCTTCGCTGAAGCTTTGTCTGAGAATATCGTCCCTGGATTCTACTTCATTGGTATTGATATTATCGAACCAACGATTGGTTTTGATCGCTGTGCCCATGGTTGAATCCGAAAGCACAACCTGAACATGCGCCGTATCTTCAATCATCTGTTGCATGACCCTGCTCGGCGCATTGATCAGTTCCATGTAGCTTAAAAACAACTCATCGCCCAGTTCATCGCCATAAGTGTTGTACAATAAACGCATGTAGAATTGGGTAAAAATGGTAGCGCCGATTGAGGCATGATCAAAATTGCAGTCCCAGTTCTCAAGATACGCGATTGGCTTTTGATTGACATGAGCTGTATCTGTGGAAAGCGACTGTAAAAGGTAAGGCAACAGACGCCGTGATTGAATGGATATCTGATCAAATTGAATGGCCCGAAAATCTTCGGCATCAAATGTGGATTTAGAATTGAGATGCTCCTGGATTCTGGCCGCACGAGAGTCGGGTTCCCAAAGTGAGCTGATATAATGCTTATAAGAACCATCCGTAAGTTTGTTGTTGGCAGTGATGATGATCCCTTCAGGCGGGTTCAGCACATAAGGCATCTCATTATAGGCAACATAGCCTTTCCAATGGTGTTCGGGATTGGCAGCATCTCGAAGCATAAAGCCATTACGGTCGTTTCGGATGGGAATAAGACCGGTGGCTTGCAAGCCAATGTTGCCCTCCACATCAGCATACACAAAATTCTGTCCGGGTATGGCGAAATCTTTCAAAGCCCCCCGAAACTCTGTCCAGTTTTGAGCTTTGTTGAGCTTGATGAATGCCATAGTTTCATCCGAAAGCACATGCCCCGTCCATTTCATGGCAATATCCAAACTATCCAAGTGTGACGAATTTGTGTAAAGGCGGCTGTTAATGATCGGTGAAGGAAGCACGACGCCGAATTTGGATTGAGAAATCAGGAGCGGCTCAGGGTCGCCGTCTTTTACAGTAATCATTTCTTCAATGATGGTGTAGCCGTTTTCCAGCGAATCCGATGTCATAAAAAAGTCGCAGTCGTCGGTCATCACATTGGTAAGCCCCCATGCAATGCGGTTGTTTTTTCCAATAACAATGGTAGGAACACCCGGCAACGAACCGCCGGAAACATCAATGCCGGCAGGTTTACAATAGAGCTGCATTTCGTGCCAACGCGAAGGGGTTACAAAACCCAGGTGAGGATCGTTGGCAAGCATAGCGCCGCCGCTTTTGGATTTCTTTGGGCTAACCACCCAGCTGTTGCTGCCAACATGCGATCCCAGTGTTTTTGACCATGCCCTATACTCACGATCCGATTCTTGAAAGGCCATCAAACCTTCAAGATTGGCCTCGCCAAGATCGGGAAGCGTGGTTTCAGCAATCGGCTTTTGTGGATTGGCATTTTTGATGTGTTTTTGGAGATGGGCGCTTTTTAAAATGCTCAGCGCATTAGCATGGCTTTTCGGATAAAGATCCATGGCGGTTTCCGGGCCAAGTTTTTTAGTGATCTCCGCCAGGGCAACATCAATATTCCACGCCCCGTTCATTTCCCAGCCCATCATACGGATAATGGATAAACAATCTTCGGGTTTCCACGGCTCAGGTTCATAACTCAGGGCATTAAATTCTATGGTAAAATGATGCTCGCCGTCTTGGGCCTGTTTGATAAAGGCATTGACACCATTTGAATATGCCTCCAGGGTTTGGCGGGTCAGGTCGCTCAGAATGGAACTTTTCCAGATTGAATCGGCCATACGCCCAACACCGATGGTACGCATGTGTTTATCGTAACCCAGCGCATCTTTGCCAAAAATTTCGGCAAGCCGACCCTGCGCGGCGCGGCGCTGAATATCCATTTGCCAAAGCCTGTCGCGCGCGTGAACATATCCCTGAGCGAAAAACAAATCGGCTTCGCTCTCTGCTATAATGTGTGGCGATCCAAAATCGTCGTAATAGATTTTAACCGGATTAGAAAGTCCTTCGGTTGTAATAGTGGTATCGTAATCGGGTACGGATTTGTAAAGGATATAGTAAAGCACCCCTATGGCGCTTAAAACGATAATGATCAGTGACGATGATAGTCCAATCAGAAGTTTTTTGGCTTTTAATTGCATGAGCAACCCTGCGATAATTATGAATGAATGTGATAAGTGTTGAAAATAGAACTCTCTGAATTAGTAATCAAAAAAATCCTCTGAAAACTTATCGGATTATGATGCAGCTGCGCAAAAAGCAAAGCATTGCAGAGAGATTGACATTAGGCAAATAGTTTTTTATATTAGCCGTCCTTTTGCTGATCTAAGATTTTAAGGGCGGCATAAAAAATCCATAGAGCGTGAAGCTTCAAAAATACCAATGAAAAATAACAAGTTAAAAGTCTTCCTCATCCTTTTATTAACAGGTTTATCTGTTTGGTCATTAGTCCCGACATTCCAAGATTATCAATTCACCAAAACCATCAAAACTTTTACAACCTCCGAAGACAGCCTGAAGTACATCCAGGAGAATCGACAGGATATCGAAGCTGCCAAGGATAAGCGTTTAAAGCTTGGCCTTGACTTGCAGGGCGGTATGCATATTGTGCTGGAAGTTGATGTGTTGGGCCTAATTGAAGAAAGCGCCAAAAACCGCGATGAGAAATTTGATGCAATCATAGAACGCGTTGGCAAAGAATCCGAAACAAACAAAACGGCGATCCCGCAGCTGCTGAAATCCATTTTTCAGGAAGAAAAAATCCGAATGAGCCGATATTTTTACGACATTCGCGATTCGGATGATGAGATTGCCGATAAATTAAGCGACGAAGCTAAAGAAGCCGTTGATCGCGCCCGTGAAATTATCCGTAACCGTGTTGATCAGTATGGCGTGGCCGAGCCGGTGATCCAAACCCAGGGTGGCCGAAGAATCATCATTGAGCTTCCGGGTGTTTCAGATAAACAGCGTGTCAGAAAATTGTTGAAAGGAACCGCAAAACTTGAGTTTCGATTGGTACGCGATCGTGAAGTGGCCTTCCAGGTTCTGGAAGATCTGAACAAATACATGGCGCTATTGGAAAAAGAAAAAACATCGGATGGCGCCCTCCTGGAAGACGGCGTGGAACTTCCGACACAAACGGCTCAGGCTACTGAAGCCGATACTTCAGGCATACCGGATATTTCAGCCTTAACCGATACAAACGATTTGGATATTTTCTCCGAGAAAGCCGATACCGTAAAAACCGATGAAGAGCTACGCCGAGAAAATCCGCTGTTTTCGATTTTAGGCGTTTTGCAGAACGGGGTAACCTATACCACGGAATATGAACGAACCAACCTCCAAAGCATTTTTGCCCGGGAAGATATCCGCAAACGAATTCCTGATGATCTGGAATTTTTAATCGGAGCCAAATCATTCGCAACGGCTGATGACGGCACAAAGCTTTATTATGTCTATCCGGTTAAAAAACAACCCGAACTAACCGGGGGTGTGATCACCGAAGCCAAAGCCACATTTAATCCAAACGATATGACGCCCGAAGTCACCATGACGATGAATGGCGAAGGGACGCGTAAATGGGCGCGCATCACCGGGGCTAACATTGGCAAACAAATTGCCATCGTATTGGATAAAACCATTTACTCGGCGCCGGTTGTTCAATCAAAAATTCCGAATGGCAGCTCGGTAATCAACGGTATTGATGATATTGAAGAGGCTCAGGATTTGGAAATTGTGCTTAAAGCCGGCGCACTGCCTGCTCCGGTTAGAATTATTGAAGAACGAACTGTTGGCCCATCGCTCGGCGCCGACTCCATTCGCGCTGGTTTGCAGGCGATTCTTTGGGGTTTTAGCATGGTGGCCGTCTTCATGATTTTTTATTACAGAAGCGCCGGCTTCATTGCCGACTTTGCGCTGATCTTCAACATCATTTTTGTGATTGCCGTATTGGCTGGGTTTAGCGCAGCTTTAACCCTGCCCGGTATTGCCGGTTTGGTGCTCACCATCGGTATGGCCGTTGATGCCAACGTGCTCATATTTGAGCGTGTTCGCGAAGAGCTGTCGGTTGGCAAACGCCTGAAACTCTCGATTGAAACCGGGTACGATAAAGCTTTTTCAGCGATCGTGGATTCGCATATTACTACACTTGGCGCTGCGTTCCTGCTCTACACGTTTGGTATCGGGCCAATTCAGGGCTTTGCGGTAACCTTGATGATCGGTACGGCCGCCAGCTTATTTACAGCCGTTGTGATCACGAAAGTGATCATCGATTGGCGGATCGAGAATGATAAAATCAGCGATACAAGTTTCGGATAAAGACCAAATCATACTAAAACACAATGAGAATTTTTGAAAAACCTACAATTGATTTTCTTGGTAAACGCAAGTTCGCATATGTTTTCTCAGTGGCCTTAATTCTCCTGGGCTTTTCTTCGATGGTGTTTAAAGGCCTCAATTACGGCATTGATTTTAAAGGCGGTACTGAAATTGAAATCAAATTTGAGTCGCCGATAGATATTGGAGAGGTTCGGGGCGCACTAGGTGCCGGTGGGGTTAGCGGTTCGATTAAGGAATACGGTTCGCCCCAAGAAATTATCATCCGAACCGATTTTGAAGGCGATCTCAATACGTTGCAAAATTTAATCACCAATGTGCTCAACGAAAAAATGGAAGGCAACCCTCATGAAATCCGAAGAATTGATGCCGTTGGCCCAAGCATTGCCGATGATCTGAAATGGGCGGCATTGCAGGCGTTAATTGGCGCGTTGATTGCCATTTTAATCTATGTGGGCATTCGGTTTGAAATTAAATTCGCTACCGCAGGCGTAATCGCCATTTTCCATGACGTGCTGATCGTACTTGGACTTTTCAGCCTGCTTGGCGGCGTGTTCAACATGATGCCTTTGGAGGTGGATCAAAGCACCATTGCGGCATTTTTAACCATTGCCGGCTACTCAATTACCGATACCGTGGTGGTCTATGACAGGATTCGTGAAAATCTGGCGTTGCGAAAAAACGAACCTTACGAAAAAATATTTAATGATAGTTTAAACGAAACCCTGAGTCGAACCATCATAACTTCGGGAACAACGCTATTGACAGTTTTGGTGTTGTTTATATTAGCAGGACCTGCTATTCGTGGATTTGCTTTTGCCATTTTAATCGGTATACTTATAGGAACATATTCCTCCTTATTTGTTGCTGCTCCTATTGTTCTTGACTGGCAGCTTAAAACTAAGGGTAAGCTTAAACTTCGAGGTTAATGGAATTAATAGAACGAACCGAGGATGATGTTGTGATCATCGAACTTAAAGGCGATGTGCTTGGCGGCCCTGATGCAAACAAGCTCACTGCCCGGATTCGTGAAATACTTGCAGAGGGAAACGCCAATATCGTGCTTGACCTGAAAGGCGTTGAGTACATGAATTCATCGGGCCTGGGTATGCTGACTTCCGCACAGACCAGCGTAAAAAAAGAAGATGGTGAAGTTAAGCTTTCCAATCCTTCGGAACGCATTGAAAGTTTATTAAAAATCACAAAGCTCAATACGATTTTTGAAAGTTATCATTCGGTTGTCGACGCTGTAAAAAGCTTTGAATAAACCACAATTCCCAGGTTTTTGCCCGCTATTTTGCGGGCTTTTTTATTCTGAAGTGTGTTCACTGCCCCGCAGCTTGCTGCGAATGGACAATCCGGAACGGGTCAGAATTTTAGTGAAAGACTAAAGATTATGCTTCAGGATGCCGGATCAAGTTACTAATGACGAGTTTACCTTTTTTGATCACCCTGAACTTGTTTCAGGGTCTCAGATAAAGGGGAGCTGTTAGAGATGCTGAAACAAGTTACTAATGACAAAATTAGTGTTCCCTGAGCGTGCCGAAGGGAACATGATCTTCAAAATCGGCATTTCGGCAGGCT
>JANQGG010000025.1 GCA_028277445.1 Chloroherpetonaceae bacterium | reverse complement strand
TGAAACAGATTTTGTGGCAAAGAGTGATGATTTTGTAAAGTTTGCTGAAGCGGTGGCTGAGCTTTCTATTTCTAAAGAGATTGCTTCATCGCAAGATTTATTGCAAGCAGAACTGGATTCATCGTTTGATGGTCAGAAAGTGGGTGTTGCATTGGAAACGCTAACCGGTAAAATTGGCGAAAAATTGGAAGTGGGTCGGTATTGTTTTATCAAATCTAATGACAGTACCCTTACACCATATATCCATCCCGGGTCTAAATTAGCAACATTGGTTGAATTATCTCCAAACGGATTTGAGGAAGTAAATGCCACAAGCAAAGATATAGCCATGCAGATTGCAGCTGCTGCACCACTATTCGTTGAGCGTTCTGAAGTTACTCAGGAAGCCATTGATAAAGAAGCTGAAATTTTTAAACAGCAAGCTTTAACTGAAGGCAAGCCTGAAAAGATCGTTGATAAGATTGTCCAGGGGCGTCTTGAAAAATATTACCAGGATGTTGTTCTCTTGGAGCAAACCTTTATTAAAGATAGCTCTAAAACCGTCACTGATGTTTTGCATGACCTTTCAAAACAAATCAATCAAGAAGTTAAGGTCAAGCAATTTTTGAGATACCAGCTTGGAGAAAAGTAAAAGTTTAAGCCTCGATTTTCGAGGCTTTTGTATTATAAGTCATGAGTTTTAAAAAAAGAATGTTATTTTTGTCAGATTCTTGAAATAGCCGATTACGATTACTACAAAAAGCATTGATGATAGCAGGTTTTAATATTTATTGTTTGATTACTAGTTAATTATTTACATGCTAAAGTATAAGCGGATATTATTAAAGCTTAGCGGTGAAGCCTTCATGGGCGATCAAAATTATGGCATTGATGGGAATGTTTTATCGCGATATGCAAAAGCTATTAAAGAATGTAAGGAGTTGGGTGCTGAAGTAGCGGTTGTTATTGGCGGCGGAAATATTTTCCGTGGGGTTTCGAAAGCAGCAGAAAATATGGATCGCGTTCAAGCCGATCATATGGGGATGCTTGCTACGGTTATTAACTCCTTAGCGTTTCAGGATGCGCTGGAGCGTATTGGCGTTTTTACAAGGTTGCTTACATCCATTAAAATGGAGCAAATTGCTGAGCCCTTCATACGCCGCAGAGCAATCAGGCATTTGGAAAAGGGCAGAGTTGTTATTTTTGGCGCTGGTACGGGTAATCCGTATTTTACCACCGACACAGCGGCTGCTCTGAGAGCAATAGAAATTGAAGCTGATGTAATTATCAAAGGCACTCGTGTTGATGGCATATATAATGCCGATCCTGAAAAAGATCCCACAGCAACACTTTTTCCCCATATCTCATATCTCGACATTTTACAAAAGAATTTGAGGGTAATGGATTTAACGGCGATTACATTGTGTAGTGAAAATACATTACCAATCGTAGTTATGAACATGAATATCGAGGGTAATTTAAAAAAATTAATCCTTGGGAATTCAGTTGGAACAATTGTAAAAGGGTAGTTTTTGGCTTCTACATCCTCCCAAAAAAAATTCCAGTCTCAAAATATCTGGGTTAGTGGCTTATTTATGCCGTCTTATCGAAAATGAACAGCAATTATAAAAAAGCGGAATTATAATTGCCCCATAATTTTTAGATAATTTAAATCTAAACGTGATAGTTATTTTTTTAACGGCATAGTTATTGCATACTTATCAAAAATTTATGTTTACTAGTGCTTACTAAATTGAAGAGAGTTATGAAAAAACAGTTACTTCAAAAATCTCGCTGTAATAACACGACTGGAAAAAAGCATTTTAAAGTTATCCCTCTTGTTTTGGCTTTCATTTTGGTGTTTATGCCAACGATGTATGCCGCAAATTTTTATAGTGGAGGGACGGGTAACTGGAATGCAATTCAATGGTATTCTGATGGTTCTCGAACTATACCGGTTGGCGGCATTCCTGGTAGTACTGATGATGTTTTCATTGGTTCAGGACACACAGTCACGTTAAATGGTAACAGAACGGTTAATACAATTACAGTCAATGATGATGGAAGCGGCGGTCAATTAACCGGTAATAGCACCCTGACCATAAGCGCAGGCTTGGGTTCTTCGATTTCAGGGGCGACTGCTATTTGTACGCCTCAAAATTTAACCATTCAAAATGGAGCTGACCTCACTTTATCAAATGGGGCTTCTTTAACGGTTGGAAGCGGTACATCAGGTACTTTTACCATTAATAATGGCACATTTACCATGAATAACGCTTCAACCCAAATGACGCTTAGATATAGATGGGTGATGACAAATGCAACGGTAACTGTCAATAATGGCAGTATTTCCGTCGGACCAACCCTCACGTCTTCAACATATTTGGTCGATATTAACAGCAATACGAATGTTACCTTTAATAATGGCACAATGGATATCTATGCTGCAGCCACATCAGGTAATAGCCGAGGTATCGTTTTTGATGGCAACAATTCTGATTTCAATGTAAATGGTGGTACGATCACTATTGGAAATGCAACCACAGGACAGGGAAACATCAGATGGAGAAATGCTGCCGGCGAGCGTAGTGATGTGACAATCTCAGGCGCTTCAGCAGTTTTAACATTAAATGACCGTTTCTATAGCAATGCTACGAACTCAGATAATGATCTCACAATTACTAATAGTGGAACTTTAAATCTGGAAACGGGTTCGAACGATGCTTCCGGAACTCAATCCAGGTTTTCTGGCAATCTTACACTTTCAAATGGCGGTGTTTTAAATGCTTATACAAATTATCTGGGATATATGGAAGTCTATGGCAATTTTTCAATGGATGGAGCTTCCGTTTTCAATTTAGGCAGCACAAGTTGTAATTCAGATTTTCCGGCAATACCTGGCGCTAACAATTTACTACCTCGCTTAGTATTAAGGGGCTCCGGTACAACAAACATAACAACTAAATTGAGCATCTATGGTGGTATTCAAATTAGAGATTCACATACTTTAACGGTTGATACCGATACTTTGGAATTGGGTAACGGGGTGCCTTATAACTATGAAGCTGAAGTATTTGATATGCAAGGTGGTAGTTGCATCTTAAATGGTTCAACGGTTATGAGATTGGGCCGAACAATTACGGAAATTAACAATGGCGATGCCGATGGTATTTTTGATCTGAATGGCTCGGCTACATTTACCATGAATGGCAGTTCAAAGGTGATATCGGGTGAAGCCGTAGCATTTTTACAACCTGGCGTTGTAACCGGTATGCATGGCAATGCTACTTTGGAAATGTACAGCAATTCGGAGTTTTGGAGCGCTCAGACCATCGGACGTGTTCAAGGCGGCAATCCAACTCGATTAGACAACAACGCCATTATTCACATGTATGGCAATTCGGAATTCAATATTGCCTCAAACGCCCAAACCTTTGCCGGCGGCAACGCATTAAATATTGGCGCATCGGGTGGTTCAACATGTCAAATTATTTTAGAGGGGAACAGTCGGTTCAGAATGGCGGAATCCATTGATTCTGTTCTCAGTGGTAATACATTGGTTGTTAATAACAACTCATCCATTTCGATTTCAGGAACGGCCGAAATGCATGTGGGCGATAGCCTGAATGTGATCAGTGGAGGTAACTTATTTAATATTGCTGGTTCCAGCTCAATTACTGTGAATACCGGGGGTAAGCTCCTTGTGGCTCAAAGCCCGGATATTGAAGTGCCAAATACGACGCAGATTTTAAATATGGCTGGTTCAGCTCAGCTTATTATTGATGGCGGCCAGGTTGGAGTTGCTCAAAATACGCCGTTTCAGCTCGGCATACCGGTAACGATTAATACGCTTGATTTAGATGGCTCTGCCGCAGTATATGTGCGCAATGGAGGTACATTGGATATTGGCGGTGGAAATCGAGGTAATTTCAGATTGAATGGTAATGGTTCACGTTTTGAACTTGAAAATGGTACAGTGAATGTTACCGCCAGCATGGATATGAGTTCAAATAATAGCAATAGTACTGTTTTAGTTACCGGAGGTACTTTAAACATTGGCGTTGAACAAAGCCAGGGAACAAACACCTTAACTTTTAATGATAACAATGCTGCGATAGATAGCTTTGCAGTAACAGGTGGAACAGTGAGTATTGGTGATGGAAACTCCCTGATTCAAATGGGTAATGGCAATAACAATCCAACCATTGCTTCCGGTGATTACAACGGGATTTTCCTCTCCGGCACAGGTACATTAAATGTATATGGCCGATTATTACTTGATGATGCCAGTAACAGGATTGTCATGACAGGAGGAAATTTAAACATTGATCCCCAAGGTGGCGCCGATGCGTTGACTTCCGGCGAAACAGTGTTTGATCTTAATAGAGGTCTGGTTGAATTCTCCGGCGGAACACTCACATTTATAAATCCGTCCTTAGCTGAAGGCTCCGGTAATATTTTCCAAGTAAGTCCACAAGGCAATCCAGGCTCTGGAGATTTCTTAAGTGGGTTGGGCTCTTTGCCGGCCACTAGCGCTGTAACTTTTACGGGCAACACAATCAATTTTGGAAATGGTGTGGCAACAGCTACCGGTTCAGATGAAGGATTTGATGTCTTATTGGATGATTCGCACACTTATGGTTCTATCGTTGTTAATAATCCTTCGGGTACAAACCGATTTGTGGATCTGGTCAATAATAATGATGATATTTATATGATTGGCGACCTTACCATCACCTCAGGTCAATTTAACTTAAACAATAATGATATTGGGTTGCTTTCGGGGGCAGGTGATTTTGTGTTGGGTTCTAATGCGACACTTTATATGACGCACACGGATGGTGTTAATCATTTTCCTGGTTATCAACTAGGTACTTATGATAGTTATACCTTGGATTTAAGTAGCACTGTCGTTTATGCAGGTGAATCTTCAAGCAACACCCAAGTTCAACAGCCGGGAACGCCGTTTGGCAACGTTACGGTTGCCGGTTCCGGTACTAAGCGCTTCCAAAGTACACCAACGGTGCGTGGAACACTTCGTTTAGAGGGTGGTACAGCAAATAATAATGTTATTATGGCTAACGGTTCAACACTTCAACGTGCCGGTACAGACGCCAGTGGCATTATGACAGGTAGCGTTCAGGGTGGGAACGACTACACCATTGAATATGTGGGAACAGACAAAACAACCCAATCTAACGAATTTTCAGGTACAGGTAACAAGTCCTTGATTGTTAATTTGGATGCCTCAAACACCCTTGATTTGCATACCAACTTAACCATTCAGCACGATTTAACGCTTTCATCAGGCACGTTTGATGATAATGGTAATATCTTAACGGTTAATCGCAATATCACAAACAATGCCACACATGTAAGCACTACAGGCCGAATTGAATTAACAGGCGGTTCTCTGCAGCATGAAATTTCAGGCAATGACAATGGTGTATTTGGTCATTTAGAGCTGGATGATGCCAATGGCGCAATTTTAAATGCAAAACAAACCATTTCTTCAACCCTTACCTTAACCACAGGTGTTCTGGAGTTGAATAAAAATGAGCTGGTCATTGGCCAAACAGCAAGTATTTCTGTAAGTTCGCCAAGCGCCAGTAAAATGATTCTGATGGCCGGTACAGCAGATGAAATTGGTTTAACCAAACAATTTGCAGGAACTTTTTCATTTGAATACCCAATTGGCGTGAGCGGCAAATATACGCCGGCGCAAGTGCAAATTTTAACCACCTCGTCTCCAGGTACAGTAACCATTAAACCTATAAATCAGGGTCATCCGTTTGTTACAAATGGTGGTACAACTAATTTAAGTTATTACTGGACTGCCGCTAATACTGGTTTTTCAAATTTAAGTGCAACCCTTGATTTTACTTATTTGGATGGCGATGTTCAGGGTATTGAAACATCATACATTCCTGCGGCTTATTCACCGCCGCCGGTCGAATGGACAAAGATTGAGGATGTTACAGAAGTGGATGAAGTAGGAAATGTTATCACATTCAATGCAATAAGCTTTGTTGATGGCGATTTCACAGCCGGTGAATCTTCAGAATTTGGCAGCATACAAGGTTTTTACAGCCTGCTTAACAATGCCGCATGGGATTCGGTGGGCGCTTGGTCGTATGATGGTTTTACTGGCGCGCCAACTAACGATTTGCCCGGTTCAAGCAATCCGGTGTTTATTGGAAATAGTAAGACGATTATTATCACTGGTATGGCAACGCCGCCTACTCTGGAAATTCAATCAACCGGTACATTAGTCATTGATAATGATGATAGTGCATCTGTAGACTTAGGTGTTGTTTCAGGCGAAGGTACGCTAAGGTTGGTTTCTAACGACACTGATACACCGGTATTTCCTTCAGGTACATTTACAAACTTCCTTGGTGCAACCGGTGGTACATTAGGCTACTCAGGTACAGGTAATTATACATTGCTTAGCGCGCCAGCTTCCGTTAGAAATTTAACCATATCAGGTACCGGTACAAAAATAACTCCAAACCTCGCTTCAATTGAAGTGCTTAATAACCTTAGGATTGAATCCGGCGCTACAGTTCAATTGGATAGTTTGGCAGATTCAATAAGTGTTGGCGGCAATCTGACTATTACAGGTTCAGGAAGTCAGTTGCAGCTTATGAACAACACGGGTGTCCAAACCTTAAATATTTGGGGTAATGTTACTGTAGCCAGCGGCGCTACTATGGATGTATCTACATCAGCTGCAGCTCGTGAGCATCAAATTCAAATTGGCGGAAGTTTATCTAATTCCGGCACTTTTGATATGAATCCGGATAACATTGAAGATGCATATATGGCAAATGTTACATTTATTGGCAGCTCTGATGAAACCATTTCAGGTGCAGGCGCTACAACGGACTTTGAGCGCTTAATTATAGATAAAGGAAGCTCTCAAACTCCTGTCTTGCAAATAACAGCCGATAATTTTGAATTGTCCGGTTCAACTGATGGCGCAACAAAAGCTCTGGAATTGACCAATGGTACATTAAGATTGTCTTCCGGAGACACCATTACATTAAGCTCTAAACCACCAACTGGGGCTGCTACAAACTTTATTATCCCGGCCACATCCAGGCTTTGGATTGATAACGCTTCAGCTGTTGCTCAAATTATTGGTGAGGCCGCTCAGTTCTTAGACCTTTCAGGTACGCTTCAACTTTCTGATGGAAAGGTTATTGTGGGTAACGATACACGCGGTGTTTCGGATAATGACATTCAGTATAAAGGTTTAGCTGCAGCGATTACTGTTGCAGGTGGATCGTTAGATGTGAGTGGATCTATCATACCTAATGGAACAGCTGCACTTGTTTATGAACAAACAGGAGGTACAGTTAATCTTGGTCTGTACAAAGCTAATTCAAATGGAGCGAATCAGATCACCACAGCAGATTTTCTGTTAAATAATGCAGCCAGTTCATTTACCATGTCCGGTTCTTCACAAATGATCTTTAACCGGGCAAATACCACTGCAGATGGTATGTCATTTGCGTCACAAAATGTAGCCACTTACAGCGTTACAGGTGGAACAGTTCAAATTATTAATTCTAATACTACCGATAATGGTTTTGATGTAGGTATTTCTACAACGATACCTTTCTGGAATCTTCAGATTGGCGATGGTACAAATTTCAGTGGCCGTGTAGGTGGAAGAAATACTGCTGGTGTTGATGTAACGGTCTTGAATGACTTTACCATTAACATTCCAACCGGTACATTTAAAACAGCTTATGCTGGTAATGGAAATCGTAATTCAAATCCATTTGATCTTACCATTGGCGGTGACTTTACGGTTACAGCAGGAACCTTTTTACCAAGTTTAAACAATGGTAATAATGGAACGATCACTTTTAACGGATCAGGCGCTCAGCTTCTTTCCGATGCCTCCGGGGAGTTAAATGTCAATTATATGACCGTTGATAAATCGTCCGGCTCAGTTCAATTGGTATCAGGCACTGATTTATTGGTCGAAGGTAACTTCACCTTATCTAATGGGTCATTTGATCCTAATGGAGAGCTTGTTAAGTTCTCTGCGTCTCAAAATGAAAATCAAAGCATTAATGGTAATGTATCTTTCTATGATCTAGAGGTTGATAAATCAACAACGAACAATACCTTAACTCTGTCATCAGGATCATTAACCGTAACCAATCAGCTGACTCTGACAAATGGTTTGTTAGATATTGGTGATAACGCGCTTAGTTTAACCAGTACAAGCATTGATACGGTGCTTGGGGGAGCGTTTGGAGCAAATCGTATGATTGTTTTATCAGGTACTCAAAGTGCAGCCGGTATTACGAAATCATACCCAAGTTCTGCACACGATTTCACATTCCCATTCGGTTCATCCGGTAGCTACAGACCGGCCCGAATGAATGTTACAAATACGGGTGGAAGCGCTGGTACGATCACAATGAAACCTGTCGCTTCTCGTCATCCATTAGCAACCGGTTCAAACAATGCGATTACTTATTATTGGAAAGCCAGTAACACTGGTTTTGGTGGAGGGCTTCAAGTGACTCACCAATACTTCTATGAGCAATCAGATGTGCCGGGTGCGAATGACGGCGCTTACCAGGGTGGTTATTATATACCAACAACCTGGACAACCAATGCGGCTTATACAATTGCCGGCAGCGGTGGCTCTTCAGGTACAAGAACCTTACAATTCGCCAACTTGACATTTGTTCAAGGTGACTTTACATCAGGCGATCCTGCCACAGCATTTGATGCTTTAACAACCTATTACAGTTATCAAACAGGTAACTGGAACGATGGTAACTCATGGTCAACAACAGGTGTTGGTACTTTGCCTATAGCCGGATCAATTCCAACATCATCGAATCCGGTTGTGATTGGAAGTAATCATACGATTACCATGACAACAAATAACCAGGTTGCGGCAAGTGTTAATATTCAAAACTCAACGGCAACACTTGATCTTGTTTCAACTTCAGGGCATAATTTAGGTACAGGCATTAGCGGAGTGGGAACGCTTAAAACCAACAGCAATAGCAATTTACCAACATTAGATGCCAGCTTTACGCAAAGTGGCGGTGGTACTGTTGAGTACGCCGGTGGCAATTTCACACTGCCTGCTCAAAGTACATATAACAACTTGATTGTATCTTCCGGTAACAAAACGCTTAATACTAACAAGACCATTAATGGTAATGTGAGCGTCACAGGCGGACAATTAAGAATTGATGCATACACTTTAAACAGATCATCAGTTGGTGGTTCATTTACGCTGGCCAGCGGAACAACTCTCAGAGTAAGAGGAAGCAATAATTTCCCACAAAATTATGGCACATATACTTTAGACGCTGCAAGCACTGTGTTGTATGATTACAGAATAAACCAGACCATAAAAGGGATAACATATGGTAATCTTACTTTAAGACGAGATAACAATGGAGCTCAAGTAAGTAAAACATTGGATGGCAATGTTACCATTAATGGTAATCTTACAATTGGTACAAGTGGGCAACCCAGCAGATTGGTGCAGTTTGTTTCCTCTAATTACAGTGTTACAATTAATGGCGACCTGACTACTTATACAGGCGGCTCGATTGATGCAGGCCAATCTGAGTTTTCATTTGAAAGCGGCTCTAATCAAACGGTTGCCGGGAATGTTGCGCCAACGTTTTATGACTTAACCGTTAATAATGGTTCTGCAGTTACGCTTTCTGCCGTGGATGCTGAGGTAAGCAATCAACTGGCAATGACAAATGGCAGCCTGGATATTAATGGCCAGACCTTAACACTCTCAGGAACGGCATCAGGTACTGGCACTTTGATAGGTTCGGCTACATCTAACTTAAGTATTAGTGGTACAGGCGCTTTAGGTACGCTAAGTTTTGCCGGTGGCGGCCAAACCCTGAATAATTTGTCTATTGACAGGACAAGTACTGGTACTGCAACATTAGGGTCAGATCTGTCCGTTAATGGTACGCTTACATTGACAAATGGCGTCATTGACATGGGAAGTAATGAACTAACACTGACCAGTACAGCGGCTTCCCCGATTAGTGGTGGAAATGACAGTAGTTTTGTAGAAGGATCATTAGCGATGTATTTTGGTTCAAATCTCTCAAGAACATATGAAGTAGGAGCTGGAACAGACTACAGACCGGTTACTATTGAAGGTTCGCCAAGCAGCAATCCTTCTTTGAGTGTGGAATTAATTCCATCAGCACCTACGGTTGGATCTAAAGAATCTACGATCGATCTAATTTCAAACACAAGATACTATCGTATTGACTTGATTTCAGGTACATTATCATCACAATTTGTGGAAATAACTTACGATAGTGATGCTACAGTATCGAACCCTGACAGTTTATTGGTAATTAGATCTTCCAATAACAATGATTGGACGGATGAAGGACAAAGCACAAACTCAGGTACAGTCCCAAGAGGTACAGTGAAGTCTAGTATTTTATTGCCACCAGATGATATTGCCTCAGAGACTTATTTTGCCTTAGGTTCAATTGGCGAAGATAATCCTTTACCGGTTGAACTTGCATCTTACACATTGAACTTTGTTAGCAATGGTGTGGAATTGGCATGGGTTACTGCTACTGAAACGGATAACCTGGGCTTTATTATCAGCAGGTCCGAATCTGAAAATGGCCAGTATCAACAAATTGCCTCTTACAATTCATCCGATTTGCTTAAAGGTCAAGGGACAACTTCGCAGCAAACGGAGTACGCTTATACTGATTTCAGCATTAACCAAATACCTGGAAAAACATATTTCTACCGATTGGAAGATGTTGACATCACTGGAAAACGGAATAAATTGGAAGTTAAACAGATTACCTTACCTGAAGATTATGCTTTAGCTCAGAACTATCCAAATCCGTTTAATCCAACAACGACGATTCAATTTAATTTGAAAGTTCCGGGTAAGACCTCATTGGAAGTTTATGATATTCTGGGACGAAAAGTGGCTACTTTATTAAATCAAGAAATGAAAGCAGGGGCGCATGTGGTTAATTGGAATGCCAGAAATTACGCGTCAGGAGTTTATTTCTACAGGTTACAAAGTGGTAACTTTGCACAGGTTAAGAAAATGATGCTGGTGAAATAAGTACAAATGACCTCATGTGTAGTGGCAATTCATGAATTGCCACTACAATAATAAGACCTCCATTTGAATTTGATACCCCCTTTTTTATGAAGAAGTAGGAAAAAAGAAAAAGGTTAGTTTTGCGAGATTTTTGACGCGATGGCTGAAAAAACTTTGGATTTATGAGTCGGTTTGGTCAATAGTTAATTGCTTCAAAAAAAGAATTTAGGTTAACTGCTGTTACATTTGTAGTGAAAACGCCTTACGAATAGTGGTTATGAGTATGAACGTGGAGGGAAATTCAATGCAATTATTGCATGGCTAATCAATTGGAACAATTGTAAATGGCTGCGCTAGTAAGTTTAAATTATTGAAAAATAATGATTTGTTTTTTGCAAGTATCGTTAATCTAATTATTTTAGGTCTTTTATCGAAAATAGTTAGTAATTTTTTGATAAGAAATTTATAATTATTTCATAACTTTTTGCTATCCACATTAAAAAACAAAAGTATTTAAGTTCAGCATTTTCTTCCCTAAGGATTTAAAAAACATGTAACCGCTAATTCTAACTTTTTATGAAACAAGAGTTACTTTACCTAAATCGCTGCAAAAATACCAGCCCAAGCATTACAAATAAAATTGCAAAACAGTTACACTCGTTTTTTTTGATTTCATTCCTAATATTTTTTTCAATTCTGCCTTCGCTTCATGCTCAGGATGTTTCCAACGATCCGAATAGCATAAACTTTTCACCGGCCGACTTTGTAGCGCCTGAACAGCCGGGCGATAGTATTTTTATTGAAACAAGCTCATTACCCAAAAAATTGAAGAAGACTTCAGGAAAAGGTCCGATTCAGATTATGGCTTTGGTTACATGGACTGGCGGTGGAGATGGTGTTAGCTGGAATGATGCAGCAAACTGGTCAGGCGGCTCTGGCATTCCTACAAGCAGTGATGATGTAACTCTTGGCACCGGCGATAATGTTCAGCTTATCTCCGGAAATGATGGCGTTTGTAAATCTATTACCATTCAAAGTGGCGGTTCATTGGTTATCGGGTCTATGTTAAGGCTCACGGTTAGTGATAGCGTTAATGTACAGTCAGGTGGTTCATTAAGCAATTCCGGTGAGGTTTATCTGCAGGGTAATTGGTTAAACAGTGGTAGTGTGTTTTCAAATGGCGGTTCGGTCGTTCGGTTTAATGGCGCTGATCAAACCATTGAAGCAACTAACTTTTCCGATTTACAACTTTATGGTAGCGGTACAAAAACAGCGTTAGGCGATTTGGATATAGATGATGATTTATTGATTGCCAGTGGCGTTAGTTTTGATCCGGGTACTTACGATATTTACATTACCGATGATTTTCAAAACAACGGTACACTAATTCAGGGTTCAGGTAATAGTGCATTTATCTTTGATGGTACTGAATGGCAGTCTGTTTATAGTAACCAAGGTGGCTCTGCTATTGGAACATGGAATTTTAATGATATTGAAGTCGTAGGAAACGCCGGTGGAATCGGGGTATATGATTCAATTACCGTTTATGGGGATCTTACCGTCGGAAGCAGTGAATATTTATATTTAGTGCGTTACAACATAACAACGCCGAGTGATGGTATTATTACGGGTTCAGGTACGAATTCATTGACATTTGCGGCTAATTCTTCATTAGTAATTCAAACGCAACGTGCCAATGGATCAGGCGGCACCGATGATAACTTCCCTCATAGCTTTGAAACGGTTTCATTTGCTACAGGTGTCAATTCATCCATATGCTACTATCGATCAAGTAATAGCAATACTAATCAAATCATTCGTACCACGGATGGAGATGGTACTCAGATAACTTATGGCCGATTAAGGTTGGATTTAACCGGGAGCGCCACGTCTTCAACAAAAACATTGGATGGCAATCTGGATGTTGGCCAATACATATATGCGGAAAGTGGCGTAACGTTTACTTCGAATAATAATAACATTAATCTTACGGGTAACTGGAATAATGATGGTTCATTTGTAGCAGGTACTGGTACTGTGACATTTGATGGTGAGTATCAATATATACAAGGGGATGCTACTACAACATTTTATGATTTAGTATTTGCTGGTACGCAAGGTAAAATATTGCAGCAAAATGTATTGGTATCAAACAGTTGTTTGGTTTCATCGGGGGTTACGTATTTAAATTTGGATGTATATACATTGAATGATGCTGGCAGCAATGTAGAATTTGAGATGGATGGAACGGCAATTCTTTACGTTCGTTCCAATTCAAATTTCCCCGATTTTGATTTATACGATTTTTCATCAACATCTACAGTTAGGTATGATCGAAATGGTAATCAGGATGTAGTAAGCGGTATTACTTATGGAAACTTGTATTTAGGCAATGGTGGAAGAAAAGATTTAGAAGATGTTAATGATAATATGACTGTTGCAGGGAATCTTCAGATTGCAACTGGTACTGAATTTGAAATAAATAGCACACCAAGTGATGGGTTTACCCTTAATTTAAGTGGAGACTTTTTAAACCAAGGTACATTAACAGATAATTCGGATGATGGTTTAACAATTGTGTTAAATGGTTCTGAAGATGCGTCCTTTAATACGGGTGGAACAGGATCAGGCCAAGAGTTACTGCATTTGACTGTCAATAAAGACACTCAAGACGATGTCGTTACTCTCAATAATAACATGCTTTTAAATGGTGATTTTACTCTAACACGTGGAAAATTTGGTTCCTCAACATATAACCGAAATATTGAAGTTCAGGGCAATTGGGCGACTGCATTAGGCACAGAGTTTATTCATGGTAATGGTACGGTTTATTTTACGGGATCTTCTGTGCAATCCATTACTGCGAGTGGTAATGGCGACTTTTGGAATGTAGAATTATCCGGGGGTGGTACAAAAACTCTGGCAGCAGATGTTGATATTAATAATAATCTAACAATAACATCTACGGGTGATTTGAATTTAGGCTCTGGTGATCTATATGTAGGGGATAATTTTGATAACAATAATGGTGGGTCTTTTGATCCAAGCGGGCAGACGGTAATTTTAGATGGATCGTCTAATTCTAATTTCTATATAGGCTCAACGGATAGCTTGTATCACTTAACTGTCAATAAATCGGGTGGCGCTTATGTGAATTACGACGAGCATGATTTGAAAATAGGAGGTAATATTTCACTTCAAAGTGGTGAGTTCCGAAGAGGTTATAATAGTTCAACAAGTCAGTATACAGATTTAATTGTTTATGGTAATTGGTCGAATACCGGCGGTACAATGCTTGCAAATGCAAACGATACCGTCTTTTTTGCCGGTGCAGCTCAGGATATTTCAGGTTCAGGAACAAACGATTTTGATAATGTTGTGTTCGGTGGTACGGGTACAAAAACCATTTCAGGCAATGTGGATGCGAATCGAAGCATTAATATCGAATCTGGCGTAACGATTTCTGTTTCGGGAACTAATACGTTAAAAGTTGGTCGTGATTTTGTGAATAACGGTACTTTTACGGCTAATAACTCCACATTAGTTTTTGAAGAATATGCAGGTTGGGGATCGGTATACCTTACAACGAATGGGTCGCCTTTACATAATTTGCAGGTAAATTTATACGATACCGATTATGAATTGTATTTACAGGATGATTTGGATGCCAACGGCAATATTACTATCACGAAAGGCGCTTTGGATGTAACCGGTACGGATTATAGCATTAACTGTGGTGGATCTTGGACGGTTGAATCATTAGGCCGATTTATTGACCGTAATGGTATGGTTACCTTTGACGGCGCTTCAGATGCAAAAGCCATTCAAAGTAATGGATACAATTTTTATGAGGTTGTATTTAACTCCAACAACTCAATTTATACCCTCCAGGATGATTTCCAGACGTTGGAAGATGTTGATATTACAAATGGTCAGTTAGACCTTAACAGTTATGCTTTATATGTAGGTAATGGTTCGGGTGATAGTTTAATTGTTCGTGACTCCATAATTGTAGATGATAATGCTCAGCTTCGTATGGCTAGCACAAGCCAGATAAGTGTTGAAAATGGAGGAACAATTATTGTAAATGGCTCTTCTGGTAATCCGGCTACGGTAACCAACCAGGGAAGTGGCACATATGCGTTTGATATTCAAAGTGGTGGTACTATTGCATCTAGTTATTACACGTTTGAATTTATGGACGCTGATGGTGTGAATGTTAAAGATGGCGCTATAGTGGATGGTACGCTTGATTTTTCAAATGGTGTATTTACAAACGGCACAAGCGGCGGAACATTACTGACCCTGGATAATAATCAGAATCTAGGTACGATAACAGGTGTTTCATTCCCAACGAATCCAGGTGGTGGCGCTAGTAACGTTACAAAATCATTAAATCAAGGCTCTGCAACATTTCAAGATGCTTCAGGCGCTTTTCAAGGGGCATCTTATGAGAGTGATGCATTTGGTTTGATTACTTGGAATTATACAACTTCCGAATTTACGTGGGAAGGTGATGATATTGGAGACCCAACCAACTGGAATGTTGGCGCAAACTGGGATATAGGTTCTGTCCCTGGCTCAGGAAACCGAGTGGTCATACCAAGTACAAGTAATGATCCGGTTATTTCCTCAACAACTGATAGTTGTTATCATGTGACTATTCAGAATGGTGCAACATTAACGTTAGGAAGTGGATCAGGCGCGTACTTTGTCGTAACCGGTGACATGAATATTGAAAGTGGCGGAACATTAACGTTTGCAGATGCTAATGATACGCTGGAAGTTCAAGGAAACTGGTCTAACTCCGGTACATTTACTCATAACAGTAACGGTTTGGTAATGCTTTCGGGATCAGAAGAGCAAAGTATCAATCCGGGAGGTACTGGCTCTGGAAAAACCTTCAGCCATTTGATGGTGAATAAAGAGGCTGGTAATGCTACGCTTGCAGGCGCTTTACAAGCCGATATTAAGATTTCTTTAGTAGATGGCACATTTGATGTGAGTGCAGGTAATTATGCGATTACAGCAAATGGTTCTTGGATGAAAACCGATACGGCGTCGTTTAATGCTCAAGCTGGAACAGTAACCTTTACCAGAAATGATTCAGTGATCTATGGTTCCGGTACGAATGATTTTAATAATCTTACAATTTCTGCAGATGTTGATTTGGGAGGTTCATTAGATATAAATGGCAATTTGACCATTAATTCAGGGGATGATTTGGATGTTTCTACTAATAATTATGGAATAACGCTTGAAGGAAATTGGACAAATAATGGCGGGACTTTTACCTCTCAATCCGGTAATGTGATATTAGATGGGTCCTCAACTCAAAACATTCAAGGTTCGGCTTCAACTACCTTCAACAATCTGACGATTGAAAGTGATGCGACAGTTAATCTAAATGTTAACGCCAATGTAAATGGAACATTCTCTGTAAATACAGGGCGCTTCGACTTGGAGTCAGGTAGTACTTTAAACGGATCAGGCGCATCAAATTTATTTATTCTGGGTGATGATGCCAGGTTAAGAGTTTATGGAAACAATTTCCCAACAGGCTTTGAAGGATTTTCACTAGATCAAAATTCATTTGTAAGATACATTCTGAGTGGCGATCAGGATGTTGTTGGCCAGGATGCTAGTGGCGGTCAAATCAGCTATGGCTATCTTTATCTTGAATCTAGTGGCACAAAAACAGCGGTTGATACTTTAGATGTTAATAACACACTATACATAGCCAATAATGTAACATTTGATCTAAATTCGAAGGATTTATCCTTAGAATTTTACTGGGATAACAACCAGGGTGGTAGTTTCACAAATACTGGAAGTGGTGGCACAGTAACTTTAGATCGAGAAGGAACTCAATATTTTTATCCCAATACAACTACAGGCGATACGCTTAATAACATAGTTTTTGCCGGAAGCGGCGCAAAAGTTTTAAGTGGAGGTAATATTGTTGTTACAGGCGATGTAACCTTAAATACAGGTGTAAGCTACCTTAACTTGCAAAACTATACCTTAACCGGAGAGGGTAGTGCAAACGGGTTTAGTTTAAGCTCAAATGTCACCTTGTATGTTAGAGGCAGCAACAATTTTCCAACGCATTTTGAAGCATTTAACCTTGCCCAGAACAGTATTGTAAGATACGATGGCAATCTAAATCAAACGATTACAACGTATGATCAGGATGGCGACCAGATTCAGTATGGCGACATTTATTTCCAAAGGCAAACCAAAACCTTGGATAGCAATTTAGATGTTCGGGGACAGTTTTATAACTATGCTGGGACAACGCTTGATTGCAATGATCACAATATTAATATTGGGGAGTATTACTACAATTTAGGCACCATTGATTTCGGAGCCAATACCGTTACTTTTGATGGCGGTGATGACCAGCGCCTCTATTCATATGGAACTTCCGTTAGTAAAGCTTTCAATCATCTGCGAATCAATAAATCAGGTAATAGTCAGTTAGGTATTTATACCTACGATGTTAAGGTAGATAGCAATGTGATTTTTGATGGCGGTGTCATTTACAATGCAAATCGTACGATAACCGTTGGTGGAAACTGGACGGCAGCTTCCGGCGCTACAATGTTCGAACGTACGGGTAATGTGACATTTAATGGTAGCAAGCAAGTGATTACAACGGGTGGTGATGATGATTTTTATGATGTCAACTTTACCGGTTCGGATACAACATTTCTTGGAAGTAATATCGAGGTTTTAAATGATTTAAGTATCAGTGGGTCTAATAATACTTTAGATGTAACCGCAAATAATTATACAATTTCTATTTATGGCGATTATACCAATAATGATTATTTGTCGCCAAGAAATGGTACGATTGAGTTTAAAGGTACAGCTACGCAGTATATAAATACAGGTGGAGCCAACCCGACCAATGAAGCGTTCTACAATCTAATGATCAACAAAGCCAGTGGTACAGCCTATTTAGGTAATGATATGTTGGTATTAGGTTCAGTGAATTTTGCTGGTTCCATAGATGCTTCGGCAAATTTCCGCTTTAATGGAAATGACATGGAAGTAAAGGGCTCATGGTATAATCCAAATGCGGTATATGTATCTGCTAACAATGGTAATGAAACAATAACATTTAGCGGTACAAGTAAAGACACTATTCAAAGTGGTTTCTTAGATTCAAGACAATCCGACTTCCACAATGTTGTTATTAACCATACCGATAGCATTATTCACATTGATGATATACGTGTGGATGGTAATTACACCATACAGCAAGGTGAGGTGTATTTAAATGGAAATACGTTTTACTATGGAACTACTGATGCTGACTACAATTTTGAATTAACCGGAGGTAGTGGAATTTCTTTTTTTGATGTTGGCGCAGGAGGTAAGTTAAACATCAGAAGAGGTAACAACATCGTGATCGGTAGCGCTACCACGGATACGAGTGTATTCAGGGTAGTCGGTACAAATGACAATGTTTCTGAAGTATCTAATTGGGCATGGGGACGCTATAGCTTTAGTGTAAATAATGGCGGCAGGGTTTATGCACGGCATTATCGTTTCTCATACATGGATACCAGTGGCGTAAATATTGATGGCGGTGTGATCGCCGGTGTAGGCGCTGATACCACAGAAGATTTCAGCAATGGTAGTTTTGCATTCGGTGAAAACGAAGGTAAGTACCTGTACATTAATAATGACCAAACCTTGCAAATAGATAGCGTTAGTTTTGTAAATACCATTGGGGGAAGTAGCGCAAACGTTGAAAAACCAAATGCTACCGGAAGTCTGACTTTCTTCAATGCAACCGGTGAGTTTGCGGGCGAAAGTTATGAGCAAGATCCAAATGGTTTAATAAATTGGACAACTGTTTCTAGCGGTTTTACTTGGGATGGCAGCGAAGGAACCGATTGGCATGATGGTGATAACTGGTCTGGTGCATCAGTTCCAACATCCAATGACGATGTTACTATTCCCGGTACTGTTTCAAACTTCCCACTTATAAGTAATTCCGATGCTGTTTGTAACAATTTAACAATTGAAGATAATGCGTCTTTGGATATTGGTGGAAGCAGAGACTTGGATGTAAATGGTCGTTTATATATTGATCAAGGAACCTTGACAATATATGGCGTAGATACAGTATTTATTGGAGGGGATTATATCAATACGGGTATAATTAATCCTGGTCAAAGCACGTTATACTTTGATGGTGATGTTCAAAAACTCAACTCTGGCGGGACAAGCAACAACTACAAGCTATACAATTTGCATGTCGCTTGTAATGAACTGTTGTTGGAAGACAATCTTCAGACAAATAACAATGTGACAATTGCAGCAGGATCACAATTAGATCTTGGTGATGATCGGCACATTTATGTTAAAGGTGATTGGAGTAATTCAGGTACATTAGATTACCAAAATGGTTCAGTTACATTTAATGGTGAAGGCGCACAGACCGTAACAGGTAGTGGAACCGATGATTTTTATAATATTTATTTCTCAGCTTCTGGTGAGAAAACACTGGCTAATGAAATTGATGTTGAAAATCAGTTTAGAATTAATTCCGGGGCCACAGTTAATGGCGGGTCATGCATATTAAAATTAAATGAAGACTTTGAAAACTTTGGCGCTTTTAATGGCGAAAACGGTACAGTGAATTTTGATGGTACCGGAACAAGTACAGTGGAAGGTGATTCTATACCTTCTTTCCACAACTTGATTTTGTCTAACGGCGGAAACAAGGTTTTATACACCAATATTGAAGTTGATAGCCTGTTCTTGATTCAATCCGGTGTGAATTATTTGAATCTTCAAACTTATTCTGTAAATGGAACAGGGTCTAACGATTCATTGTATTTAGATTCCGGTGTAAGAATATATGTAAGAGGATCAAACAATTTCCCATCGAATTTTTCTGCAGTTTCGTTGCATTCAGATAGTTATGTTCGCTATGATGCTGATATAACTCAAACAGTTCGGACAATAGATGATGACAGTGAAACATTCAGCTATGGGTATTTAGAACTTCTGCACACAAGTTCCGGAAGTAGAAAGCTTTTGGATGGTCATTTAGTCTCAACAAATCGAATTTATATCAATGATCCCGATACGTTAGATGTCAGCAGCTCAAATTATAATATTACCTGCGGTGGCCGCTTCGATCTTTATGGGTATTTATTAGCCGACGGTTCTAACGTTCAGAATACATTAACTTTAAACGGGCAAGGTGATTTTTACTTTACGCCTGGTGGATCAGGAACTGGAAAAGAGTTCCACGATATCCTAGTGAATGTGGGTAGTGGAAATACACTGATCTTTGCGGGAACTGAAGAACTTGTTTGTAATGACTTCACGATAAACTCCGGCGACGTAAATCCAAACGGAAATCGTGACATTACAATTGGCGGAAGCTTTGTGGTGAATAGCGGTGAGTTCCTTGGAGGAGGATCACACATTACGTTTGTCGGATCAGGCAATGAAACGCTTAAGGCCAATAGTTCTGAATTAAATCTCGTAACGCTTAATAGCTCAGGATCAAATCTTAACCTATCGCTTGGTGATCAGTTAAATATGGATAATAACTTGATCATTTCATCTGGCGATACACTTTCCTTAAATGGTAATACCTTCAATTTTGGAGACGGTAGTGATGCTATTACGGTTAATGGCGTATTGGATATAGATGCGGGTGCCAGATTGCAAATGGCAAATACCAGTTCATTGTTGGTTAATTCAGGTGGCCGCTTAAATGTTGTTGGTCAGTCTGGTAATATTGCTCAAATAACTCGTCAGTCTGGTGATTATTCCGTTGAGGTTCAGGGGACTATTGCTGCCAAGTACTACACGTTTGAATACATGGATGAGCAAGGCTTATACATTAACAGTGGTACAATAGACACGGATAATAATTTCAGTTATGGAACATTTACCAATGGCGCAACTAATGGAAAATATTTGAATCTGTACGATGTAGATCAAAAATTAACAGGATCAAGTAAAATTGTTGAAGTGCAGTTCCCATCACAACCGGGAGGCACATCATACAACGTGTACAGAACCGGTTCGGCTGCAACGGATTCAATTCTTATCGAAGATGCTTCAGGTACTTTTGAAGGAGAAGATTTTGAATATGACCCAAATAACAATGTGATATGGGAATACACTTCCGTAACCAGGTATTGGGCCGGTACAACAAATAGTAATTGGCATTTGGCTAATAACTGGTCTCCTAAAGCAGTGCCGGATGAAAATGATGATGTTGTCATTACTTCAAAATCAAACTTACCGATCATTCAGGGCGATTCGGCCAAATGTAAAGACCTTGAAATCCAAAGTGGAAGTCTGACCTTAAAAAATGGTCATGTATTGGATGTCGTCAATGGTATTACGATTAGTTCAGGCGCTCAATTGATTGTTGATTCTCAGGCAGATACCGTGGTGTTAAGTGGTAACTGGACGAACAATGGAAATTACACGCATGGTAATAGCATGGTTGTGTTTGACGGGACGAATTCTCAAAACCTTGTTTCGGGCGGAACAACCACGGGTAAACGATTCTATAACCTCAAGATTAACAAAGATGCAACTTCAAGCTTAAGTTTAAGCAATGATATTTATGTTGAAAAAGACATTGAAATTGCATCGGGGCGTTTGGATGCAGGAAGTCGGGATATCACCATTAAAGGAGATTGGAAGAACTCCGGTGGTGAATTTGTCAACAGCAATGGTCAGGTAACATTTGTAGGCAGTGAAACTGACACAATAACTACAAATGGAGATTCATTTTACGATCTGTCTATAAATGCGAGTTCCGGAAATATAATCGCGAACGATAACATTCGTGTTGAAAACGATTTAATCATTAATGCCGGAACTTTTGATGTGAACGCAAAAACCATTTCGGTTGGTAGCGCTTCTGGAGATAAGCTATCTATTCAGGGCACAATGGTATTGGATGAAAATTCAACAGTACAATTGCAAGGTGGTTCTAGTGGATTGCAAGTTGAAAGTGGCGGTGTATTGCAGTCTTTAGGTGTTGATGGAAACACGGCAGAGATTACACGATATGGATCATCTGGCTATTACCCGGTTATTTTAAATAGTGGTGGTCAGATTAGTGCAAAACACACTAAATTTAGTTACACGAATGGCTCAGGTGTATGGGTTAAGAATGGCGCTGGTATAAACTTAACAAACAAATTAGACAGCTGCGAGTTTGAAAACGGCACAGAAGCCAGCTATTTAAGAATATCAAATGGTCAGGCATTAGGTACTATAAATGGCGTAACGTTTAGCGCTGTCGGTTCAACGCCATCTAATAATGTGATATATGATGGTTTTGGAAGCGTGTTATTTGATAATTATTCAGGTGGATTTTCAGGGGCAAGACATGAAAATGACAATGGTTCGGATCCTGTAGGTAATGTAAGATGGACATTTACGGAAACACAATCTGTAAGCGCCGGAAATACATACACCTTTGGAAATGATTTTGAAATCACTGTCAACACAGTTGGCTCACCTGCTTTAAATCAAATAACGGTTCAGTTGCTGGATGAGCAATACAACAGCTTAACACAAACTTATAACAGGTATTATGTTATAACAACTAATGCCGGTGCAAGTGGTTACACGACAACTATGAAGTTATACTATGCTGATGGAAGTAGCGGATCCAACAATGAAGTTCCTGAAAGTGGATCAGATTCGGATCCAAAGGTATGGTATAAACAAAGTGATCTGTTCCCCGCAGTCCTATTTGAAGATGGTAACAATACCACGCAAAATTGGGCACAAGCAAACACTTCTGGTGATATTAATGGTAATTGGTTTATTTCTGAGCAATCTGATGAATCAGCGCTGCCAGTTGAGCTTATGGCTTACAATATTGAAAACGTGGAAAATGGTATTAGTATTAACTGGACAACAGCTACAGAAATTGACAACCTTGGCTTTATCTTAGAGCGATCAACTGAACCGGACAAAGGATTTAAACAAATCGCTTCATATTTAAGCACGAACGCATTAAAGGGGCAGGGCACTATATCAGCAGAAACGAATTACAATTATGTTGATTATGGCAAATTTTTGGCGGGTCAAACATATTACTATCGTTTATCTGATGTAGATATTAGCGGAAAACGTAATGTATTGGAAACAAAGTCAATAACCAGACCTGAAGCATACAGTTTGCATCAGAATTATCCGAATCCGTTTAATCCAACAACAACGATTCAGTTTAGCTTGGAAAGAGCAGGTAAAACGGTATTGGAAGTCTATGATATTCTTGGGCGTAAAGTAACAACCCTTGTAAATCAACAAATGAAAGCCGGTGCACACATAATAAATTGGAATGCCAGAAATTATGCGTCAGGAGTTTATTTCTACAGGTTGCAAAGCGGTAACTTTACTCGGGTTAAGAAAATGATGCTGGTGAAATAAGCACAAATGACCTCATGTAATGGCAATTCATGAATTGCTACTACAGCTTTCTGTATGTATTAGTCAAACTGGTTTAAGGTGAATAAAGGATCGGTGTTTTTACCGATCCTTTTTTATTTTGATATCATCATGCCATGAATTGTTGATGCAGAGACAAGTTTCCAATGACAGGAAAGTTGTTGTTCTCTGAGTGTTTGTTGAGAGGTACGCTGAGTGGACGAAGCACTAACGAAGGGGGATACAAACTGCAAAATCGATCATTGAGCGTAGCCGAAATGCCGATTTTGTTAGTTGTATTTGGCTTACCCAAATCGTTAACTCGCAATAACTATAACTTCACAAATAGTTCATGACTTAATAACGCGATTTTTTTTGGTTTTTAAACGGCTTGGATTGTTTTGAATAGGGAGAGAAATAGTTATAGGTACAAAAGTCGGTTGAGGATTATCGGTGCAATTTATACCAAACCACAAAACCCGATATCAAAATAAATCCGATAATCAGCCCTGAAAAGAAAACAAAAAAGCCGGATAAAGGTCCAAAAAGAAAACGGTAAAAACGCCCGACATGGATTTCAAGCGAAAGGTGCCAAAGTGACATGGGTTGATCTTTGATGATATCAGGCATTACCGGAAATTCAGGGCCTTCTCCAAGCCGTTTTACCCCTTGTCTATAATCAAAAAAAACTGGCCCGCCCTGAAAATCAGAACTGTATCCGGAGATGATTTGCTCGCCAATCATGAAGTCTCGCTGTTTAGGAGGGGAATAAGGCGTGTTTTTAATGGCATCCCGGATGGTTTGTTGCCGCATATCCCAGTCAAAGAGGCCCGAAAAGGAACCAATCAAATATGAGGCGTCGGAAAAGGGTTCAAACACATTCACGCCCATCAAGCTCATTGGAACCTGAGGTTTGAATTTTTTTAACACATCGGAATCGAGACTGTGTGTATAATAAATGCCATCTCGGGTTGCGATGATATATTGCTTGGTTGTTGGATTGTAATCAATGCGTCGGAGTTTGTCGAACCAGGGATTAGGCGAATCCAATATGGTATAGGGTATTTTTGCTACTTTGGAGGTGGCAATGGCTATCAGGAGAGGTGGACGCAGGAACATACCGGTGAGGGTAGTGATCAGTAAAAAAAATACGGCAATCCAACCGACGTTATTGTGCCATTTTAAATTCCATCGGCTGGATTTTAAAATGGGCTGAATGTCCCGATTCCGTTTCAGGTAGCGTTTGATCAGATAGGGATTAATAAAATAGATCAGTCCTGTAATGCTAAGAAATATAAAGACAATACCCAGCATATCTACCAAAAGCTTTCCGACAATGCCGAGTATTTCACCACTATGAATCACCCAAAGCGTTTTAAACAATCCAACGGTGCTGTAATAATCTTCGGATTTGGGCAACTGGAGTACGGAAAAATTCCGATGATCCACCGAGCTTAGGAGGTAAGATCGGCCCAGAACAAGCAATGTGTCCTGTTTTTCAGTAATATCACAGATACGCGGTTCATGGATCGGGAGTTCAATACGCTGCCATTCCTGACTACTAGTATTGAATTGATACAACCCGAACAACGATCCGGCAAAAAGAGAGCCGCTTGAGGTTTTATAGATCGTTGATATTTTCCTGTGGTCAATGCCATTGGGAAATCCCCGGTTAAAATCTTTAAATCGGCTGGCGGTGGAATCGGTAAGCCAGATGCCGATATTGCCATAGACAAGCACGCTATCAGGGCCAATGGTTAAAGTTCCTCTAACAGCGCCATTATTCCAATTTTTGTAATGATATTCTTCAGGCAGGAGCGAACGCGGTACATTCACCCCTGAAAACCAATCACGATGATTCAGAACAATTCCGGACAGAGCAAACAGTAAAATGAACACCGTAATTCCAATGCCAAGCCATTTGTGGTATTTCCTAAAAAATTTGACCATGTGAAAGCTTTTTGGTTAATCTTAATTCAATATCATTAGTAATCCCGAATTTTGAAATTCAAAACACAATTGGTTAATGACGAGTTCTTATCCCACGCTAGCAGTGGAGGCTTCGATTACAAGGGGGAGCAACAGCTTGTTATTAGCTGTGCTGCGTTACATATCTAGTCATGCTGAATTTGATTCAGCATCTCTAACAACTCTCGTTTGTCTGAGACTTTGAAACAATACTGAAACCAAGTTTAACAAAATGTTCAGGGTGATTGCAATAGCAAAGCATTATACTTTTTTTTCGTCATTCGAAGTTCAATCAGATGGGATTTAAAACGTTAGACAGCACAAGTATTGAAACATATGCAGCCCATTGTATTTATTATTTTTATTATTCTGTAAATATATTCGTTCCACCGGTTGATAGACATATTTCATGGTTACATATCCTGATTGCATGCAAATAAACCCATTGACATTGCGGCTAAAATAACCCAAAAAAATTGTTTGTTCAACCTTAAAAGTTGATGTTTGAAAGAGGTTCTCTAAAAAGACAAAACGAAAAAAAGATGAGTTTCTACGCAAGGTTTTCAAAGTATTACGAAGAAACCTTTCCAATGAGAGAAGAGTTTTTTGGGTTTCTTAAATCCTATGTTAAGCAGAAAAACACCAGTGTGCTTGATTTGGGGTGCGGGCCCGGCCATTATTGCCATCGGTTCCAGCAGGAGGGTTTTCAGGCTTTTGGGATTGATTTGGATCAGGCCATGATTGAAGCCGCCCGGAAACGCTATCCCGGCATCATTTTTTCCTGCCAGGATATCCTTGATCTGCAAGATCAAACAGAAAGTTTTAATCTGATTTATTCCATCGGCAATGTGATGGCGCACATTCCCAAGCATAGCCTTGATCGTTTAATCTCTGCCATCCATTCGAAACTTGCGCCAAACGGGTACTGGATATTTCAGGTCGTCAACTGGGACTATCTCCTGAATTTTAACCACTATGCTTTTCCTGAAAAAAAGCTTTCTAATGCGAAATTCTCTTTTCATCGACGCTACGAGACGCTCTCAAAAAAGTGCACGGTATTTCATATGAGTATGACATCCAAAAAAGATGTGATATTTGAAGAAGCGTTTGAGCTTTATCCGGTAACCGCTGAAGAGTATTTGGCTTATCATCACCGGTATGGATTTCAGTTGCAAGGCATGTATGCTGATTTCCAAAAGACCGTGTTTAAAAAAGAAGTCAATTCCGGTGCGGTTTATGTATTCAGGAAATCAAATGACTAAATATGCCAAGGCCTCGGATCAGCATAGTAACTTATTGCGGTTTTTTAGCAATGATGGAGATGCCGCTTAAATTTGCACGGTGTTTTCTGAATACGGCTTTCATCTGCAAAATCACTTCACGAGCTTCTTTGTTGCGCATGAGTTTTTTGGTAAATCATTGGGGACTGCAGATTTAACGCTCAGCTTGAGAGGCACGGCAATAGGTTCATCCTATTCCTATTCCTATTCAATGCTTTTTTATGCAATTTTAGGTTTTTAATCCTCTCTTCTTGCGATTCTCAACAACTTTTTCAATCATTTCAGGATAATCCATGTCTTTAGGGATGAGTAACGGCAGATTAAATTTTTTATTTACGATATGGTCAATCGTCTTATAAGAAATCTTTTTGATGTCATTGTGATTTTTCACTTCGTCGTAAATTGTCAATTCTTGGCCCCAATAGTAAATTACAGTCGCATTAAGATTGTTTTGAATAATACGCACATCATTTAAAGCAGATTGTTCATTCAGATTTTTCCATATATCAACATAAAGGAAATCCACTTTTATATCAGACTTCCATTTTAGAGCATCTGCACAAACGATTGTAATTTTGTTTCTTATATCATCTGAAAGCCCTTTAAGAGAACCCAAGTTATTGAACAGCTCTATAACAGAAGGATCAAGTTCAATAATAGTCACCTTGGTAACTTTAGGATTCAAGGCAGCATTTGCCGCAAGCCATCCAAGCCCAAGCCCCATAACAACAACATGACCAAAACCATATTTTACGCCCAGCTCCTGGCTTTCTATTTCATGAGGGGTTAGAGACATCCAACTCTCCCACTTATGCTTAAGGTTCTTATTTCGTCTCGAAAGAATTGGCACATTAACAACCATCCATACACCAGTTGTATATCCATAGTCATGGCCTAATCCCATTATTGAAAGACGCCAATCTCCGTATTCCCCCGGTTTATAGTCAGGCATAAAGTACTTGGTCTTATAAAATGCAGCAAAATTACCCGAAGAACTCTTGGATTGATTCATATGAAATGATTTTGTAGGTGGTGAAGGATTTGTCGTATAACTATCAGCTTAACCAGTTCATTTTAGAGCAACAACACAATTGCGGTCAGGTGGTTCTATTTGTTAGCAAACAGATATGGTTAAATTTCTATAAATTAATACCAAACATCAATTGTAAAATTGTTGCAGGCAATTTAACTTTTGCTGTACCAGTAACTCCCATATACTGTGCTGTCTGCTCATATTCTGGTTCGCCGCTATAATACCTGATGCCTAAATTCATTTTATTTAGTAATAACACCAGCGCCAAAACCATAGGCAAATGCTGTTCCAGTATTTGTAGTTTGAGTTATTGATTGACCGCCAGAAGAAAAGGTTATGTCTGGAAGTTTTGATAATAATAATCCTATTTGCCCCAAACTATAAATTTTTACGGTTGGTGACGCAATTGTTTGGAATCCTATTCCAGTCATTATCCATGATGTAAGATAATTACCTGTTGTGACAGTAATTCCTGATAATTGATTTTCCATAGAAACTTCATCTACACTATTGACTGCTAAGGAAAAAGATGAAATCCAGTTCATACTTTCGCTCAAAATATTTGAACTTTCTATCATTGCACAAAAACCAGTATTTGCAAATCCAGCTTTTTTTACAGAAGTACTACTAAAATCACCTTGCGGTAATGCAGCCCCACCGTATATACTATATTGTATTTGAGATGTATTTTCTTGTGCAAAAGAACTGTTTGAAAAAATAAAAGCTAAAAACAGAACAGAACAGTAATAGTAAATTGAATTTTTCATAATAAATCTCTTTTTTAATTTCTAAGGGAAGGTTGGAGGTGACATTTATAATTTTTATGAATTAGGGTTAGCTCCAAAAAAGCGAACGCTTCATTTTAAGAAGCATTGGTTAAAATTCAAAAAGGAGTTTCTACCGCTTGCTGTATTTCAAATTCTTCCCAATCATATACAGCCATGCTAAAAAAAAACTTCAATGCACTGTGAGTCCTATCTTTAGAGCTCACGATAACCTCAACAAGGGATTTAAATCAGTTTCACAATCTCTTAACATTGATTCTGCTTTAGGGTTCAATGCCCATAAGGTTGCTACGAATTGTCGTTCCTGTGCAGGCCTTATCCTCTGAATGGTCTAATAATTATGCTTCTGGATACCAGATCGGGTCCATCTGATACCCTTGTTTGAAACGGGGTTCATTTCTTTTTAAAACACATCTGATGGAGTTAAAGGCTGCTTAGTATGTCTGATAGTAAGAATGGAAATACGATTCGATTCTGTGCGATAAATGATTCGATAATTTCCTTCGATTAACTCTCTAATATCTACCCTATTAATTTCAGGAACTTGACGCCCTGACTTTGGGAATTTTTTTAATTTGTTAACTGAGTTTTGCATTGTTTCTACCCAATTCAATGCAGCCATTGGTTTATCTAATGCAATATAGTCGGCAAATTCTTCCAGCTTTGCCACTGCCAATTCTGTCCAGATTAATTTCAATTTTTATATCTGTCCTCTAATCGTTTTTTTACGTCGTCATCTGACCAGAATTTTCCTTCAGATATTTGCCTTTCTGCTAACTGTACTTCCTCTAAAAGTTCTAGTTTGTCAACTAATGCCTGATAAGCAGCAACATCGACTAAAACTGCGGCGCTCTTACCATGTTGAGTAAGAATCAAAGGGCGTTTTGTGTCTTTGATTTGCTTTACAAGGTTGGCGGCATTAGCTCTAAATTCAGATAGGGGTTTGATATCATTTTCAAAATCAATTTGTTTCATTTTATTGCCCATTAATTGTATCGTTTTTAGTACGTAATATTATACGCTATAATGTTCTGGAAAGCAAAGAAACTTTAATGATCATTCATACACCAGTTGTATATGCATAGTCATGGCCTAATTCCATTATTAAAAGATGCTAATCTCCGTATTCCAGCGCTTCATATTCAAGCATAAAGTATGGTGTCTCATAAACTTGAGCAAGATTACCCGAAGAACTCTTGAATTGAGTCATATTAATGCGGGAAGGTGAGGATAGCGCAGCGGTCGTTTCAGTAATTTGTTGCGCCAAAATCCTGAAATAGCAACAAGGCAAATCAAGCAGCAAATTTTAGAAGTAAACTTAGAGAAAAGGCTTTAAATCAAAATCACCATGTTTAATCTAACACCGCGATACAAATAAAACAGCCGCCTCAAAAAATACTCTTTTGAGACGGCCTCTCATTTTAAAAGTAAGCCTGGAAATTACGATGTTGGATATAAGACGCTACACATTATTTAATACTTTATGAGACATAATCGAATAGTTCCCAGGACTACCGGATACAACAATTCCAACCGTTGCGTTATTTCCGCCGTCATTGTACCCTAGCATATCTTTTGCAGCCGTATAATCGTTTTTAATACAGCACATTAATTTGTAGTCTTCATGATCATTATCCCAAAAACTAAATAAAACGTTGCCAGCTCCATCACGTACTTCCATGTGATGTTCTGCAAAGTACTTTTGACTTGAGCAGTCAGGTATGTTAAAATGATTTTGAGTCCTGAACATCTCTGAAGGATCTAAATTTTGATTATCACTTTCGGTTTCTTGGTTTACAAAAGAAATAGCGCCATTTGTGTTATTCAGAAAAACAACAAGAAGTTGACTCATGATAAATGCCCTTTCATATACCCATAAAGTGAAGTTTACTTTAAAGGGGGATTTTTATTGTTGGAGATATGATTACAAATGTAAAAGAAACTAATAATCGTACTGCTATGGAAAAGTTAGGGAATACTTTAGAATTTATTAAAAATCAAATAATTTTGAAATTTTTATTTGATCAATAAGTGATCCTTCATGGCAAAAATCCTGAAAGATTTGGGAAAAAATTAATCCCTAAAAATTACGATGCGCATTCACAGGAACAGCAGTATTTGTCACTATTGGCTTTTTCAAAACATTCCCGGCCTTCGCTAAACGCAAAGTAACCGAGGCCAATGGAGCCAATGCTATCAATGTAAGCCAGCTCAGTGAGTTCGTAAATGGAACTGCTAAGGAGCAAAATCACCGACATGTACACGCACACCATCGTGCAATTGGCATCGGCCAGTATGGGGTCGGAATTGAGTGAGCGCCCTACCTTTCGTTTCCATAACACCAACAGCCACATCACGAGAATTGAGATCACAGAAACCACAATGCCCCAAAATGTGGTTACAGGTTTGTGCCCGATCCAAATATTAAAAATACCGGTAGAAACAAGCCCGATAACCAAGGCATAGAAAGCCACGCCAGTAATGCGCAGGGCAGTGCGCTCAAACCGGTCTTTGGGACTGCCGGGATTTTTCTGGATACGGATAACCATATGAGCAATACCAAGGCCAGAGATCACTTCAATAAAGCTATCCGTGCCAAAGCCAAACAAAGCCAGGCTTTCGTCTTCAAAACCGAAATAGGTGGAAATCATGCCTTCGGCAAGATTATAGATAATGGTAAAGAGTGCCAGGGCAAAGGCAATGGTGTAGAGCTTTTTCGTATTAACTGCAGGCATACTACAGGTTGTTTACACATTTCCAGTTATCAGTATCCACAAAGTAAATCATCATTGAAGAAATAAAAAACGTAGCGGTTTATCTTTTACAATGATCCGATGTGACTTTGGGAAGGTTAAGACCAAAAAGGTCATGAGCGTTTGGTTCAATGAAAATACCATTCCACGTTGAGCCCTGTCATCAGGATGATGTCCATCGAGAGTTCGCCAATATCATTTCCTTTCTCATCCGTTTTATCGATAAAATCAGCCCGGAACTCAAACCCAAAATGTGGGGTAATAAAGAAACCGTTTTGTGGAAGGCTTGGACCCCGAAACACGGTAAAAGGCGTAGTGATGTTCAAAAAAATCTGAAGATCAATGCCGGATTCATTGAAAATGGCCGGATCGTATTCTTTGGTTGAGGCCATGGATTCAAAATCAACCGTGCCCAGTTTTATCATAGAGTGTATGGTGCGGCTTTTAACATCTGCAAACAGGCCATAGGATGTTAATTTGGTTTCCATAACCAAGGCATTGAGGCCTGTTCCTTCGAAGGGAACCTCGGAGTTTGTCTCAAACGGCTTATTGATTTGAGATCGGTAAACCCCAAACCTGAAGTGGCCGGTTTTGAGCAAAGAAATCGTCCAATCCTGAAACGTGGTTTTATAACTGAATTCATCTTGCGCCGAAAGTAACAAAGCCTCGCCTTCTCGTGGAACATATACCGCCGATTCCACAGCTTCACCCCGGCCATAAAACTGGCGTCGGGTATAATCTACCCTGACTTGAGATAAAAATCTAATCAGTGGTGCATCTGAGAAGTCGCGCAAAAAGGGAAGTTGAAGAAAAATCAAATACCGGTTCAGCGAAAATTGGGACTCTGTGGTTTTTTTTATGATCTCACGTTGCTCGGGTGAATCATCAAACGGGCGCTCGATACTGCCGCCAAATAATGGGTCTTCATCCCAGGTGATGGCGCCGGAAACTTGCCATGTTTGCAGACCTTCGCTGTGGTAATCAATGGCATGGCCTGTGTATTCCTCGCTATCGTCATCATCACTATTAAACCACCAGTTGAATTTCGTTTCACCCTGAAGTTCAAAACCAAGGTTATAAAGTGATTGGGAATATAACGGGCGAGAAATGACTATCAGCAGTAAAAACAAACATGAGATAAGGGTTTTGTTCATCGTCATGAAGATTAAAGATTATTCATTTACTACTCCAATCTGCAAGTCATGATTGTTACTAATGCGAGTTACTCAATTTAATGTCTTTTAATGTAGTAAAGTATGCGTAATAATTATATCAGTTTTTGGACTCAATGCCCATTAGCTTGATATAAATTGTTATTCCGTAGCAGAATGCAATCCTTAAAGAATAACATGTTTGTTTTTGGATGTCGGATCAGACCCGGCATAACTTATTCAATATTTGCTTAGGAATGCGTGTGCCGGTGATGAATATCGGGCCAATGCGGATGCGTGTGCCTCGCTTCATCATGGGTATGCCAATGACTATGGACGGTTTCGGATACCTTGCCCTGATCGTGGCTATGTTTGTGATGCGCATCGTGGTTGTGCAGGTGTTTGTGTGAAAGTGTTTCGTGGGTGTGCTCATGCATGTGCTGTTCCATAAAAAGCACCACCAATGAAGCGATAAGCAGAGTGCTGGCAATGAACTGGGCCGGGGAGAGCGATTCACCCAGAAACAGTGATGAGAGAGCTACGCCAAAAAACGGGGCACTGCCAAAAATCATCTGGCTTCGCGTAGCGCCGATGTTTTGAGCCGCTGTGATATACAGGGTAATGCTCAACCCATACGAAAACACTCCCACAATCAAGGCTAAACCTATGGTATAGGGCGCTTCAATGCCCGGTTCTAAAATCATACCAATTAAGAAATTGGTGCTGCCGGCAATGAGGCCTTTCCAGAAGGTGCTTTGGGTAGGGGTAATGCCATCGATGAGCGCAGTGAGGTGGTTGTCCAATCCCCATGCTATGCAGGCCAGTCCAATAAAAATCAATGCCACAACGCCAATGGTGCCTTCATGCCAGGTAAGCAGGAGCGAAGCCAAGAGTGCGCCAACTACGCCGATCCAGCCATACCGGCCAAGATGATCTTTAAAAAACAAAACCCCCAATAGCGCGGTAGCTACCAGTTCCAGATTAAGCCAGAGCGAAACGGAGGCTGCCGAAGCTTTTTCCAATCCCATAAGAAGCAGTACCGGGCCAAAAATGCCGCCGAATGCAATTGCGCCCAGCAAGCGCGAACTGTTTATTTTGCCCATGCGGTGCAGATCAACGCCGGAGCTTTCCCGCAGCATAAACGGTAGGGTGGCGAGCGAGGCGCCAAGGTAGAGTAAGCCAGCCAGCTTAAACGGAGGAATACTATCCAGAAGGCTTTTGCAGAGTGGCGTGGACGCGCCAAAAAACATGGCTGATAAAAGGGCTACAACAATGTAGAACATAAGAGCAGTGGCTAGAATCTAAGGTATCATGAGTAGTGAATATGTGAAAATCAAGTGGGAAAATAAAAGTGATTTTGAAGGATTGAAATGTTAACTCTTTTTCTTAAATGCTTTGGGGGTGATTCCAAATCGTCTTTTGAACGCGGTTGTGAAGTGTGAGGCGTAGTCATAACTAATGGGTATACGAATGTCGTACATTCCATCTTTAAAGCATTCGTATGACCCACAACTGGTCTTTGATATTGCGAAACTCCAGGATCATCCAAACAATGAATTGAGGGTTAAAGGTTGTAATTAGGGGTAACAATCGCATAATTTAGTGTTTCTTTTCAGAAAAGTAAAATAAGCTTGTGAGGCAGTAACGTAGAAGTCTTAGACTCATAAAATCACCCCATCTCAATACAATTTCTAACTAACCGGACTGAATTCTTCGAAAATTTAATTAAATAATGGGGTTTGCAATACACATGTGCTAAAACCTTAAGTTACTTATTGCTCTGTTATGTCAGAAAAAGAAGCGCGTTATTTAACCGTCAACGAAATATTTTACTCCATTCAGGGTGAAGGCTCAAGGGCAGGGAAACCGTGCATATTCATTCGATTAACGGGATGCGACTTGCGGTGCTCATATTGCGATACCGATTATGCCTTTGACGAAGGTACGGCCAAATCCCTCACGGACATTTTAACCGAGATCAAACAATACCCATGCCAATTGGTTGAAATTACGGGTGGAGAGCCACTTCTTCAAGAACCGATCTTCGCCTTTATGACCAAGCTTTGTGACAAAAGCTACGACGTGATGCTGGAAACTGGCGGACAGGTTAATGTTCGCAGGGTTGATCGCCGGGTTCATAAAATCATTGATATAAAGACGCCCAATTCGGGAATGGCAGAGCATAATGACCTCCAAAATATTGAACTGGCTTTATCGGAGGCAAAAAAAGGACAATGCAAAACCGAGTTTAAAATTGTTTTATGCTCGAGGGAAGATTATGAGTGGGCTAAAGCATTTATCGAAAAGCACCGTTTAACTTCACAATTGCCTGTATTTTTTTCGCCGGCCAGTCCAAAACTTTCGCCGCGAAAACTAGCCGAATGGATATTAAAAGACGGTCTTGATGTGAAGTTACAAATACAACTTCATAGAGCGCTTTGGCCAAACGCTCAGCGCGGGGTTTAAAATCATTCGGAAAACTTCAAAAAAAATCTCTAAATGCTTTTTTTTTCATTGCATTATGTGTAAAATTCTCGACTAAAAAAGTTTATTAAATTAAACAAGTTATATTATCTTAACGTACTATTTGGTCACAAATGGTATGATTTAGCTTAACGAAAACACCAAATTTAGCATTTCTAGGTTAGTATGTATTGGGACATTTTGATAGGTGGTTTTATGGCTGATGTAGAGAAATCCTCAATTACAGCATATTTTTTGACATAATCCTTCTCATTGAAGTATATCAAAGCGATTTTAACGAATCTCTGTTTTTTGATCGGTATAGACTTTTAATTCATTTATTTTCAACAAAGGTAAATCAAAGGCACGTTTGATTTCTTGTCAAATGTGTTTTTTTTTAACAATTAGTGGAAGGGAAGTATCATATATGAAACGTTTATATAAAACAATGGATGGTAATGATGCAGTAACTCATGTTGCATATCGAACAAATGAGGTGATTGCAATTTACCCGATTACTCCTGCTTCACCGATGGGTGAAATTTCAGATAGCTGGGCTGCCGAAAGCAAACCAAATATTTGGGGAAGCATTCCATCTATTATTGAGCTTCAGCACGAAGGCGGAGCGGCAGCTACGTTGCATGGCGCGGCTCAAACTGGCGCATTGACAACAACTTTTACCGCTTCTCAGGGTTTGTTGCTAATGATACCAACTATGTACAAACTGGCTGGCGAGCTTTCGCCAACCGTTATTCACGTGTCGGCCAGATCGCTTGCCGCGCAGGGATTGTCTATTTTTGGCGACCATAGCGATGTGATGAGCGTTCGCTCAACTGGTTTCGCCCTTCTAGGTTCATGCTCCGTGCAAGAAGCAATGGACTTTGCATTAATTTCACAAGCGGCCACGTTAGAATCTCGTATTCCTTTCCTACACTTTTTTGATGGATTCCGAACCTCTCATGAGGTTTCTAAAATAGAAGTGCTAACGGATGAAGAAATCCGAGCCATGATTGATGAAAACCAAGTAAGGGCTCATCGTGCTCGCCGCATGACACCTGATAGTCCGGTCTTGCGCGGAACTTCACAAAACCCGGATGTGTATTTCCAGGCTCGTGAAACGGTAAATCCGTATTATGAAGCCTGTCCGGTTATTACGCAACGCTTGTTTGATAAATTTGCCGAATTAACCGGTCGTAAATACAGCTTGTATGAATATTATGGCGCTCCCGATGCAGAGCGAGTTATTGTGCAAATGGGTTCCGGCGTAGAAACAACCGTTGAAACCGTTGATTACCTCAATGCTCAGAATGAAAAAGTCGGCGTTTTAAAGGTTAGAATGTACCGTCCATTTAGCGCAAAGTTTTTCGCGGAAGCGTTTCCGGAAACCGTTAAAGAAATTGCTGTTTTGGATCGTCTTAAAGAGCCGGGCAGCACCGGAGAGCCGCTTTACGTAGATTGCGTAACGGCCTTGAATGAGGCGATTGCAAACGGTTTTGGCAAGTTTAAAAGCATGCCAAAAGTAATTGGCGGTAGATATGGCCTGTCTTCAAAAGAATTTACGCCGTCAATGGTAAAAGCTGTTTTTGATAATCTTTCCAAAGAAAATCCAAAAACTCATTTTACAATAGGCATTCACGACGACTTAAGCCACACCAGTTTGGACTTTGATCCAAGCTTTTCTATTGAGCCTGAGCATGTATTCCGCGGTCTCTTCTATGGACTCGGTTCTGATGGCACGGTTGGCGCCAATAAGAACTCGATTAAAATTATCGGCGAAAACACCGATAACTTTGCTCAGGGATACTTTGTTTATGATTCAAAGAAAGCCGGCAAAATGACGGCATCTCACCTTAGATTTGGGCCTGAGCCAATTCGCTCTACCTATCTTGTATCGGAAGCTAACTTTATTGGCTGTCATCAGTGGCTCTTTTTGCAGAACTTCGATATTCTTAAAAACATAAAAGAGGGTGGGACATTTTTGGTAAATACCCACTACTCAGCCGATAAGGTTTGGGATAATTTACCGCGAGTGGCGCAGGAAAACCTGATTAAGAAAAAAGTGAAAATGTATGTTATAGACGGCTATGAAGTGGCTACAGCCAGCGGCATGGGACGTCGTATCAACACTGTGATGCAGGTATGTTTCTTTGGAATATCGGGTGTGTTGCCGCGAGATGAAGCCATTGAAAAAATTAAAGATTCAATCCGAGAAACCTATGGAAAAAAAGGCGATGAGATTGTTAATATGAACATCAAGGCGGTTGAAAATGCACTTTCGCACCTACAAGAAGTTAAAATTCCTGAAAAAGTTACAAGCACAATTGAGCTAAACCCATTGATTTCTGGGGATGCGCCTGAGTTTGTTCGCAATGTGTTAGGAACGATTATTGCCGGTCAGGGCGATGATCTTCCGGTAAGCGTTTTACCTGACGATGGAACTTATCCAACGGCAACCGCACAGTATGAGAAACGCAACCTTTCTGAAACGGTTCCGGTTTGGGATCCCGATGTATGCATTCAGTGTGGCAAGTGCGCAATGGTTTGTCCTCACGGTGTCATTCGGGTTAAAGTTTATGATAAAGAGTTGCTGAAAGATGCGCCGGAAACGTTCAAATCCATTGAAGGAAAAGATAAATCATGGAAAGCGGACAATCATAACTTTACCATTCAGGTATCGGTTGAAGATTGCACCGGATGCGAGATATGCGTGGATATGTGCCCGGCCAAAAATAAGCAGGAAACCCGGTTGAAAGCGATCAATATGGAAGAGGTAAAACCCATTCATGCGCAAGAAAAAGAAAATTGGAAGTTCTTCTTGTCGCTTCCTGAGTACGATCGTCGCAAAATAAAAATTGATTCTATTAAGCATCAACAAATTCAACAACCGCTATTTGAGTTCTCCGGCGCTTGTTCAGGATGCGGAGAAACACCATATGTGAAAATGGTCTCTCAGTTGTTCGGCGATCGGTTGGTGATTGGAAATGCAACGGGTTGTTCTTCAATCTTTGGCGGAAATCTTCCAACAACGCCTTTTGCGGTAAATCCGGAAGGAAGAGGGCCAACATGGTCGAACTCGCTTTTTGAAGACACAGCGGAATTTGCTTTAGGGTTTAGAGTGTCCATCGATAAGCAACAAGAATATGCCGCTGAACTGGTTAAGAAATTAGCGGGAGATATTGGGGATGATCTGGCGTCGGCAATCATTAACGCTGAACAACACACCGAACCCGATATTTTTGATCAGCGCGAACGCATTGAAATATTAAAAGAGAAACTTAAACATATTCATTCTCAGGAAGCCCGCTCTCTGGAAATGGTTGCCGATATGCTTGCTAAAAAGAGCGTTTGGGGATTTGGAGGCGATGGCTGGGCGTATGATATCGGTTATAGCGGCGTTGATCACGTTGTGGCTAGCGGTAGAAATGTCAATTTATTGGTTTTAGATACCGAAGTCTATTCAAATACGGGTGGTCAGGCTTCTAAAGCGACACCGTTGGGAGCTGTCGCTAAATTTGCAGCCGCAGGACGGCCTGTGGAAAAGAAGGATTTAGGGCTAATCGCAATGACATATGGCACTTGTTATGTGGCAAGCGTGGCTATGGGAGCTAGAGACGAGCAAACGTTAAAAGCCATTATTGAAGCTGAAGCGTTTGACGGCCCATCGTTAATTATTGCTTACAGCCATTGCGTGGCGCACGGAATTAATATGACAACGGGTATGAAGAATCAGAAAGCCGCCGTTGAATCCGCCCAATGGATGCTTTATCGTTACAATCCTGATCGATTGCTGAGAGGTGAAAATCCATTGCAGTTGGATTCAAAAGCGCCAAAGATTCCGGTTTCTCACTATCTGGATATGGAAAATCGATTCAAAATGTTAAAGAATACACATCCTGAAGAAGCGAAGTTTTTGTATGCAAAAGCACAGCAGGATGCAATTCGACGATATCAAACTTACAAGTACCTGGCTGATCGCCATTACGAATTGAATGGCACGGCAAACAGCGAGGTTGATTTAAAAGAAGCGCTTTCTAAAAACAAGTAATCTTTAGTTAAGCAAAATGAAGTTTTAGCTTGTAAATCTGGCGCCATTTGTTAGCGAGTGGCGCTAGAATTTTTCAAGCTCGATTGAAATATGTAATTCTGTAATTTTTTGAAAGGAATTAAATCATGAATCTCAGCACAAGCTATCTTGGGCTTGACTTGAAATCACCTCTGGTTGTTTCCGCATCGCCTTTATCTGAAGAAATCTCCAATATCAAACGTATGGAAGATTCCGGGGCATCAGCTGTCGTGCTTTATTCGCTTTTTGAAGAGCAAATTCGTAATGAACAGCAAGAGCTTCATCACCATTTAACGCAAGGCACAGAAAGCTATGCCGAATCCATCACCTATTTTCCCGAGCCTTCTGAATTTCACCTTGGTCCAAATGAATATTTAAATCATATCCGAAATGCAAAGGAAGCGGTAGATATTCCTGTGATTGCCAGTATCAATGGTTCAGATGTTGGTGACTGGATCAATTACGCCAAGCTCATGGAAGAAGCCGGCGCTGATGCCATTGAACTTAATATTTATTCCATACCAACTGAGTTAGATACGTCATCAACAGATATTGAGCGCAATTACATCAATATTTTAAAATGTTTGAAATCTACAGTTAAAGTACCGGTTGCCATTAAGTTAAGTCCGTATTTCAGTAATCTGGCTAATTTTGCAAACCATTTGGTTGATGCAGGTGCTAACGGATTGGTGTTATTTAACCGTTTTTATCAACCGGATATTGACCTTGAAGAATTGGAAGTTGTTCCGAATGTAGTTTTAAGCACTTCGCATGCACGTCGTTTGCCGTTGCGTTGGGTGGCTATATTATATAGTCGGGTTGAGGCCGATTTGGCGGCAACCAGCGGTATTCATCAAGCCTCGGATGTGCTAAAAATGCTCATGGCCGGCGCTAATGTAACCATGCTGTGCTCTGCGCTTTTACGAAACGGCATAGGCCACATTAAATTTATTGAGCAAGAAATGAAAGAATGGATGGAAGTGCATGAATATGAGTCCGTTCAGCAAATGCGTGGAAGCATGAGCCAAAGAAACGTTGCCGATCCAAGCGCTTTTGAACGCGCTCAGTACATGAAGGCTTTGCGCAGTTACAAGCCTCAGGTTTGATCGGTACATTTCCTGCAAACATCGGATTTAAAAGAAGCCCGCGAAGATTTCGTGGGCTTTTTTCATTTATATTGATTATCACCTTCATAGGTATGCGTCGAGTGCAATGGCCATTACGACATTCAAGCTGAAGACTCCGGTTGGAATCACCCCCTGAAATTATATTCGGATTGAAATTTGCCAGCTGCCATAATATGTGACCATCTCATTATTATGAGTTCAGGTCTCTATGGATAGGCTATAGGAAAATTTTTTATTGCCAAAGCATATATTGTTGAAAAACCATAACGGCAAAAAAAGAATAAAACGATCGGAGGAAAACAATGGACGATTTGAATGTCAAAAAAATTGATCAAAGTATTGAGGACAGGAAAAAATTACATAAACGTTTTTTGGAAAATGTGAAGACATATCGGTCGTTTCTGGATTTGGAAGAAAAAGCGTTTCAGGATGGCGCGTTAACCAAAAAAACAAAAGAGCTTATGGCGCTTTCGATTTCAATAGTCACAAAATGCGAACCATGTATGGAGTGGCATTTGGGCCAAGCTATCAAAGCCGGCGCAAGCGATGAAGAGATATATGAAACCATCGATGTTGCCATTGAAATGGGTGGCGGGCAAGCGGGCGCTTATTCGCGTTTTGTGCTTAAAGCCTTAGACTATTTCAAAGAAAGGCATGCTCAGAAATTGTAAAACCAATCAGACTTGAGTTTTGGATGCAAAATGTTTCGCCTAAAAATTCCACAACGACTTAAAAAACGTCGCACATTTTTTTAGCGTTTATTTCAGAAATAAAGCTGAACAACCCCAGGATTGTTATAAACCCATTAAGGTTGGATGCGATAAACACCGATAAACTTTCGATTAACTTCAAATAAAATCGATATTTACAGAATCAAATATTTGTTAAATTCGTTCTATATTACATTATTGTTAAATTGACTTGAAAGGTCTTGATCGGTAACCTAAAAACCATGAAAGCATGTCTGTACGAGTCGCTTCACTATCAAGATTCTGCTGCTTATACATGTTATGCTCATTGCAGTTAATGAGTACTAAAAGCGCTCTAGCTACTGATCTTAGCAGTCCGGCAACAATCAATCAAGTGTATAATCGCTTGATTAATCTCCAGCCCGATAAATCCAAAAATGCATATGTAGACTATTTTGAGTTAAAACGCCCTTCAACGGTTTTAACATTCAAAGATGGGTATTTTTATTTTTGCCAGCCCATTCACAATAAGCTTTCAGCGGCATTATTTATTGGAAATGGAAACGTAACCTTTTCGCCAAAAGCTGAGCTGGAAAAAAATCAACTCAGGCATGAGTTTGATTCCACAATTTTCTACGACACCTTTAACATCGCGTTTGTAATATTTGCTGATGAGTTATTGGAGGAACTAAGAGATCAAGGTATTCATCTTGAAAAAAATTTCACCCCGAATTATGTCAATAGATATATCCATGATTTTCTGGAATACATTCTTGATGAAGAAGGCCAATACTTAGGCGTAGATATTATTAAAACGTTATTGGAAGGCCATAATAACGGTTTGTTCTGCGCACAGATCAATACCCATAATTTTGGCAGGGTGGTCTATGAGCTCAATCCTTTTGAAAAAGAACAGGTTAAACTTTTCAGAATCAAAAACAATAACACAAAACAAATTATATCCGAGTCATCACTTGAAAATTCTTCTGAAAAACTCTTAAGGCTACAGACTTCAAAAAATGAAATTCATCAGATAAAACTTACAGCTAAGATAGATTGGGATAATGAGTTTATTGCCAGTTCAACGGTTGGCATGAAAATTAAGCATCCTCAACATTGGATTTACATAAAACTTGATAAGTCATTTAAAGTTTTCCACGTTGAACGCAAAGGATATGGCCCGGTGAATTTTATCAAACCTGAAGGAACCCCGTACTTGTGGATTCATTGCGATGATTATGCCAAACCCGGCGAGCTTTTGGAGTACGACATTGAGTATTCGGGTTCACCCCTTATAGAAATTGCTGGTCGGTTGGTTTTGAATCCCGAATCGATATGGTATCCTCAATTGGATGGCAATGATAATGTCCGTTACGATTTAACATTCTTTTCACCGAGGGATCTAAGGCTTTCTTCAATAGGGACTAAGGTTGAGGATGCTCTGGTGAATGGTATGCACAAAACCCGATGGGTATCGGAACAGCCATCGAATAAAATTTATTTTAGTTTAGGGGATTTCAGAGAACTTCATATCCAGGACGAGCGATTACCGGATTTCCATATCTGGCAATACCATGCAACACACTCGGGCAAGAAAATTCAAAATGTTGGAAAAGATGTTGCTCAGAGTTATTTGTTGTTTCAAACCATTTTTGGAAAGCTTTCATACGATAAACTTTGGGTGACTGAAATCCCGTTTTTGCACGGTGAAACGTACGATGGCCATATCAACCTAACAACAAAAGTTTTTGATGACTACAAACACCCCTGGAATGAAATTTTTATCGCTCATGAAATAGCGCATTTGTGGTGGGGTGTTGGTTTAAAATACAAAACCTATCATGATCGCTGGTTGGCTGAATCGTTTGCCGAGTATTCCGCTCTAATGTATCTGGAAACTATTGAAAAAGATCCTGAAGCAACTGATCAAATATTAATATCATGGAAAGATCAGCTTATTAAAGAAGAGCAACGGTTGATTAAATCTAACAAAACGTTAAAATCATTGTGGTTAGGCAACAGGTTGGCTGAAGTGCACAATCGGGAGGATTTTGAGTTGATTGTCTATAAAAAGGGGGCATGGGTGTTACATATGCTTCGAAACATGATGAAAGATTTGGAAAATCTGGACGATAGTCGGTTTCAAAATATGCTTAAGGCATACTATAAAACCTACCAAGGCAAAGAGGTTAGTACTTTGAATTTTCAGGAATTTGTTGAAACCTACACCAAACAGGATTTGGATTGGTTTTTTGATCAATGGGTTGTCGGTACGGACATACCCAAATACCAGTATTATTACACCTACCGTAAAGGCCTTGAAAACACCTACGACTTAAAGATTGTGGTGGTTCAAAAGACTCAAGGCAACAAAGCGTTTAAAATGATGGTGCCAATGCAGATCAGTTTTGGCAACAACCAGTTCTTACGATTTAGAAGCTGGATCAAAGACCCGGAAACGGTGATAGAGATTAACAATCTACCCTTAAGACCAAAGCATTTAACCTTTAATTATTTAAATAGCGTGCTTTGCGATCAGGAAGAAATTCAAAAGGGATTTTGAAAACACTACTTGGTTTCGGGGAAGTATTCATTAACCTTTTGCTGAAGCGAAATGTTGTTTTGATCTCTCTTTAGGGCATTTGTCCAATGGTACTTGGCTTTTTCCATATCGCCCAGTTTAAAATAGACATCCCCAAGGTGCTCCTCGACTACCGGACTGATACGGCCAACCGATAACGCTTTTTGAATCCAAATGCGGGCTTCTTCATATTTTCCAAGTTTGTAATAGATCCAACCCATAGTATCAAGATATGCGCCATTATCAGGCTCTTGTTCAACGGCTGATTTGGCCATTTCCAGGCAGCGTTCAAGCTGAAGATTTTGTTCGGATAAACTATAAGCCAGGTTATTTAAAATAAGCGGGTTATTTGGCGCAAGGATAAGCGCTTGCTCATAACTGTTAATACTTTCGGTATAGCGTTTTTGGCGATCGTAAGAAATGGCCAACGTGCTTAGCGCCTGAATTTTTGAAGTGACATCCAAAGTATTCAGGGTATCGGAAGCCAATGCTTTTTCAAGGTAATAAATGGCTTCGGAGTCGTTCAGGTTTTGATTTAGTGCAATGCCGAGCAAAAGCAACAGCCTGAACTTTGGTTCTTTAATGTGGGTTAACGCTGTCTTTAATGTTTTTGCAGCCGATTTGTAGTTTTCAACGCTCAGGTACCCTACAGCTAAATTTTCCCATCCGAAATCATTTTCAGGCGCCAGTTGGGTGACATTTTTAAAGTCTTCAATAGCTTTGATGTGTTGCTGCTGGCCGAGGTGAATAATGCCTTTGAAAAGGTGAATTTTCCATTCTTTGGGATAGTTTTTTTGGATTTCATTTAAAATCACCATGGTGGGTTTGATCATGGTGCTATCCGAACCAATACGCCTAAAATAAAGCTCCGCTATGCCGATTTTATCATCCACTTCAAGAGTTTTGTTTTCAAACAATGCTAAAATAGCTTGCCTGAATTTGGGAATATCATTGAATTTTAAATAAGCTTCGGCCAGCGAAAGTTGCGATTTTAAATCGTTAGGATCAATAGATAAGGCATCCCGGTAAGCCCTGATGGCATCTTTATAACGCTTAACCTTAATTCGCATGTCACCCAATGTTCGATAGAGCTCAACATTATTTGGCGACATAATAATCATATCTTCCAATGTACTGATTGCCGCGTGGTATTGCTTAAGCTGAACATGGACAATAAATTTTTGGGATAAGACATCAAAATCAAAACCAAATTGATTTATCATTTGCTGATAAACAGGTAACGCACGCTCGGGTTTATTTGAAGCGGCATAAGACGCGGCCATATAGTATAGCGCGTTATAATTTCCGGGAAACAAATGCCATATGCGATTAAACTGGATCGCTGCGTTTTCGAAGTCGCGCTCTTCAAAATAAAGTCTTCCTAAAAGCTCCAAATACCATTTGTTGGTTGAATCCAATTCGACCGCTCTGATTGCAGGCGCAATAGCTGTTTTAGTTTGATCTAAGTTTCGATACGATTTGGCGATTGAAAAATGAATAGCAGCAGCATTTGGCACATATTTCAACGCTTCCTCATATTCCAGTATGGCTTGAGAAAATTGATCTTTTGCCTCAAACAAAGCGCCATTTACCAAATGTTGGGTGGCTTTTTTTTGCTCTGCAGGCGTTGGATCAGTTGATTGTGCATTAAGAGGTGTATTAAACCCAAAACCTATGACTAATAATAGATAGAAATAGCTAAGCTTAACCATGTTAGCCCGTTTAATCGTGATACGCACTAAGTAATGTTGTCAAAACTTTTGGCATTAAAAAAATAACCATAACCCTAACATGAAAAAAACTAAAAAAATTTATCCGGTAACAAAAGCTAAAATTCAGGGTTGATTGAATAAATTTGATTCATCGTTTTTAGGCGATTTAACAAACCCAAAACGTTCGTAAGCCAGATCAGTGGCCATTCTGCCGCGTGGCGTTCTGAAAATGTAACCTTCCTGAATTAAGTATGGCTCATAGACTTCCTGGATGGTATCCTGTTCTTCGCCAATGGCCACCGAAAGATTTGAAATGCCAACCGGCCCGCCTTTATACTTTTCTATCAAGGTTGAAATCAAGCGCTTATCCATATCATCCAAACCGTATTCATCAATTTCCAACGCCAGTAGGGTGGAATGTGCAATTTCCTGACTGATTGAATTTGAACCTCCAACCTGGGCAAAATCACGTGCCCGGCGTAATAAACGGTTGGCAATACGTGGGGTGCCACGCGACCGGCGAGCAATTTCTTCCGCGCCGGTTTGCTCGATGCCAATCCCTAAAAGCTTAGCAGAGCGGAGTACGATTTTTTGCAGCAACTCCGATGAGTAGTAATCCAGTCTGAAACTGATGCCGAACCTGGCCCGAAGAGGATCGCTTAAAAGCCCCGAACGTGTTGTAGCGCCAATAAGCGTGAATGGAGAAATGGCAATCTGAACGCATCGCGAAGCCGGGCCGCTATCGAGCATGATATCCAGTTTGTAATCTTCCATTGCGGAATACAGGTATTCTTCAACAGCGGTATTTAACCGGTGGATTTCATCAATAAACAAAACATCGCCGGTTTCAAGACTGGTTAAAAGGCCGGCCAGATCGCCGGGTTTATCGATAACCGGGCCGGATGTGGTTTTAATCCCAACGCCCATTTCATGAGCAATAATGTGAGCCAAAGTGGTTTTCCCCAATCCCGGAGGGCCTGAAAGCAATACATGATCCAATGCATCCTTTCGTTGCCGGGCAGCTTTAATAAAAATGGATAAGTTATCAACAATTTTTTTTTGGCCGGTAAACTCTTTGAAATGGTAAGGCCGAAGCTGCTCTTCGACTTTAATTTCTTGAGAAGCTGCGCTATTTGACAAATCAGGATTTTTCACAACAACTAACGATTTGATGAGCAATTAAGGCTCATATTAGCAAATTCTGGATTGCGATTCAACACTAATCTAATTTGATTCGGGGATCAACAATGGCGTAAAGCACATCGGCAAGCAGGTTGCCTAAAATAATAAGCGTGCCTGAAAGAAATGTGTTGGCAATGATTAAGGGGTAGTCCCTGGCAAAAATGGCATCAACCGTGATGCGTCCCATGCCGGGCAGTGCAAAAATCACCTCAATAAATAAAGCGCCACTTAAAATAAACGGCAACGAACCCCCTAAAATAGTAACCACCGGCAAAAGCGCATTTCTTAATGCGTGTTTTAAAATAATTACCGATTCTTTAAGCCCTTTGGCGCGCGCGGTGCGAATGTAGTCTTGGCGAATCACCTCCAACATGCTGCCGCGAACATACCTTGCAATGCCGGCCGAACCGTTAATGCTTAAAACGCTTACTGGTAAGATCAAATGGGTGAGCCGATCCAAAAAATACTCAAACGGCGGTAGGGCGTCGGCGCCGATTTCATTAAGATTGCTTGCCGGCAAAATTTGCAAATGCAGCGCAAAGATGATGATCAACATCAATGCAAGCCAAAATTCCGGCATGGAGTAAAAAAACAATGCACCGATAGTAAGCCCACGATCAAGTTTGGAATTTTGTTTAACGGCAGAAATAATCCCGATAATGAGGCCAAAGAAAAAATTAAAGAATAACGCTAAAACCGCAATAGAAACCGTTATAGGCACGGCTTGAATGATAACATCAAAAACCGGCTGATGGCGGCTGAAACTTCGTCCGAAGTCGCCTTGCAAAATATTGCCCAGCCATTTGACATACTGGATAGGCAGTGAATCGTTCAGGCCGTATTGCTCGCGCATTTGCTCGGCAACATTGGGGCTTATACCAGGTTGGATAAAGAACGACGCCGGATCGCCCGGAGCCAGTCGAATAATAAAAAACGTAATGGTTAGCACCCCGAAAATTAAAGGAATCGCAATTAGAATTCTCCGAAGAATGTAGCTGAACATGTGTTTTTAATGGGAATATATGTGTTAAGGCTGATTGTGCGGCGCTATTTTTTCAAATCTATCAAGTTTGAGTATTAGTCCACTAAAAGCATTGGTTGTCTCAACGATTTGTCTCATTTACCAAGTCATCTTTTTTTTGTTTTTTTTCCATTGACCTTTCTTTATTTCTTTAACCAAAGAATCTACTTGGCTTTGTGTGGCCTGGGATTTTGATGTGATTTCCCTAAATCTGATATAATCAACCATTTCTTCGAGGTATGAAGTGTCTATGTTGGCAGGTAGTCTTATAATGACTTCTTTATTTGTTCGTTCTATGATCATATTAAACTTTTTTTAAATACTCCAGAGTTGAATTTACCATTGAGATAACTAAAAATCTATTAAACTTTGTTTTTTTAAGAGAAGAATTGTTTGGAAGGTTAGTTTTCCAGTAACGGTTGGTAGTATGGCAAGCGGCAATTTATTTTGCTTTAATCTCTGCGCGCACTTCCTTTGGAAATTGTTCGGAAAGCAGGTAAGAGAGATACTGATCTTGGTCGATGTTTGTATTGTTATTTATAGAAGCAATAATGTTTTGATATTGTTCGGGCCCAAATTTAATGGAAGCAAAGGTGTGAATCGTTTTAGTATCCTTATTTTTTATTAAAAGATGAGCAAGTTTCTGTGTATCCTGAAAATCTAAATTTACAATTTTATCCAGGGTGGCGGCAGTTGCCGATTTTTTGGCTTTCGTGAGCCAATCATTTATTGAGAGAACGCCTTGATCAAAAAATGTAATATTTATTTTTTGGATGATTGCTTCAAAACCGAAAACCCCGAAAAAACAATACCAAAGCCAAATTGGTCCAACGAGGAATAGTTGATTAGTACTATTGGCTTCATCAATATTTTTCAGGTAGTTATCAATTATGCTCGCAGCAGCAAGAGTAGTAATGACATTACCGATTATCATGATTAAAATGTAAAACATGAGCGATAAGGTAAAAACTCCCCGTAAGTCTCTTGTTTTAGCGTCTCCTGAAATTTGAATTATTGCAAGAAGAAAGGATAGTATTGTACTTGAAATAACTGCGAGGGAAGCGTCATTCATTATATCATTTTACCATTTTTTCAATTTCAAGACCTTGTTTTGTAGGGTAGTATTTATCAAAATCGTGAAATGACGATTTTTTTTCACTGATATAGCCAAGAGCCTGGAGTTCCTGAAGAGATTTATTTAATGATGATTCATCTATTTGTTCTTTAGCAAGCTCAAATCTGGAAAGAATTCTTGCATTGAGAATTTTTTTAAATAGCCCCATCATTTCCGGATTCGCTATGAGCTTTATATAATTTACATCTGTATTCATACTTACAGCTAACGATTTTGGTTAAATTCTTAATGATAGCAATATATGTTTTTTTACATAGAGATAATTAAGATTGTTCCAAATTCAGACTAACGCCAAGCGATAAGCTTGTGTGCCCAAAAAGTTGAAATCCAAAACCGATGAAGTCTTGGAATGGGCCGGAAAGTAAGCAGGCCGGGCGCTGATGGTGGCAGAAAACACCTTGCCGATAGATTTAATGAACCGCCGTATTCGAGACCCGAATGTACGGCGCTTTGAGAGGCGTACTGGTGGTCATTCGTCCGTCAACAGTCTACTCGATTATGATCTTTTATTCGCTTTTCAAGGCGGAAACCTCGTTTTTCAGTTGCTCGATTAAGGCTGACTGAGCCTCAAGTTCTTTTTGTTGAGCTTGATTTTGTTTGTTCTGTTCGATCATATAAAGCGTCAGTTCCTCTATTTTCTGAAGCAGTTTAGCATTCATCTCTCCCAGGTTGATCCCATTCTCTGCCACTTCAGCTTCACCTGGGATTTCAGGTAGATGACCATTTTCAGCGATGTGTTGCTCTACTTCTTCAAGAGTTGGAAGTTCATAATCATTATCAAATACAAAATCTGGCCAAGAACTTGTATTTTCGACTTTTACTTCAGTAGAACCAATAGTCCCATTTACAGCCAATTTGTACCCAAAGGTATTAGCAGTTCCGATTCCTACATTACCTTGGAGAGTCAAATCATTTTTGAAACATATTTTATCCTTTATTTCTGTGTTTTCTATAGTAGTAGGATTTATGATAGAAATTAAATTTGTATTAACTGCAATAGTCGAGCTTCCTTTAATATTAACAAGTAGGGTGTTACCTTTAGAAACAAGATGATAAATTGGTAGTACTAAATCTCCATTTGAATTTATTTGAAATTCACCTAATTTCCATTGATTAGCAACAGGTCCAAAAGCAGTTGGAACTTCAGATTCTTGATAAAAGTAGGCTCCAGTTCCAACATTCCTACCTATGCTAAAACGTTTTGTGTATTTTCCTGTAGCTAGTTGATAAGAATATCCAGAAGTAAGTGTTACTTCTACCCAACCCCAAACTCTGTTACTACCAAAGTTGATATAAGCCACTTGATTACTTAATCCGTTAGCAAAAGTTGGAGCATGTTTATTCCATTCAAAATTCTTTTCCTGTGCTTTTATGTTTATGCTTATAAGAATAAAAAGAGTTGCTAAAATTCTTGTTTTCATGATAATGTTTGTTTTATAGTTTATACTTAATTCTTCGGGTTTGTGTCACTGGCGTATATATTCTATTGCTCTTATTCTACAAAATTAGTGGTATAAGAACAATTGTTGTTATACCACCAATATTTTGAAATCAAAATTTTTTACAAACATTCGATTATGGGGTAAGCTGACGTTTTGGGTCGGTTGCCAGTTGCCATTCGTTCATATTATAAAACGGGCTTAAGATGTTTATTTCTTCACCTTCAATTCGCGCATTAAACCCATGGGTTTCTTTGATCCAATACAAAAATGTGTAGGGCTGGCCTTCATGAAGGATTTGCTGATACTCTTTCCAATATGGCGCGGTATTCAAAGGTTCAAGTTCATCTTTGGCCATTTCACAGAGTTTGTCAATTCTTGGTTCTTGAAACCCGGTGAAATTAAAACGGCTTTTTTCCAGGTTTGAGCCCCATTGATCGAGCGGATCAATCTCAAGCCCCACAGACCATCCCGCCATGAACGCATCGTATTTTCGTTGGCGCAGATTTTTAAAAAACACATTTGATTCCTGGGATTCTAATTTACAATCGATACCGATTTCTTTGAGATTTTGCTGAATGATGGTCGAAGCATAATTGCGGCGATTGTTGCCGGCATTTGTTGTCAGCGTAAAACTGAATTTTTTGCCATTTTTTTCTCGGATTCCATCAGAGCCAATTTTCCAACCTTCCGATTCCAATAACGCCACGGCTTTTTTCGGGTCGTACAGGTAAGGCTTGATATCTTTATTCGTTGCCCATTTAAAGCTGGGTGAAATATCCGATGTGGCGAGTGTTCCGTATTTTCCAAGGAACCCATCAATAATGCCTTGGCGATCAATGGCATGCGTCATTGCCCGGCGAACAATTTTTGATCCGAATAACGGATGGGGTTTAAGTGTTTTGGATGTGTTGTAAGCGCTTTGATCAATGGTCATCCAACCGACATAATCAAACACACGAAGTCCAACGGTTTTAATCTCAACATTAGGGTTTTTTTGAGTCAGCGCCGATAAATCTTCCGGTTTTAACGTTTGCACCACATCAACGGCATTGGTTTGAAGCTGAGTGACACGTACGGTATAGTCCGGGATAATACGGAATACAATTTTAGGTAATGAGCCGGGAGCGGGTAGCACACAGTTAGGGTTTGGAACAAGACTGATTTGTTGCTGTTTTTCCCATTTATGAAGTTTATAAGGCCCGCAACCTAAAGGTTCAAAATTAAGCGGGTGCGAGCGAAATTCTTCCGATGAAACATCCTGCCAGACATGTTTAGGAATGGCAGCTAAGCCGGTGTGAAACAAGGCCAGGTTTTCCGATACCGGCTTTCTGAATTTGAAAATCAGGGTAGTATCGTCCGGGGTTAAGATGGCTTTTTCAAAATTGGTGGAGCCATCCGGGTTTTTTATAAGCCCGTCCAGATATTGTTGCCTGGCACTGGCAATAGTTGGGTCTGCGTATTTCTTATAAGAAAACTTAAAATCAGCCGATGTGATTTTTTTGCCGTCGTTCCATGTGGCATCATCCCTCAGAATGTACGTCAGTGTTTTATGGTCTTTCGATAATTCCCATGATTTAGCCAGTGCGCTTTGCGTTTCATTTAGCTCCGAAGATGATGCCGATGGGGTGTAGGCTTTATGTTTTAATATACCAATGGTGGTATCAAATTCGGACATGAGCAAACCGGGATACATTGTGCCATAGACATTGCTGGAAATGCTGGAAGCGCTAATGACAGGATTTAAGTAATCCACATCGGCTAATATGGCAAGGACAACCGTTGTATCTTTGGCTGAAATTGATTGAGATGTTTTTTTTCCGCACCCGGAAAAAGAAAACAAAACAGAGATACCTAAAATTAAGAATCCGGGAAAAAATAGACGTGGGTTGATCATAACAAATTGGATGACAGATGGTTGTAGATTAGAAATTATTCGAAATCGTGTTCAAAATACTCAATAGCACGGCGGCCAATATTTCCTGAAGCTTCGGCACGTGCAGAAATTTGTTGCTGAATACGTTTATCAAATTCTTCGGCAGCATCGTATCCGTAATGTTTTAAGAGGTAATTCAGGGCAACCACTTCGGCAATAACCGTGATGTTTTTACCCGGATAAATCGGCAATTGGATAAGCGGCACTTCAACGCCAAGAATATCGGTGGTTTTGCTAGCAAGTCCGGTTCTGTCGTATTCCTGTGCCGGATCCCATTCCAAGAGTTCTACCACCACTTCCAGCCTTTTTTGGTGACGTATGGCGCGAATGCCAAACATGGCTTCAATATCAATAATGCCTAAGCCTCGAATTTCCATGAAGTGACGAACCAGTTCGGTGCCCGAAGCAATAAGCACCGATTCGCCTTTACGCGTAACCACCACCAAATCGTCGGCGACCAGCCGATGGCCGCGTTCAATCAAATCCAATGCGACTTCCGATTTCCCGATGCCGCTTCGTCCGGTAATAAACATACCAACACCATACACATCAACCATTGATCCGTGAAAATGTTGATACTGCGCAAACTGATCATCCAGAAAATCGGTGATCATGTATATAAACTTGGTGGTTGTTTGGGACGTGCGGTAAATGGGAATACCGGCTTCAGTGGCCATATCAATCAATGCATCATCCAATTTATTGTTATTGGTTACAATAATGCATGGCACTTTATACCGGGTAATGTTGCTAAAGGCCGATAAGCGCTCATTGGGTTTGAGATGGTTCAAAAACCAAATTTCTGTATTGCCAAACACCTGGACACGTCTGTAAGTAAAAAGGTTGGTAAAACCTGCCAGGGCAAGGCCGGGGCGATGAATATCGCGCTCATAGATTTTGCGTTTTTCTTCATCAACCTGGTTTAGCTTTTTTAATTTAATGCTTAACCGGGAACTCAGATGGTCATAAAAATAGGCTACGGTAATGGAGCGCTTTTTAAGAGGTTTCTTTTTAAAATCCATATTACACGCAAGTTTTGGACAACCAATAAAAAAAATAGGGGCGTTACGCCCCTAAAAAATTTAGAAAAGTTCTGATTAAATTCCTCGTGTTTTTTCTTTATGCTTCTGTAATTGTTTACAAATATTTTCAACGCAACTGTCAATAGCTTTTTCATACGTTTCAGCATGTCCTTTTGAAATAAAGTAATGACTGGGTACACGCGCCGTAATTTCAGCAAACTTATTTTTTACCTTATCATTCTTTTGATGGTCCAGCACCACCTGGCAATCAATAATTTTATTATGAAATTTATTAAAGATATGAACTGCACTTTTTGCATAATCTTTAATGCTGGCGTGATTTGAGGAGTGTCGCAACGTGAATTGTAATGGAATCTCTTTTTCTTCAATGGGTGTGTTGCGCATATCTTTCTCCTTTCGATGATTTAAGTGAACAAAACTAACCTCTTAAATACTATAAGAGACTGAAAACAACTATTAAGCTTTTGGATGAGCTTGCTCGTAAATTTTTTTTAATCGTTGGAACGAGACATGAGTATAAATTTCCGTTGTCGTTAAATTACTATGACCGAGCATTTCACTTACACTTCTTAAATCTGCGCCGTTGTTTAACAAATGTGTGGCAAAAGTATGGCGCAGTACATGAGGACTTTTTTTCTTGCTTTCGGTTACAGCCGTTAAATACTTTTTTACCATTCGTTGAACCAAAACCGGGTAAATACGTTTTCCTTTTTCAGTAACAAAAACAGCGCGCCGATCCATATCTTCAGACCTGTTTGCTAATAAAAAGGTTTCTTTGGTTTCAATATATCGTGATAAATTTTCGCGAGCTTTAGAGCCTAATGGTACAATTCTGTGTTTTTTTCCTTTTCCTAATACTTTGATGAGACCGACATTTAAATCAACATCTACGGCATTTAGATTAACTACTTCGGAAAGACGCAAACCACAACTGTATAGGATTTCCATTAAAGCTTTATCGCGGTTGTATAGGAATTTTTCAAGTCGATCGGATTTTCTATTATTTTTTTTACGAAAGTCCCGATAAAAAGACGCATCAAAATTCTTGAGAATCTCTTCGAAAAGTTGCTCGGATTGATTTTCGTTTAAAAATGTCGGTAAGCGTTTATCCAATTTAGGCGATTGAACCAGTGCGGCCGGCGAGTTTTCAATAACCCGAATTGTCATTAAATATTTGAAAAAGCTTTTCAGGGTGGCCAATTTTCTGGAAACAGATTTCATGGATAGGCCTTTTTCATGCAATTCGCCTAAAAAGACACGAATGGTAAGCGGTTCTATAAAGCTGATATCAATGTCGCGGGAATTTTTTAATTCGTAATAGCGCATTAAAAAAATCATGAATTGCTTGAGGTCGGTTTCATAGGCTTGCAGCGTATGAGCCGAAAAGTGACGTTCGGCTTCAAGCATGTCCAGAAATGATTTTTGATAATCAATCATTGTAATTCTTAAAACGAATTAAACATAGATTTCGCCATTGAGAACTGTTTTAGCGTAACCGCTGATTTTGATATCAATGACATCTTCACCATTGATCTCCAACTCCGTCCAAACCCTACCACCGCGATGGATTTCATAACCTTGCTCAATTGTTGCGCAAATTTTGCCTGTGCCTTTTAAGCGATTGTTGCGATATAAATAACAGGTGAGCGGGCCAATGGCTGAGCCGGTTACAGGGTCTTCATCGATGCCTAATTTGGGCGCAAAAAAGCGCAGATGTGCGGCGCTGGTTGGGTGCTTGGTTTCGGTCGTGAAAACACAAAAGCCGTCAATTTTTGATCGATGCGATAAGTTCTTCAGATCTTCGAAGCATGGTTTCATCCCGATCAAAGAATCTTGCGATAGAAACGGGATATACACATAATGGAGATCTGAAAACCAGATTGGGAGCGATGTATCCAAATGATCCCAGGAGATGCCAAGTGCGTTGAACAGTTCATAACGCTGGCCTACATATTCTTCAAACTTTGGTAGAGGAACGCCAAAACTATACATCGGCCTTTTAGTTTCGAGGTTAATTTCAACCGGTAAAATACCTGATCGGGTTTTGACGTTTAATGAAAAAATTGATTGATTTTCACCATTCAATCCGTATAGTTTTTCTTCATAAATGGCATGGATAGCAGCAATCGTAGCGTGTCCGCAAAGATCAACTTCGGTTTGCGGTGTTTTCCAACGTAACAAAAGATCATGATCCGAATCAGTTGACTTAAAAACAAATGCGGTTTCGGATAAATTCATTTCACGGGCGATGGCCTGCATTTCGTCGTCGCTTAAACCATCAGCTTCTGTGATTACTGCGGCAGGATTACCAGTAAAGGCGCGGTCTGTGAAAGCATCAACTTGCTTGATTTTGTATGTTTTCATGGAGCAAGTTAGAAAAGTTTGAAAAAACTAAATAACAAAGATCGTCTTGAATAACGATACTTAAAGTATAGCTCAAATGACTAAGCTTTGCAATAATTTAACATTAGAAAAGAAAACAAAATTTACAGGCGTTCTAGATCAAGGCATATCAAGGTATCGCGTTCTCTAACATAGAACAGGTTATTTTCTCTCAGGAAAAACCCGTCCATGATCATACCGCTCATGGCTTTGCCTAAAAAATCGTTATAAACCGTTTTGTTGTTTTTTATTATTGTTATTGCATAATTCAATGCCTGGATAGGAAGGCCGGCGGCAGTATTCACCATAAGATCGGTTTGCTCATGATAGCCGATGATCTCATAGGCGTCGCTTATAATAACATCAACGCCTGAAATAAGCCGCTCAGGTTTTACGTTTAGTGAGTTTTTTGAGAGGAGTTCACGGAATTGTTGAGATTCGGGGGTGAATGCATAAGGAAGTTGCACGCGTTGCAGTTCTTCCAGGGTTTGGGACGAATGTCGTATCGCATTGGCTTTTTCAACATCAAATCCCAGGTTTTCTATATCCGCTCCGGTTTTAGCATCAATGATGAAAAATGATCGTTCGGCAAATCCACCCGAATTGGTTTCAAGGTAACATAAAAATTCATCCTGGTTTTTAGCGCAAATGAACGATAGCTCCGGGTGCTCCCAAATGATGGTTTGGGTTGATGTATCCATCGCCCAAATGCCTAAATGTTCGGGGTTGTTCGGATCGCTATAGCTATGAAAGTATACGGTGTTGTTGCGGACATATTCAAGTCCAACCCACCAGCCATCGCCAACCGGTTGGCCGGATTTTTCACCTTTGGTATGTTTTAGGGTGAAATTATCCCACAACGGTTGTCCGCTATTTTGATCAAGCAACACATACGAGGTAAGTTTTTCCTGGTTGGAGCGATGTTCAACAATCACTCTTTGATGGTTTAAAAATAGCATTCGCCAAAGGTTGCCTGGTTTTTGAAATTGCCATTTGGGTTTGGCTTGCCTGGAAAGGAAGTTAAACATGCTTGGTTATCCTTAAACTAAAATTACCGATGCCGGATAAGGTAAATAAAAAATTGCGGATACTTTTCGACGCAAAGATGTTATTTTAAAACTTTCTTTAACCATTTAGTTTTAATTGCGCGTTGAATTTTTTTGAGATTATTCGGGTTGCTTTTTTGCATTTAACCGAGCGCAAGCGCCAAACGCTATTAACTGCGCTGGGGGTGGCGATTGGCAGCGCCATGCTTATTACAACCATTGCGGTAGCTTCCGGCTCATCGGCCAATATCCGGGAAAAGATCATTGATACATCGCCGCATGTGACCGTATTTCCAAAACTGGTTGAAGCCCGCATTCCCGAAAATCTGATCCGCGATACCACGAGGCATCAATTGGCTGTTGTTGATAAAAATGTTATCAATAAAGATAAACAGGTCATCAAAGCTTACACCGAAATTGTCTCCATTGCCGAATCAATCAATGATATTGAAGAAGTTGCCCCTTTTGTAAATACCAAACTCATTGCTCGAAATAAAACACGGTTTAAATCCTGTTTGGCTAAGGGGATTATTCCTGAACGCGAAGCCAATGTTGCCAATTTGGAAAAGATCGTTAAAACCGGATCGTTAGAAGAGCTTTCTTTTACGCCAAATGGGATTATTCTTGGGGATTTGTTAGCCAAAGATTTACGGGTGAAATACCGTTCCAGGATGGACCTGGTTACCGAAAAGGGTGAAATTTTTCCAGTTATTGTTCTGGGAACGTTTCAAAGTGGTTTCTCTGAATTTGACCGAACCATCGGTTATGTCAATTTACGATTGGCTCAACGTATAGAGGGGATTTCAGCCAGCACGGTTAGTGGTATCGGCATCAATACCAACGATATTTCGCAATCGCTTTCGCTGGCAAAGCTTTTGGAAAATCTTTCGGGATATAAAGCCGAAAGCTGGGATGAGACCAATAAAAATGTTCTGGATTTTATTACTCGAAACAATACCGTAACCCTGGTTTTGGTCGGTTTTGTCTTTGTGGTAGCCGGTTTGGGTGTTAGTTCCGTTATGACAACGGTTGTACTGCAAAAAACCAAAGATATTGCCATTATGCGTTCGTTTGGGGTAAGCCGCATGGCTATTTCACTGATATTTATGGTTGAAGGCATTTTTATTGGCGTGGTTGGCGCAATCTTTGGAAGCGGGTTGGGGCATGTGATTTGCGACCTGGTTAAAAACATACGTTTTACGGCAAGTAATGCCGGCGTTGTCAGAAGCGATCGGGTAAATATTGTAGAAAGCCCGGAAGCGCATCTTATTGTGGTGGTGTTTGCTATTGTGGTTACGGTGCTCTCAGCAATGGGGCCTGCACGGAGAGCTGCTAAGCTTCTACCAGTTCGGGTTTTAAGAGGGGAAGTGGCTTAACTAAAAACATGCTATTAATCAGTCCGGTGTTTTTGTAATATCATTACACACCGGATCAATATTAACTTCCAATGACGCATTTACGTTATTGGTCACCCTGAATTAATTTCAGGGTCTCAGAAAATGCCAATTTGGTTGAGATGCTGAAAACAAGTTAGCATGACTAGAAAATGAGTGTCATTTTCTGTTTGTTTATTGTCAAATATTTGAGCTCGCACTGATCCATTCGGTGAGAATATGATCATTTTTATGGATTGTTATAAACTAATGATTAAAAAGGCTCTACCTTGGTCATGCCCCGATTTAGTCAGGGCATCCAGTAGCTGTAGTATTTTTTTGCCATCGTTATGGATCACCCGGATAAACCGTGTGATGACATTAAGGTAGACAAAAAGGGGCATGCCGAAACGTCAACGAAAGGAAAACTATAGGCAAAATCGTGCTTCGGCTCCACTAAGCACACCTCTCAGCAAGCGCTCAGGATACACATTTTTAGAACGATATAACTAAAATAGAGTGATAAATTAAAGGGTTTCGTCTCAGGTTAAATCTTAAAGCTCGGTTAGCTGATTGACAACGGGCATGAACCTGGCCCTGAGATTAAAACTGAATGAAATAGATTTTGAGCTTCCCGGAGAAAGAACATAACTGAAGTTCCTAAATCCAAATTCTGCTGAAAAATTTGGTGAATCCAATCCTAAACCCAACGACCATCCAAAACCATCTTTTCCGCCTACCCGGAAACCGGTTCTAAAGGGAATGGTTTCAAAATAACGCACTTCGGCGCCTAAACCCAGAATTGGGATGCTGGTATTGCCGAAATTGTCGTTGAACCCTTGGATCCAATCTAAAAGAATAACATATGAGAATGGTGCGGAAAATTTAACTGCGCCACCGGCACGTAAATGTGTGGGCAACCAAACACTGAAGCTTTCTTTCTTGATAGATTCATTAAATATATCTTCCAAACTATCGGCTTGCGCTTCAACGCGATCGCTGTCAAGAATTTCATCAAATCCGCCAAAGTTGATTTGGCCATCCCGTGAGCGTATTTCGGCATTTTCGCTGAAGCTAATTACCCCAAAATCATTTAATGCCAAAGATACATTGATGTTTTCGTTAATTTTGCCAGATATACCAAAACTGATTCCATAACCAAATCCTGAAGAGGAAGGAAATGGAAAAAACGAACCGTCGTTTTCGGAATCATCCAGTGCGGAGTTGTAGGATTGCCTGAATAAATATTTGCCGCTACCGGCGATGCTATCGCCATTTGTTGAAAAATACAGGTCTGTGCCTGTGCCATCGCCATCGGTATAGCCATAAGGGGTAATTAACTTAAGCGTTGCCCCACCCAAAATATCGTAAAGATGGGCAAATCGACGTATACTTAACGGGACATTATCGGTAATATCGGTAGCAATGGAAAGCGCGTACTCTCGATACCACCACGCTGAAAACTTGGTGTCGTTCAATGAAATGGTGTTATTGAAAAACTCCTCATTGCCATTTAGACCCAACACGATTAAATCCCGATTTAACGTGCCGCTTGTGCCGGATTTATCGGTGATATTAAAAGCCAGCGTACTACTGATACCTTCATAATAATATGAAACGCCAAGTAAGGTGTAACTGATGTTGCTGTTCAATTCAAAAACATCTTCTACACTGTTAATTAGCTTGGTTTTGTCGCTTTCACTCCAAAACGTTTTTTCGCCGCCGGGAAGGAGCTTTCGCGAATCCTTGCCAAACAGTTCGTTATAGAGATCAATATTAACCGAATTATTATCAACCGTGAAGCCAAAAGGGAAGGCGCTAACGGTAACGGCCATTGGATAATTGGGGTATTCAAAGGCATGCAACCGGGCAACATTGATATCCTGGGCCGGCAATCCGGATAAATAAGCGCTACCTGAACCGGCTAGTGAAGATGTCTGAACATTGTTGATAATAACTTGAGCCAATGAAAATTTTGGCACAACCAGTACTAAGACAATAAAAAACAGCAGTTTAAATTGAACAGGTTTATTCATAAAAACCATGTTTTATGTGTTGTCAAAAATAGTTCGTACTGCTATGGCCTGATGCCAAAAGCACAAATCATCATAGATAAGACATAAAGCAACGTCCCGAACGAATTATACCAAATGGCTTTGCCATGAGGGTCTTTTACCAGGACACGTTGCATGGGTAATTGAATGGCAAGTAACGTGCCGGCTGCTATTGCAAAGATCCATTCGGATTTTACAATTAAAATGGCGATTGCGCTCATTTGTGCCAGGTTCATAATAAGAGCGGCTAAAATAGCGGCCTTTTTTTCGCCCAATTGTACCGGGATTGATTTAACGCCTTTGATGGTATCGCCAATGACTGATTTAAAATCGTTTAATGTCATGATGCCATGAGCCCCTAATGAAAAGATGATCGCCATAGCAATAGTTTCTCCGGAAGGCACTCCTTGAGTTATGGCAAAGCTTCCGGTAAGCCATGCCACGCCTTCATAAGCAAAGCCCACAATTAAATTGCCAAACCAGCCGTTTTTCTTGGCTCTGAGCGGTGGGCCGGAATAAGCATGCGACATTAATACGCCGACAAACGAAATGTACATCACGTAGGGATGAATAGACCAGGCAACAATAAAACCAATAATGATTAATGAAAATGTAACAAGCCAGCTGGCTTGTTTGGAAATTAATCCTAAAGGAATTGGGCGTGTTGGTTCGTTTATGGCATCGACTTCCCGATCAAAATAGTCGTTCATCGTTTGCGACATTGCACATAAAAGCGGCCCGGCTAAAATGAGCCCGCGAAGCAATACCGACCAATGTTCCACAATGCTTTCGCCGGTTGAAACCACACCGCATGTAAATGCCCACATCGGTGGAAACCATGTAACCGGTTTCATAAGCTGAGGTATGGCGGCAGGCTTCAACACAAATCCGGGGCGATTTACATTTTCGATAGCCTTTAAAATTTGATCTCTCTTTGTGTCGGTAATTTGGGAGTTGTTGACTTGCTCATTGAGCAAGTTCAGAATGTTGGCTTGAACATCTTGTTCAACAACCTCATGTTTGTGTGCAGTGCTTTGCAAATCGATCAGAAGGTTTAATTCAAATGATTTTCACAAAATAACTTTAAAGGTACAAAATAAGTTTTTTTTTGGTTTTTCTTGGGAAAACTAAAATTTAGCAACCCCAATTTATGATAGAACGACTTTACTGGTGTTTTAAAAGCAGGTTTTCAACTGACTTTTTAGCTTCTCCCGAATGTAAAATCTGCTTGGATTTTTCAATGCCTTCCTGGATACTTGGTGTGGTTCCCGATACATAACAAGCCAAGCCCGATGCAAAAATGGTGGCATCTTCTTTTGGCCGTCCGGCCTGTCTATCCAATATTTGCCAGATAATTTGATGATTATGTTCAACATCGCCACCCTCCAGTTCTTCCAGGCTATGGCGATCCAAACCAAAATTTTCAGGGAGTACGGTATAATTTCTAACAATGCCGTCCTTTAATTCGGAAATAAATGTCGGGCCGCAAACGCTAGGCTCATCCAGCAAATGCCCTTGATCGGTCTGTCCGTGTAAAATCAAACAATGGTCGGCTTCGAGCTGACGAAGAACTTGCGTGAAAATACCAGTGAGTTCTTTGCTATAGACGCCGATAACTTGTCTTTTAGCGCGGGCAGGGTTTAAAAGCGGGCCAAGCATGTTAAAAATGGTACGAAGCCCAAGTTCTTTGCGCACCGGGGCAACAACTTTCATAGCGCTGTGAAAAATCGGCGCAAACAAAAACACAAACCCGGTTTCTTCAAAAAGCTTTTCAGCATTTTCTTTTTGAAGATTGATTTTAAAGCCCATGCGTTCAAGCACATCGGCGCTGCCGCATTTGCTGCTGACCGAACGGTTGCCGTGTTTGGCAATTTTCACGCCGCATGCATGTGCCAGTAACGATCCGGCTGTTGATATGTTGAAAGTATTTGACCGGTCGCCGCCTGTTCCGCAGGTGTCAATAAAATCCGAGCCTAGTTCCGGTCGAATGGATTTGGATAAAATGGATTTGCATGCCCCGAATATTTCTTCCACTTCTTCGCCTTTTTGTCGAAGTAACACAAGAAACGCACTGATTTTAACCGGAGATACCGAACCGTCCATAATTTCGTTCATGATGTACTCCATTTCGGTATCGGTGAGGGCTTGTCCATCCAGGAGCGCTAAAATGGCATCTTCAGTGGTCATGGTTTAGTGACTTTTTTGAGAACTTGGACAAATTGTGTGATTTCATCAATGGTATTGTAAAAATGCGGCGCTACGCGAATCAATTGGTCTCTTGGCGCTACCACAATGTTTTCATCAGCCAACCGTGCAGCAATAACCGAAACATTATGCAAGCCCCTTATAGATAAAATGCCGGATGCATGATCTAAATCCGTATTAAGATAGGGCTCAAATCCTTCAGATAAAAGCTGCGTTTTGAGATGATCGGTTAAAAGTAAAATTTTGCGAGAGATTGTTTCAATCCCAATCTCGGAAAATATACGAAAGGCAGCATTAAGTCCAATAATGCCTATCCAATTCGGTGTGCCGATCTCGTAACGCTGGGCGGTGGGTTGAAGGGTCAAGTCGTAGTCGAGCATATTCCAGGCGTTTTCAACGCTAAGCCAGCCGACCAAAACCGGATCGAGCTTATCCATAAGCGAGGGCTTGATAGCAACAATGCCGCTTCCCATTGGCGACATGGCCCATTTGTGGCCGCCTGAAGCTAGAAAATCGATGCCGTCATGTTCAAAATGAATCGGCATTGCTCCCAGTCCCTGAATGGCATCGACGGCAAAAATCACGTGATGGGCGTGGCAAATCTTGCCGATTTCGTTTAGATTAACCCGGTAACCCGATAAGAACTGGACATAACTGATGGAGAGCAACCGGGTTTGCGGGGTGATTTTTTCAACAATATCTTCAAGATGGATTTCGCCGTTGCGGTCGCTGAAAAAATCAACAATAACGCCCTGTTTTTTAAGATGTAAGAACGGATAGATGTTTGAAGGAAATTCCCTATCGTAAAGTAAAATTCGATCGCCGGTTTTCCAGGTTAAGCCCTGAGCAAGTAAATTAAGGCCATAGCTCGTGTTTGGAACAAATCCCAACGACTCTTTTTGGCAGCCTATAAATTTGGAAATACATTCACGGGCTGAGTGTAAAGTCGGTTGAAGCGTCGGAAAATAGTTTTCAATGTTGCTGCGATTGCGCTGGGTTAAATGGTGTTGAATGGCTTCCAGGACTTGTGTTGAAAGCGGTGAAACCGCAGAATGGTTAAGGTAGATTAAACCCTCTGAGGTATGCGGAAAAATGGTGCGATAGCTTTCGGTTCGCTGAATTTCGGATGGCGTTAATGCGCACATAGAAAACTGGTTAAACGATACGGTTAAGCGCTAATGAGCTGATTTGAAGCATTTCCAATATACCCCGGTTGAATGATATAAACGGCAATTGGTGTTATCAAAGAAAACAAAATCAACAGGTTAAAACAATTATGGCTTTAGAAGAAACCCAAACGGCGCTGGAAAATCAGCGCATTCATATGTTAAAAGAGAAGCTTTTTCAATCGGGTGTGGATGCGTTTTTTATCTCGGATTTGTACGACATCCGGTGGCTCACAAAATTCAGTGGTTCAAGCGCCACGGTCGTTATAACAAAACAGCACGCATGGTTGTTTACTGATTTTCGCTATGAAGAGCAGGTTAAACGTGAAGTTCAAGGTGCAACGCCGGTAATTGTAAAAAACACACTCGAAGAGGAGCTAAAATCGCCAACTTATAATTTTGGAGCTAAAATTGGTTTTCAGGCCGATAAGCTCTCGTATTCCACAGTTCAAACCTATAAAGAACAAATGCCGAACCATGAGTGGATACCACTCACGGCGTTGTGCGATGAATTTGTGATGATCAAAGAACCGGCTGAAATTGAATCGATGCGCAAAGCTGTTGAGATTAGCGACAAGGTTTTTGATAAACTATTGCCGCTTATCACACCCTCAGCTACCGAGCTCGATATTGCTGCAGAAATATCGTACTGGAACAAAAAATTCGGCGCAGATAAAGATTCTTTTGATCCGATTGTGGCAAGCGGGCCCAATGGCGCTTTACCGCATGCCAGGCCAAGCTATCAAAAACTACAACCCAACAATTTGATTGTTATTGATATGGGGTGTGTTTTCAATGGTTATGCTTCCGATCAAACGCGAACCGTTGCATTGGGAAAAATTTCAAATGAAGCCAAATCGGTTTATAACGCGGTTTTGGAGTCGCAATTGCTAGGTATTGAAACGGCTCAGGCTGGGATTAGCGGTAAAGATGTCGATGAAAAGGTTCGTACGTTTTTAGATGAAAAAGGCTATGGAAAGTATTTCGGGCACGCTTTAGGTCATGGTGTTGGATTGCAGGTTCATGAAAAACCGGTGTTAAGCAAACGAAATGAAAAACCGCTGATGCCGATGAATGTGGTAACCGTGGAGCCCGGCGTTTATATTCCGGGAAAATTTGGCGTAAGGATCGAAGATATGGTTGTTATCCATGAAGGATATAGTGAACCCTTGCAAAAAAGCCCAAAAAAGCTTATTGAACTTTAAAAATTATCTGGTTAAATTAGTTGGCAAGACTTCCATTAGCGATATTTTGATAGGTTCATTTTTTAGGCGAGGCAATTATGAAAAAGCAGGAAAAAAAATATCGGGGAATCTCCCGCATCGATTCTCATGATACACATGGCTGGTTTGTACGGGCATATAAATCCGGGAAAACAACTTCGAAATTATTTAGTGATTCAATTTTTGGCGGAAAAGAACAGGCGTTGAAAAAAGCCATTATGTTTCGTGAAGACTTGGTTCAGCGATTGCAAAATGAAAGCCGGCTTGGAAATCTCAACGCCTCGGAGTCAGGAAAAAAAAGATTGTCTAAAACTCAAGATCCAATCGCGTTAGCCAAAAAAGCAATGAAAGAGGCCATTGCGCCATATTCAAAATTTAAAGTCGGGGCAGCGTTGGTCTGCCGATCCGGCGAAGTCTACACGGGTCATAATATTGAATCGCCTTCCTACAGTTTAACAATTTGCGCTGAGCGTGTGGCTTTGTTTAAAGCGTTGAGCGAAGGTAGTCGGGAGTTTAAGGAAATTGTCATTACTTCAAATTCGGAAGATTTTTGTTTTCCGTGTGGCGCATGCCGGCAAAGTTTAATGGATTTTGCACCGAACATAAAGGTGACATTGCTCAACAAACATGGCGAGCAGAAATCGTTTAAAATAGAAAAGCTCTTACCAAACGCGTTTTCAAAATCAAATCTCAAACGAAAAAGTGCATCCAAATGATCCGTTCAATGCAGAGTTGCCTTCGGAGCATTTGCATTTTGGCAGTGTTGAAGTGATAGCAGGGTGCATGTTTAGCGGCAAAACCGAAGAATTGATTCGCCGGCTTCGTCGCGCTCAAATCGCCAAGCTTAAGGTTGAAATTTTCAAACCTCAAATTGATACCCGTTACAGTCGCCAGGAAATTGTATCGCATTGCGAAAACAGAATTGACTCAATTGTTGTAAAAGATTCGGGCAATATAATTGTGCTTGCAAAAGACGCTCATGTGGTTGGTATTGATGAGGCTCAATTTTTTGACGACGGACTTGTTGATGTGGTTGAACAATTAGCCCAACAAAACAAAAGGGTAATTATAGCCGGATTGGATTTGGATTATCGTGGCAAGCCATTTGGCCCGATGCCAAATTTGCTATGCATTGCCGATTATGTGACCAAAACGTTGGCTATTTGTATGAAATCGGGATTGCCCGCATCCAGAACGCAGCGGATTGTTTCGGGCGATAGGCTAATTGATGTTGGCCATACCGACAAATACGAAGCTCGAAACCGGGCTTATTTTTCCCCACCTTCCGAATGATCGGTTGAAATGGATATGGTTTTTTTTGATCATCATGAGTCAAAAAAGCGTATATTGCATTCGTTAATTTTTGTCCCTTATTAAACGCAAACATTTAATCTTTTAGGCGATATGATCCAAAGAATCTTCTCCTTTATTATTTTATCTCTGCTGCTTTCCACAACCGCTTCCGCACAATTTCAAGGCTATCTCGATATTAAAGTAAGCGCTCAGAATATGCAAAGCACAGCCCGGCAATATTTTTCCAAAGGCAATGTGCGGAGTGAAACGTCGGTTAATATCCCCGGCATGGGCGTTAAAAAAATGGTTACCATATTTAAGGCCAGCAATCCCGATCTTATTGTTACCCTTGATGAGCAGAATAAAACTTATTCGGAAATTAATCTCAAGGAGATGCCGATGATGCAAATGGGATCTGATGATGAAAATGACGCGATAAAGGATAAGGTGAAAATCAAAAAGCTTGGCAAGAAAAAGGTGCTGGGTTACAACTGCGATCATGTTCGGATTATTTCCGAAGATCGAGAAACCGATTTGTGGGTCACGAAAGATATTTTAGGGTTCGATATGTTTGAAGCCATGAACAAGCAGGATAAGTCGCAAAATCAAGGCATGATGAAGATGATCGGCAGTTCGGGTATTAAAGGATTCCCGCTAAAAATGAAGGACAAAACCTCCGGCATGGTATGGCAGGTGACAAAAGTCAAAAAACAACGCGTGCCTTCAAGTAAGTTTTCAGTGCCAAAAGGCTACCAAAAAACATCAATGCCTGGCATGGGTGGCATGTCGCCGGAGCAACGCAAGCAAATGGAAGACATGATGAAACGCATGAAAAACAAGTTTCCTGGAAATTAGTATTGCAAAAAGGAGTGAAAGACAAGTCACTCCTTTTCCGTTCCTTTTGTATAATTTTCCATAAATCAAATAGCGATGACCATGAAAAAACTCATCTTAACTCTATTTATTTTGGGATTATGCAGTATTCACCCAAAAACCCTCGATGCTCAATTTTTTGATTACATCAAGAAAAAAGCCGATAAGGCCACGGAGGAAGCTGTGGAAACCGGCACCGAGGAAACCGTAAAATCAATATTTGGCAACAAAAATGAATCTGGTAAAGAAGAAAAGCCCAAATCAAGCGCCAAAAAAAAGTCAGGAGAAACGACTGAAGACGAAACAAAACCGAGCTTAAACTGGGCGAAATTCGACTTTGTTCCAGGCGATCAGGTGATCTTTGAAGACGCGCCAAGCCAGGATGAAGAAAATGGCGAGTTTCCTTCGCGATGGGATTTAAAAAAAGGAAATGTAGAAATTGCCGAAGCAGATGGCCAAAAAGTTATCATGTTTAGAGATGGCCGACCCGAAATCATCCCATATCTCAAAAACGCTAATAAAGACTACTTGCCGGAAATCTTTACCATTGAGTTCGACTATTACAGGCCGCCGGATGGCAGCAGGATATATGTGTATTTATATGATCGCAAAAATCAAAAACGACAAAAAAAAGAAACACACATTTCAATTGGTCATCAGGATATTCAATGTGGCGCATTCAGCAGTAAGTATCCCAAGAAAATTGATCGCAAAAAAGGCAAATGGACGCATGTTTCCATTGCTTACACCAAAGGCAAGCTAAAAGCTTATTTTGATGATGTACGCCTCATAAATATTCCCAGGCTCGATTTTGATCCGAAAGGATTTACCCTTCAATGCTATGGCGCCAGGAATGATAAATTGTTTTATGTGAAAAATGTTCGCATTGCCAAAGGCGGCGTAAAGTATTACGACCGGTTTTTATCGGAAGGTAAAATAGTGGTCAATGGTATTCGGTTCGATGTTGGTAAAGCTACCCTGCGTCCCGAATCGATGGGCCCGATCAACAGAATTTATAAGCTGTTAAAGAAGCACGCCGATGTTAGGTTCAGCGTGGAAGGGCATACTGATAGCGACGGGCAAACGGGTTCAAATAAGACCTTATCGAAGGCGCGCGCCAAAGCCGTGGTCGATAAACTGGTGGAAATGGGCATTGATAAACGCCGTTTGAAACATAAAGGATGGGGCGAAAGCAAACCTATCGATACCAACGGCACGCCGGAAGGAAAAGCAAATAATCGTCGGGTTGAATTTGTAAAAATTTAACATCGGTTTTAACTTTCTGAAGTCATAACCCATCGGAACATAATCCAGGAACGCCGATGGGTTTTTTTATTAAATTAAATAAGCGTGTTATGGCTCTTTCACTCAGCATTTTAGATGCGGCAACACTAGGCGCCGATATCAGCTTTGAAGAGTTTAAAACGTATGGTACGGTTGATGTGCATGCTCAAACCCTTCCTGATGAAACGCTTCAGCGCATTGAGCGAGCCGATATTGTGATTACCAATAAAGTGGTTCTCTCAGAAGCTATACTGCAAAAGGCTCAAAAGCTTAAACTGATTTGCATTGCCGCAACCGGAATGAATAATGTTGATATTGAAGCGGCCAGAGCCCTAAACATTGCGGTTAAAAATGTTGCGGGTTATTCAACCGAAAGTGTGGTGCAAGCCACATTTACGCATGTGTTATATCTGTTGAACCAACAGGCCTATTATGATTACTATGCCAAGCACGATTGGCAAAAAAGTGCATTATTTACGCATATCGGCCCAACCTTTTATGAACTGACCGATAAACAATGGGGAATCATCGGATTTGGCGCTATCGGCAGAAGGGTTGCAGAAGTGGCTGGAGCTTTTGGTGCAAAGGTGGTGTATTACTCAACTTCCGGGAAAAACAAATCCGAAGAAGCTGAGCAGCTCTCGCTTGAAGAGCTTTTGAGTACCAGCCGGATTATTACCATTCATGCGCCGCTAAACGATAAAACCATTGGATTAATTGATTCCGATAAACTTCGAATTATCCAGGAAGGCAGCATTCTTGTCAATATGGGGCGAGGCGGGATCATCAATGAAAATGATCTTTCGGAAGCTTTGGATGAGCGACGATTGTTTGTCGGTTTGGATGTGCTTTCCGAAGAGCCCATTAACCCCGATCATCCATTGCTATCGACCAAGCACCAGGAGCGGTTGTCATTAACCCCTCACATGGCATGGACAAGCATTGAAGCGCGACATCGGTTGCTCAATGGCATTATGGCGAATATCGAATCTTTTTTGGATCAGCATCCTGAAATCAAGCCCGAATGAAGTAGCTATTAATTTTTGTGATTTATGATTGTAATCATTTTTTAGGAATATCCTTGAATTTAGATTGAACGCCTGTTGAGGAACATTTTTTTTCAATCAAATTCAAGTAATGCTTATGACTATGTTTTGCAATCAATGCCAAGAGGCTATGCATGGCAATGGCTGCGCCAGCATTAGCGTATGTGGCAAAACCCCTCAAACCAGTAACCTTCAGGATTTATTAATCCATATGTTGAAAGGACTTTCGGCCTATCATCACGAGGCCAGAAAATTAGGAAAATCATCGAAAGCCATCGATACATTTATCAACGATGGATTATTTATGACAATTTCCAATGTCAATTTTGATGATCAGCGTTTTATTAAGGCCATTAAAGATTGTGTGGCCTATCGTGATGAACTTAAATCCAAAGGCGTTGAGGCGGACGTGCACGATAACCTCACTGCAAATTGGTCGCCGGATTCGGATCAGAATTTAATAATTACAGCGCATGCCGATGAATTGCGACTTCAAAATGACCCTGAAGATATCATCTCATTAAAAGAATTGATTATCTATGGCGTAAAAGGCATGGCGGCGTATGTAAAGCATGCGGCGAATTTGGCATTTGAAAATGATGAGCTTTATGCCTTTATGCAAAAAGCTTTGGCAACAACTCTCCAGCCCGGCGTGTCTGCTGATGAGTTGCTCGGGTTAGTAATGGAAACAGGAAAGTACGGCGTTGATGCCATGGCTCTGCTCGATAAAGCCAATACCCAAACCTATGGGCATCCTGAACTGACTACCGTAAATCTTGGGGTGCAAAACAATCCTGGCATTTTAGTTTCGGGTCACGATCTGAAAGATTTGGAGCAATTGCTTGAGCAATCGGAAGGTAGCGGCGTTGATATTTACACCCATTGCGAGATGTTGCCTGCGAATTATTACCCGGCATTTAAGAAATACAGTCATTTTGTAGGCAATTATGGCAATGCGTGGTGGCAGCAACGCGAAGAGTTCGAACAGTTTAACGGGCCGATTCTTTTTACCACCAACTGTTTAGTTCCGCCATCTGAAAGAGCCGGATATGCAGATAAAGTTTATACCACGGGTACGGTAGGATATCCCGGGTTCAAGCACATTTTAGAAAACAAGGATGGAAAAAAAGATTTTTCAGAAATCATTGCGCAGGCTAAACAATGCCAGCCGCCTAAAGCGCTGGAAACCGGAGAGTTGGTTGGCGGGTTTGCTCACAATCAGGTTTTACAGCTTGCCGACAAAGTGGTTGATGCGGTTAAAAATGGCGCCATCAAACGATTTTTTGTGATGGCCGGTTGCGATGGCCGCATGCCAAGCCGACAATATTACACCGATTTTGCTAACGAACTGCCTAATGATACGGTTATTTTAACGGCAGGCTGTGCCAAGTTCCGTTACAACAAGCTGCCGCTTGGCGATATTGTCGGAATACCCAGGGTTTTGGATGCCGGACAATGCAACGATTCCTATTCGTTGGCGGTCATTGCTTTAAAACTCAAGGAAGTATTTGAGTTGGAAGACATTAACGATTTGCCGATTTCTTACAATATTGCCTGGTATGAACAGAAAGCAGTCATCGTATTGCTGGCATTGCTGTATCTGGGCGTTAAAAACATTCATTTGGGGCCAACCTTGCCGGCGTTTCTTTCACCAAATGTAGCATCGATTTTGGTTGAAAAATTCGGAATAGCCGGAATTGGCGATCCGAAAGAGGATGTTGAACTCTTTATGAATTAAAGCTTAGCTTAGTAATTTGATTTTGTTTTAGGGTTCAATACCCCACAGCTTGTGGGGATAGTTCATTTGGTAAGGATAAAAATCCGGGATGGGTTTTTATCCTTTCTTTTTTTAGAGCAATTTAAGCCGTTCTTGAAGTCCCTTAAGATTATCGATATAAATTTTCCCTTTTTCAATTCGAATGAATCCGTCTTTGGCCAGTTGCCGGATAACACGAATGGTGGTTTCGGTGGTTAGTCCGGCCATATCGGCAACATCGCGGCGTTTAATGGGGATCATTGTGCTGGCAGTTGAAGGAACGCTTACTTTTTTAAACAATCGAATCAGCGTAACAATGATGCGGTGTTCGGGTGATTTTGTGGCCAGCCCCCGAATGACGGTATTTTTTTCACGCAACAACTTGCACAGTTCAGCTATGATGGCCATTGAAAATTCGGGTTCATCGTGTAAAAACGTTAAAAACTGTTCGCGCGTAATTCGCAGGATCTTGGAAGAAGCCAGCGCGATGCAGGTGGCAGGAAAAGGGTGATTATCGATTAACGGGGGGATGAGCATTACATCGTTCGGGCCGAAAATATTAATAATGGTTTCTTTCCCATCATCCAAATACTTGACAATTTTAACCTGCCCATTTAGGATAATGGGAAAAAAAGCCGGGAAGGCATGCTCCTCAAAAACGATTTCATTTTTTTGGTATTCTTTTAAACGCCCGGAGTTCAATAATGCGTTTTGCACGTCTTCCGGTAATCGATCAATAAAAGGTATCATGTGTGGAAATTTATTGCACCTTCCAATGACGCGTTATTATTAGCTATAACAAGGGGTTGCAACCCCTTGTTTTCGAAACCATCACTGCTGCGTGGGATAAGAGCACGTCATTAACTTAGTTGTGTTTGTATCTTTCAAAATGCCAGACTCGCAAAAAGATAAATTGGTAATGATGATAAAACCAAAAACGCAAATCTCTAATGATAAAAAATCGGTCATTGAGCGGAGCCGAAATGCCGATTTTGCAGTTTGTATCCCCCTTCGTTAGTTTTTCAGCAGCGCTTCGGAAGGCAATCAGCAAGCTGCCTGGTAACCAATTCAGGAAAGAAAGTAATACGATTATAAAAACACCGGATTAATAATAAGCTGGTTTGAAAAACATGATATTTTCTTAAGTGAAAAATCATTTCACTTGCCTTAATGTGATCACCCGGTTTATCCGGGTGATCCATAACGATGGCAAAAAAATACTACAGCTACTGGATGCCCTGACTAAATCGGGGCATGACAAGGGTGGAGACTTTTTAATCATTAGTTTCTAAACAAGTCATTAGCAATCGGAAATTTTTGGTGTGAATAGCCAAAAACACAAAAAAGAAATGACGAATTATTTTTTAACAGGTCATCGCGAACGCCTGTAAGGCGTGCGGCGATCCAGAAAATGCGTCTGGATTGCTTCTTCGCGGAGTTTATGCTGAGCCGCGCCGAAGCACTCATTGCAATGACTTCATAAGACATATGCTCAATTATAAATTCGTCATCGGAAGACAAAATTTTGGCGGGTTCCAAAAAGACAATTTTTACCCTTATCCATTTATTTTTGGCCGGTTCAAACAGTCAACTCTGAATATCGCTCTGTTGGAGTTTTCGTAAGTTATGAATAAAATTGAGGCGATCTGTCGCGGAACATATCGTTGTAGTCGCCAATTGATTTATTGCGGGTTTCTTTCGGGTAAAAATCGGTAACGATCACGCAATCCTCATTATGCGGCGCTTTGGCCAGTTCATCCCCGTTATACTTATAAATGGCTGAGTGGCCGGTGAAGGTTAACGTTTCGTGTGTTGCCTCCTCTTGCCCGCAACGGTTGGCAACGGCAATATAAACTTTATTTTCAATGGCGCGCGCCGGCAACACTTTTTGCCAGATGTTGGTGATCAGGTTAGACGGGCAGACGATCAAATCGGCGCCTTGCAGGGCTAATAAGCGGGTAACTTCGGGAAACCGCCAGTCATAACAAATCATCATCCCGATTGAAACATCGCGCACAGAATCGTAAAAGCTAAAAAAACCGGTATTACCTTGTGAGAACGTGCTTGGCTCTTGGTAGAACAAATGCGTTTTTTGATAGATGACTGGCTCGGATTGCTCAGGAATCGTTAAGGCGACTGAATTATAGAGCTTATCGGCAGACTTTTCTATAAATCCGCCAACAACCAAGGCATTTTTTTCTTGAGCCAGTTGTTGAAAAAATGACAGACTTGGGCCATTTTTGGTTTCAGCCAATTGAGCGGCCTGATCAGACGAAGAAAAAAAATAACCGGTAAGGCAAAGCTCAGGCAAGACAAACACATCAGCGGAATGGTTTTCTATAAGCGCTGAAAGTTGCGCCATGTTTTTTTCTTGCATGGAGTGTTCGGGTGAAAACTGAACGACAGCAAGTTTAAGCTTGGTTTTCATACCTTAAATGTTGTTTATTCAGATGCAGTATTACTTTAGACATTGTAAGCAATTATGGTGGAAGAATCCGATCCTAAAATCACAGAAAGCGGGACAATAACCAACCCGCCACTTCAATCCCAAGACTTGCGATTATCCGAAGCGCTTAAAAAAAAGTTGGAAACATTGCCAACCTCTCCAGGTGTCTATCACTTTAAAGATAAAGATGATAAAATCATCTACATTGGCAAAGCAAAAAACCTTCGCGCGCGTGTACTATCTTACTTTAGAAATCTCAAAGAACATAATGGCAAAACAAGGCTGTTGGTTAAACGCATCGCCGATTTTGAGCTGATCATCACCGGTTCGGAAGTTGAAGCGTTGATCCTGGAAAACAATCTCATCAAGCAGTTTAAGCCCAGATATAACATCAATCTTAAAGACGATAAAAGCTTTCCCTACATTTGCATCACCAATGAACGCTTCCCGCGAGTGTTTGCAACACGGACATTACGACGCGACGGTTCAAAATACTTTGGCCCTTATACCGAAGTGCGGCAAATGAAGCTGGTTTTGGAAGCCATCTCGGATATTTTTCAGGTTCGAAGCTGCCATTTTAAAATGACGCCTGAGAGCATTGCTGCCGGAAAGTTCAAAGTGTGCCTGGATTACCACATCAAAAAATGTCAAGGACCTTGTGTGGGCTACCAGTCCGAAGAGGACTATGATGCCATGATTGAAGAAGTTAAAAAGTTGTTGAAAGGGAAAACCCGTGATTTGGTGCAATCATTAACCCATAGAATGAAAGCCTATGCCAGGGAATTAAAATTTGAGTATGCCGCCGAACTTAAACGCCAGTTGGAAGCTATAGAGCGGTATTCTTCGAAACAACGCGTTGTGAGTGTTGATGAACGCGACCGTGATATTTTTGCCATCGCGCGGGAAGCTGATGATGCTTGCGGCACAATTTTTAAAGTCCGTGATGGCAAGTTATTGGGCTCTCAGCATTATTATTTTTCCAACATTGAAGACGAGGCCGATGAGGATTTGATCAGCAAGCTGATGGAAAAGTATTATATCGATACTACCGACAACCTGCCCGATGAAATTTTTGCGCCTTTGTTGCCCTCTGATTTGGAAGTCATTGAAGCGCTTACCCAAAAACGGTTTAAAGAAACCGGCGAAGATAAAAAAATCAAGGTGATCGTTCCACAGATAGGCGATAAAGCTAAGTTGGTGGGGATGTGTATGGCGAATGCCCGTCATTTATTAGCTGAGTATAAGCTTCAAAAACAAAAACGTGGCGAAGCTATGGCAATCCCCAGAAGCGTCCATTCATTGCAGCGTGATCTGCGTTTGAAAACAGCGCCTCGTCGCATAGAGTGTTTTGATAATTCCAACTTCCAGGGGAAAGATGCCGTGGCTTCGATGGTATGTTTTGTGGATGGTAAACCAAGAAAATCGGATTACCGGAAATTCACCATCAAAACCGTGAGTGGACCTGATGATTTTGCTTCAATGGCTGAAATTATTCATCGGCGTTATTTTGGCTCGCTTTCCAATGAATTGCCTTTGCCCGATTTAATTGTGGTTGATGGCGGTAAAGGGCAGCTTTCTTCAGCTTATCACGTCTTAAAAGACCATGAGAAAGCAATTCCCATTATAGGATTGGCAAAACGATTTGAAGAAGTGTTTTTCCCAAATGAGCAGTACTCGCATAATTTGCCGAAAACGTCATCGTCCATAAAACTATTGCAGCAAATTCGCGACGAAGCCCATCGCTTTGCAATCACCTTTCATCGTGAAAAACGTTCAAAACGAACATTGCACACCCAATTAACCGAAATAAAAGGGATCGGCGAAGAAAAAGCCAAGCAACTTTTAAAAACATTCGGTTCGGTAAAAGCCGTTAAAACACAAACCGTTGATGCAATTGCAAATGTGGTCGGAAAAAAAGCCGCTGAAAATGTGATAAAATATTTTGATAAAACTCACAAACCGGAAAGTATTTCAAACGAAAACAATAGTAAATAGCCTTTTTACCTGATCAAACGCCTGTTTTAGGATTGTTGATAGTGCCGGATAAACAATCTTTTGACTTTAATAGGAAGTTTGTAAATTCAAAAATTGTAGTTGATATCATTCAACATACGTTGAGTAGTCAGGAGGATTTAAAATTATGACTGGGAAAATTGCTAAAAAAAATGAGAAACTTCTGGAAAATGTAGAGCTCGAAAATTTTGATTTTTTAGAAATTCCGGAATTATACCTTCACTCAGGACAACTCAGTAAGCAGGAATCCGATTATTTGATGGCGCGTCTTGATGAAATGAAACGCGTTCATGAACATTGTGATATTGATTCGGTCACTCGTATGAAACAAGCCAATGAACGCGCTATTATGAACTACCTTGGGGAAATGCGCTATCGGAGGCTTCAGCTAAGAATGCAAATGTATTTAAAGGAGTATTGTGAGCGATTTATTGAAAGTAATGACGATGGATTTATTAAGCGCGAACCGTTCGAATACAAAAATATTTTTAAAAATTTAATCTCAGTATCAAAGGATTTAACAGAACGTTTAGTTAAACTCTTTAAGTAGTTTGGCTAAGAAATGAAAAGTGTGCCAGGCGAGGATCGAACTCACAACCTGCAGCTCCGGAGGCTGCCGCTCTATCCAATTGAGCTACTGGCACAATTATTTGGCATTATACAAAATAGTTGATTGATTTTTCGCCTGTTTTTTTTCTATTAAATGAGATTTATTTTTTAAGTTATAGCGTCATTGAACAAAAACGGCACAAACACGTCTTAATTTTATGAATGATTACGGGTTTTTTGATGAAGGTCCTGATAATCCCCGAGAGTCAAAAGGTGAAGGTAAGAAAAATACGTTTCAATTTAATGAAAATCACCTGAGTACGCTGTATGATACGGATGTATTGGATGAGTTGTTTTTTAATCTGTTAGATCAAGGTGAGATTAAAAACGCTTTAAAAGTAGCCGAGCATTTGATTCAAGTAGCGCCATTCAGTAGTGATAGCTGGTTTAAACGAGGCGTTTCATTAAATAATAACGGATATTACGAAGAATCCATTAAATCGTTTGAAAAAGCCATAGCATTAAATCCAACGGATACGGAAATTTTGTTGAATCTTGGCATGGCCTATGAAAATGTTGGGTATTCCTCTAAGGCGATAGAAGCGTTAAATCAAGCAATTTCACTTTCCCCGGAAGATGACGAGCTGTATTTCAGTAAAGCCCTTTCGCTTCAACATCTTGAAAAATATACCGAAGCAAAAATTCAATTTGATCGCTGTTTAAAACTCAATCCTAACCACAGGGAAGCCTGGTATGAGCTTGGTTATACCCTGGATATGTTAGGCTTATTGAACGAAAGCGTTTCGGCTTATGAACGCCATATAGATATTGATCCCTACAGTAGCAACACCTGGTATAATCGTGGTATTGTTTTAAGCAAGTTAAAACGATTTAACGATGCCGTATATAGTTACGATATGGCAGTTGCCATTCGTGATGAATTTTCATCGGCATGGTATAACCGTGGTAATGTTCTTGTTAGTATGGGACATTTGCGCGAGGCTATTGAAAGTTATGTAAAAACACTTGAGTTTGAGCCGGAAGATCTGGATACATTGTTTAATATTGCCTCTGCGTATGAAGAATTGGAAGAGTTTCAATCTGCGATAACTTACTATGAGCAAGTGGTATCGTTGGATCAGGGTTTTGCCGACGCCTGGTATTCGTTAGCGTGTTCTTACGATATGATCAATTCTCACGCGCTAGCATTGGGTGCAATACAGCAGGCGGTAACGCTTGTACCTGAAAATTTGGATTACCTTCAGGCCAAAGCAGATATTGAGTACAATTTGGGTTATTTTTACGAGTCGATCGTAACCTATAATAAAATTATTGAGATCAATCCATTAAGCCCACAAGCCTGGTTCGATTTGGCGTCTCTGTTTTTAGAAACCAACCATTACCAACGTGCCATTGAAGCATTTTTAAAGGTTATTGAACTAAACCCGAAACATGCCGATGCGTATTTCGAAATGGCCGTTGGCTATCATGCCCAAGGTAAAACCAATGAAACATTAAGATGTTTGAAGCAATCATTGGAGTATGATGTGGAAAAGAAAACACTGATTAAAGAAGCATTTCCGGATTTGGTTTTAGACCCGAAAGTTGTTAAAAAGTTAGGTATTTAATCCAATTTTTTGTTCCCCCTTTTTATCATTTCTTATTTGCATGAGCAAAGCTGTAAAAATTTTAGGGTTACTGGGCCATCAAGTCGATTATTCGCTTTCACCACTTCTTCATAACACCGCTATCGACCATTTAGGCCTAAATTATTATTACACCATTTTTAACATTGCTTCCTCGGAAGAGCTTGAAGATGTTTTAAATGGTATGCGTGCCATGGGAATTGCCGGATTTAATGTTACGATTCCATACAAAGAACGCGTGATCAAATATCTTGATCAGCTTTCTCCGGCAGCATCAGAAATTCAAGCGGTCAATACCATTCTAAATCAGGACGGGCAGCTGATCGGCCATAACACCGATAGCTACGGGTTTTCTGAACCGTTACAGACCCACGAAAAGCTTATCAAAGGCGGCCATGTTGCAATTTTTGGCAACGGCGGCGCCGCGCGAGCAGCTATCCATGCCTTAAGAAGCTATTTTGAGCCAGCCTCAATTCATATCATATCCAGAACAGTTCAACGGGGTGAAGAACTCAAGAAGGATATGCTCAGGCAGAGTACAAGGATAACAATAGACGTTCATCAGCAAGAAGACCCGGAGACCTTTGAGCTTTTAAAAACTTGTACCTTAGTGGTTAATGCAACCCCGTTGGGAACAAAAAAAACCGGACATAGCGCTTCATCGGCTGACGCTCAAACACTGATACCCGATGATATGAAACTATGGACGCCGCAACATATTATCTACGATTTGGTATATAACCCTTTTTATACGCCATTTTTAATTCAGGCCAGAGAGCAAGGCGCAACGGTTATCAATGGCATCGGAATGCTCATAGCCCAGGCTTCACAATCCTTTAAGCTATGGACAGGGCACGATATGCCGCTTTTCAATGTTAAGCATGCTATAATCAAACGACTGGAAAACAACCTGATTTAACACACACAGTTTTACGTAGCTATTAGTCTGATTTTCATTTCTGGCCAACTCATTTCGGATTTTAAAACTAAGGTGAAATTAGCCAACGTTATATTTTTCATGCTTTGCGTTGCCATTCATCCTCATTCGGTGGAAGCAAAGTCGCGATTAGAAACCACTGTTTTCGGATGGCGCTTTACGCATATTCAGACTTTGGACTTTCCAAAAAATCCGGCTTCAGGTATCACAACCCAGAACTATGTGTTGCGTTTGAAGCAACTCTATCCCGACTATCAAGCCATTGCGCTTCAATGTGAACGCTTTGCAAGAAAACGCCAATATACAGACTGGGCTAGAGTAGTTTTGGTTCATAAGGTGAGCAAAAGACTCTACCCCGGAAATACTAAAAATCAGGCATTTGCAATGGCGCTAATTTTGCGTTCAATAGGTATTAATGCGCAATTGTTTAAAAACGAGTCCAGATACGAGTTGGGATTAGAAGCCGATCTACCTATTTATAATGGGGTTATGTTCGAGTTTAAAGAGCAGAAATTTGTGCTTTTTGATTTGCAGAAAGGCGTTCTTTTACGACAACCTTTAAAAAATCCAAAAGGATATTTTATTGATTTAAATGAAGAACTTAAGCAATCGTGCATGCCCATGAAACTGGCGCCGAATCGGTTTCCGACGTTTCCCTCGCGAGATCTTAAGATGCACAGGAAATGGACCTATCAAAACAATACATATAAGCTATCATATTCAATCAACCGGTATTTGATTGAGTATTTGAAAACTTATCCTCAAATTCATCTAACGCATTATTTTAATTACCCGGTTTCTTATCGCGTATATGAAGAAGTTTTAAAACCACTTAGAAAAATCATTGAGAAGAATGGCTTTTCTGAAGAAGAGGCTTTGGAGTTTTTAATGGCCTTTCACCATCATGGGTTTAAGCACAAAGATGATCTTGAAACCAAGCAAGGGGAGCATACCAATTTTGTTGAAGAAACATTAACGGCTAAATATTCGGATTGTGAAGATCAAAGCGTGCTTTTTGCTGCGTTGGTTCGCGGGGTTTTAGGTTACGATGTGATTGGCTTGGAATACCCCAATCATGTTTCGGTTGCGGTGAAAGGATCAAATGTTGAGCCCAGAGGGAAAATTCACAAACACAACAACAGGCTCTATTGTGAAGCCGACCCATCGTATGTTGGCTCAAAGCTTGGATATGTTCAACCCGATCTAAAAAAAAGCTCACCCAAATTAATACCCGTTGGAAAGCTCAGAATCGTAAAGTAAATTCATAACTTTTTGAATAACCCTAATTACACGTTTAGTGATGATATCGAAAATAATCTGGATTGCTTTTGGCGTGATCACATTGGATCAAATAACGAAACAACTGGCGAAGCAGTTTATTTTTTATGGTCCTGGCCAAATCGACTTAATTGGTGATTGGTTGAAATTTACATACACGGAAAACCCTGGGATTGCGTTCGGCTTGGAATTGGCCGGCCCAATGTTCATTACGATTTTTGCTTTGATTGCCACCATCGGTATTTTTTATTACCTCTATAAAACCAAACGAGATAACATCTATTATATCCTTGCTTTTGGGTTGATCATTGGCGGCGCAATCGGGAATTTGATCGACCGGTTTTTGTACGGTCAGGTTATTGATTTTATTCATTTTGATCTCTATAAAGGCTACATCTTCGGAAAGTACATTGCGCTCTGGCCAATATTTAACATTGCCGATTCGGCCATTACCATCGGCGTGGCAATCATGCTGATCTGGTATCAGCATATTTTTGAAGAAACGCCGGCTTCAGAACCAAACCTTCAGGAGCAACAGCACAAACCCAGTTAGTGAAAGGCAATCGGGCTATGTTTGTAGATGCACATTGTCATTTGAGTTTTCCGCAATACGACGACGATCGAGAGGACGTTATAAAGCGACTTCAACAAGCCGGCGTCGGTCTTTTGATTCACCCCGGAACAAATCTCCAAACGAGCCTGGAAGCGCTTGAATTTGCCAGGCAGCATGAGTTTGCCTATGCCAATGTGGGATTTCACCCTGGCGATCTTGATGATTTCTCACCCAATCAAATAGCTGATTTAGCCGCTCAAGCCAATGATAACAACGTGGTTGGGATTGGCGAAATCGGTTTGGATTACCACTATCCGAACATTGATAAAGCAAAGCAGCAAATGGTCTTTCGTGAATCCCTGAAGCTGGCCAAAGAACTGGATTTGCCGGTGGTGATCCACTCGCGCGATGCCTGGCCGGATACATTTAAAATTCTGGAAGAAGAGTCGCATTCGGGCTTGCGAGGGATGATGCACTGTTTTTCCGGCGGAGTGGATGAAGCGAATTATTCGGTAAAACTCGGATTTAAAATTTCTATTCCTGGGATTGTAACCTTCAAGAAAAGTACATTACCGGAAGTCGTTACAGCAATGTCGCTTGACGATCTGATAACCGAAACCGACTGCCCATATTTAGCCCCTGTTCCTTACCGTGGAAAACGCAATGAACCGGCCTACGTGGTTGAAGTGGCAAAAAAGATTGCCGAAGTAAAAAAAATATCGTTGAGCAATGTTCAACAAGAAGTATATAAGACATCAATAAGATTATTTGGATTATAATGCTATCTTTAAAGAGGCAGGGCAAATCTCTACTTTGAAACTATTCGTCATAGCACCCGTTTGGTTTTCAAAATTTAAAATTAAGTTCATGCCATGTTGTTTTTAGCTCACCATTTATTCAAACGCTTTGCCATATTTCCCATATTTGCTCTGTTGCTTATAAGCAATACTGATGCTGTAAAGGGCCAGTTTTTGGGTGGCAGCTCATTGGTTAAGCCAAAACTGGTTGTTGGAAATCAAGACCTGACAAAACCATTTACGGTTGGGGTGCATTTTACGATTGAACCCGGTTGGCACATCTATTGGATAAATCCCGGTGATGCCGGACTGCCAATTGATATTAACTGGCAATTGCCCGATGGCTATCAGGTTCAGGAATTGCTCCATCCTGTGCCGGTAAAATTTGTGGAAAGTGGTGTGGTTGGTTTTGGTTACAGCCGTGAAGTGATGCTTTTAGCTACGGTTGTGCCGCCAAAAACCATAACGGAAAATATCCCTGAAATCACCGCCAATATCAATTGGTTGGTTTGTAAAGAAACCTGCTTGCCCGGAGAAGGTATAGCCTCGCTTAATGTATCCTCCTTAAATGCAAATGAATTAACGCAAGGACAAAAAGAGATTGAAAAATGGCAAGCCAAACTTCCTCAAACAATCAATACATCAGACATTCGACTTCAGCATGCCGAGATCAAGCAAGATAAAAGTAACGCTGAAATCCAGTTGATTTTCCAGGGATCAAATCTGGCAGAAATCAAGGATTTTTTTCCCTACGCCATCAACGATGCTGTGATTAATTATAACAGCATAACAATAGAACAAGGCAAAATTAATATTCCGCTTCAACTCAATTCGGATACAAGTCGCGTTCGAGATATCAAAGGTGTTTTAAAAGTGGCCGATGGCGGGGTTATTATTTCATCGCAACTCAGCCAGGTTCAGGAGGCGTTTTCCACTCCTGATCCTGAAACGGATGCCGGTTTGCAGGTTTCTTTGATAGCCATTTTAGGGCTTGCATTTGTTGGTGGGTTGCTTCTGAATATTATGCCATGCGTATTGCCGGTTTTGTCGCTCAAGGTACTGGGATTTGTGGAGCATGCCCAAAAAGATAAAGCGCATACCCGAAATTTAAGCGTTGCATTTTTGCTGGGCGTATTGGTTTCTTTTTGGTCGCTGGCTGGAGTTGTGGGTCTGTTGCAACAAGCCGGAGAGCAGATAGGGTGGGGATTCCAATTTCAATCCCCGGCATTTGTTGTTGCCATGTCGGTTATCGTGTTTGTGTTTGGGTTGAATCTGGTTGGCGTTTTTGAGTTTTCCACGCCAAGCCTTACCGGCCAGGTTGGGTCAAGTTTATCAAGAAATGATTGGCTGGGTTCATTCATGAACGGGGTGCTCGCTACAACGCTTGCAACGCCTTGTACGGCGCCATTTTTAGGCACGGCATTAGGCTTTGCGTTTTCACAGCCCTTTTTCATCATTTTACTTGTTTTTAGCGTGGTTGGTTTAGGGCTTGCATCGCCATATGTGTTGCTTTCGTGGCATCCCGAATGGTTAAAATTTGTACCCAAACCCGGCCCATGGATGAATCGATTTAAGCAAGGTATGGGATTTTTATTGTTTGCAACCCTCATCTGGCTGCTATCGGTTCTGGGCAGTCAATTGGGCTCGCAGGCAATTGTTGTCACATTAACCCTGCTTTTAGGTATTGGGTTTGCATTGTGGATGGTTGGTTCATTTTTAGATTTCAATGCATCAAAAGCCAAACGCATCAGTGTGTGGATGGTTTCGGGCGTGATTATCCTGTTTTCTTACATCGTAACGTTTGAACTTTGGTTTCCGATTCGGGAACGAAATGCCACCGCAAAAACTTTAGAGAATCAAACGCACTCGACAATTAAATGGAATGCTTTTGATTCGGCGTTTTTAGAGGAAACTGTCAGCTCCGGATCGCCCGTGTTCATTGATTTTACGGCAGATTGGTGTTTTACCTGTAAGGTAACCGAACAGACTGTTTTGGAAACAACGCTTATACGAGAAAAAATTGAAAAGTATGGCATAACGCCGATCAAAGCTGACTGGACGAGTAGAAATGATGAAATCACCCAACTCTTAAAACGTTTTGGACGTTCAGGCGTGCCCTTATATGTGGTAATACCCGGTGGAAAAATGAACGAACCGATTGTTTTACCTGAAGTTATCACCCAAACCATGTTGATTGAAGCATTCCAAAAAGCACGAGCGCAAACACTCAGTTTAAATAATCCATAAACTAAACGCTCATCATTATGAACCAGGAATCGCCTCAAAAAACGCGTAAAGTTATTGCAAGAGCCTCAGTATTAATTCTTTCGATGATGTTTTTTTTCAGCATCGTTTTGGTTACGGTTACTCACGCTTCAGCGCCCGGACTTGCTGCTGATGAGATGGCGCCAAATTTCACCTTAACAGATCTTTCGGGAAATTCGCATTCACTTTCTGATTTTAAAGGTAAGCCGGTTGTATTGGAATGGACAAATCCGGGATGCCCGTTTGTGGTTGCTCATTATAAAACCGGTAACATGCAATCGCTTCAAAAAAAGTATAAAGAAAAAGACGTGGTTTGGTTGGTCATGAATTCAACAAATCCCGATCATCATGATTACAAGTCTTCCAAAGGTTTAAGTGAGATTTATACGGAGTGGAAGGCTGATTACACCGCACAATTGATTGATAAAACCGGAGAAGTTGGTAAGCTATACAGCGCTAAGACAACGCCTCATATGTACATCATTGATAAAACCGGAAAACTGGCCTATCAGGGCGCAATAGATGACGATAGAAGCACTAATGGTGGAACTAAAGCCGAAGTTAATTATGTCCAAAGAGCCCTGGATGAACTGCTGGCAGGAAAAACAGTATCCACATCTTTAACCCGACCATATGGTTGCAGCATTAAATATTAGTTAACCCTTAAGAAAAGCTGTTGCAGGTTTGCCAAAATTGGCGGCAGCTTTTCTCACAATTTCCCACACAAGAGAATCTTTTCAAAACATTTGCTGAAATTGCATCAATTTTTATATTACCTAGATGAATTTAACGAAACGATGCCTCTTCAACGGTTCTCTTCGCTTGTGGTGTAGCATCCTTTTTACAAATCCAAACTGGCTTTCAGTTTTAAGCGTTATCGCTTAATTAATTTTTCTAGGCAAGATTGAGTTATGAACAAGACCGAAAAAATATGGATGAATGGAGAAATCATCCCTTTTGAGGATGCAAAAATTCACATTCTATCGCATGCGATTCATTATGGCTCTTCCATGTTTGAAGGTATCCGATGTTATGATACCGATAAAGGATCGGCCATTTTGTTTTTAAAAGAACATGTTAGGCGATTGTTTGATTCAGCCAAAATTTATCGTGTAGAGATGCCTTATACTCAGGAAGAGGTTGAAAAAGCGATTGTTGAACTCGTTAGCGAAAATAAACATCGTTCCTGTTATATTCGCCCGATTGTGTATCGCGGAACCGGCGCTCTTGGTGTAAATCCGACAGGCGCGAGCGTTGAAGTGGCTATTGCAACATGGGAATGGGGCAGTTATTTGGGTGAAGATGTTTTGGAAAAAGGCGTTGATGTTAAATTTTCCACTTGGCAGCGTCAAGCGCCAAATACATTTCCAGCAGGAGCGAAAGCAGGTGGAAATTATCTCAATTCTCAGTTGATTAAGATGGAAGCGGTCATGGATGGCTACGCAGAAGGTATTGCTTTGGATGTATTTGGTTATGTTTCGGAAGGCAGTGGTGAAAATATTTTTGTGATTCGAGATGGGCAGATCATGACGCCGGTTTCTTCTCAATCTATTCTTCCCGGAATTACACGCGGTGCGGTTATGACAATAGCCGAAGATTTGGATATTCCTCTTAAAGAAACGATGATCAACCGCGAAATGCTCTACGTTGCCGATGAGATTTTTATGACCGGAACAGCCGCTGAAATAACTCCGGTACGATCCGTTGATAAATACACCGTAGGCGACGGTAAAATCGGGCCGATTACCAAAAAGTTACAGCAAAGCTATTTTGATGTTATTAAGCATGGTGAAAACTCGCGTGGTTGGCTGACGTTTCTTTCCGGTGCCAGCACCAATGGTACTGATGGTGTTTTAGGATCCAAAATCACAACCAACTCAGCCTCTTGAGGTTTTTATGGCTTGGGCCCAAATTATCGGTCAAGATGAAGCCGTTCATAATTTAAAACAGGCCATTGCTCACGACAGGCTTCCGAACGCCTATCTTTTTTTAGGGCCCGAAGGTATCGGAAAAGAAAGTGCCGCGCTTGAAGTTGCCAAGGTTTTGAATTGTGATGACCCCAAAGCCGTTCAAAACGCCGAAGCTTGCGACACCTGCGAGAGCTGTTTGAAAATTCAAGACCTTTCGCATCCTCATCTTGAAATTATTTTCCCGGTTGAAAAGATTTTGCTTGAAAAACCCGCTGAGTCTTCCAGTAACAAATCCCGCCATGAAGACGCTCTGGATCGTTTAAAATCTCTCTATGATGAAAAACGACGCAATCCGTACTTTACCATGAGTATGGATAAATCGATGGGGATTTTAAAAGATCAGATATTGATGTTGCAGGAAAAAGCCGGGTTTAAACCGCTTCAACATAAACGACGCGTGTTTATTATTTCTCAGGCCGATCGTTTGAACGATGCTGCTGCCAACAAGCTCTTAAAAATATTGGAAGAACCGCCGGGATTTGTTCTCTTTATTTTAGTGTCGTCGCGACCCGAAAAGCTCCTTCCAACGGTTGTTTCTCGATGCCAACCGTTAAAGTTTTCAAAGATTCACTCCCAGGAAATTCAGGGTTATTTAAAAGATGCTCGTTTCGAATTGGATAATCAGCAATTGAAGTTTATTTCCAGCTATGCGCAGGGCAATATGAATCATGTGTTAAGCATGGCGCAGCAATGTCTGGAAACAGATGAACCGCCATATTTGCAATTGTGCCGGGATGAAGCGCTGCATTTTTTGCGGGTTTTGCTTTCGGCGGATCGTGGCTTAGAAGTAATTCGGGCGATTGAAGCAATCACAAAACGAGATCGTACCCGGCAAGATCAGCGCCAATGGCTAACGGCCATGCTCCTGATTTTTCAGGATGTGGTTCGATATAAAAACGGGCTTAAAAGCGATTTACTAAACGCAGATATTGAGCCTGTTATTGAAAAATTTGCAATGAATTTCCCGCTTGCGGATTTTCAGAAAGCAGCAAACGATGTTGAACAAGCCCAGTATGCCCTGACTCGTAATGCCAATCCGCTTTTGTTATTTTCCAATCTTAGTTATGAACTAAAAGCTGCATTGAATCGCTAGATAAAACATTTTCCTATGGAAACCATAAACGCGATATGGCAGGTGGTTAAAAAAGACTTTGTTCTTGAATTTCGTACCCGCTATGGCTTAAATCTCATCCTTCTTTTTGTTTTAATTTCGGTTTCGTTGGTGGTTTTTTCATTTGCCGGAGAGCGCCTCGAAAATACCTTGCTTGCCACATTGATGTGGAATACCATTTTTTTTTCAGCAATGGCAGCCTTGCAACGGGGTTTTGTCGGTGAAGCCGAGCAGGGAACATTGTTGTTTTTAAAAATTTCTTACCCCCCAACGGCAATTTTTTTTGGGAAGCTGATCTACAATTTATTGTTAGCGTTGGGAATAAACATGCTGGTTGCGTTGCTTTACGTTGCCGCGTTAAAGTTATCGGTCGAAAGTTATGGTATGTTTGCCTTAACAATGGGTTTAGGTAGCCTTGCCACAGCCATTCCCTTAACGCTTATTAGCGCCATTGTGGCCGGAACAACATCGCGCGGAAGCTTGTTTGCCGTGCTTTCATTTCCACCAATTTTGCCTTGTATTTGGCTGGTTGTCAGGGCAACGCGGCTATCAACAGATACCGGCAATCAATGGCAACAAGCCGGCATTGATTTAAACCTGCTCCTGGCCTATTCAGCCATTATGCTCGTTTTAGGATGGATGTTGTTTGATTATGTTTTGGAGGATTAATCCATCGGCTCCTGTTTAATAAACAGCGCTTCCAAACCGGGCTGACGCGTTTTTTCGGATTTGAAATAGACCAAACCAGAAAGCCTGGCGTAATTGTCCAGGTCGGAATCAATGAGATAAGTGATTTCATAGGTTCGCCCATCGCTATGAAACTCAGCTTTTAATACCTTGATTTTATCAGCCAACACTTCAGCAATCCAGGCTCGTCCTCTAATTTTTTTGCCATCAATGATCCGTGTCATTTTTAGCTCATTCGTTGTTCGTTCAAGGATCAGTGTTCCTGAATAGGCCACATTTGATTCGGGATATCGACCAACAATCGTGTAATTCCCCTTTAAAAAATCGTACAGGAACTCACGTTCTTCATCCTGGGCATAAGCTTGAGTTACCGAACCTATCAGTAAAACCCATACGATTAACAATAAACGAGCCATAATAAAACCTTGATGATTTAAATGAATGATTAAAACCACGTCATTTGCAATTTTTGAACGTTCAACGTAATGCATGGGGTTGGTTTTTCAATATAAACGCATTTTTTTATTGAATAAGGTTGCGTTAATATAAATCAAATGAAAAAACAACATTGAGCCTGGAATGCGTGTTTAGCTTTTTGATTTTCAACACTAAAAAAACGAGGAGGAACGAGCATGGTCAAAATTGCGGTGATTTTTTACAGTGGGTACGGCCATACTGAAAAACTTGCCAATGCGGTGATGAGCGGCGTTGAATCCGTTCATGAAACCACCCCGCACTTAATTGCCATTGATGATGAAGGCAATATTTCTGAGGAAAACTGGCAACGCTTGGATGAGGCCGATGCCATTATTTTTGGATCGCCAACCTATATGGGCTCTGTAGCCTGGCAGTTTAAAAAAATTGCCGATACTTCCAGCAAGCGTTGGTTTAATCAGGATTGGAAAGATAAAATTGCCGCGGGATTTACCAATTCGGCATCCATGAATGGCGATAAGCTATCTACCATCAACTATATGTTTACGCTGGCGATGCAACATTCTATGATCTGGGTTGGTACCGGTATCATGCCAGCGAACTCAACAAAAGCACAGCGCAATGATCTGAATTATTTAGGTGCGTTTTCAGGATTGTTGGCTCAATCGCCCTCAGATGCTCCGCCGGATATTGCACCGCCAAAAGGCGATCTGGAAACCGCAAAACTGTTTGGCGAGCGGGTGGCCGAAGTTTGCAAGCAATGGAATCATGTTCATAATTCTTGAGCGATATCTGAAATAACTCGCTTTAGAAATTCAGGGTGATTAAAGCCGGGGAAGCGTAATGAGGAGCGGTATGTTGATCCATAGACTTCTGCTTTCGCAGGAGCGACTTGCCAAATAAATTTTGTCATTAGTAATCGGAAATTTTTGACCAAAAACACAAAAAAGAAATGACGAACTACTTTTTAATAGGTCATCGCGAACGCCTTTAAGGCGTGCGGCGATCCAAAAAATGCGTCTGGATTGCTTCTTCGCTGCGCTTATCGCAATGACTTCATAGACATATGCTCAATTATAAATTCGTCATTGGAAGTTTTCATATTAGGCAATAAACAAATAAGTAATAACGTGTTCTTATTCCACCCTGGCTGTTGTGGCTTCGAAAACAAGGGGTTGCAACCCCTTGTTACAGCTATACTATGCGTCATTAGTCATTTGTTCAGCATCTTAAACGCCCTCACCTAAATCCTCT
>JANQGG010000009.1 GCA_028277445.1 Chloroherpetonaceae bacterium | reverse complement strand
GGAGCATGCCGAAAGGAAAACTATAGGCAAAATCGGCACTTCGGCTCCGCTCAGCACATGTATTTCGGCAAGCTCCTTGTCCGATTTTTTTAAACACTTTAACGATTCCAATTCCTAAACAATACCCACCGAATTAATAGCTTTTGCTATGCCGGATCTTTATGATACAATGGCAGCAGCCCTGCTACTTTAGCAATATTTTCATTAATAGGTAAACATAATACTCCGGGTACTTCTAATGCTTCATTATTAACTCGGTGGTATAGTATTAAGACGTGATAATAATTTCAAATCAATATAGAAAACCAAAATAATGAAGTGGAAGGGTGTTGCTGCCCGGGTATTGAATATCATCTTTTACCAGAAAAGCTGGTTTGGTTGACTCCCTGACTTGTTTTTTGGTTTTATTTCGACCGCCAATTTCAAAAACAACTTCACCCACTTCGAAATCACCTACCCGGCTATAAAAAATCTTCTCCCCGGCATTTTGCAGCATCTTAATAAAAAATAGTTCTCTAACCGTTCCCATCTGATATGAAAATCCTATTTCCTGAGTGATTGCTTTATAAAGATTTGTATTTTCCAAATAGATTTTTTCGGTACTTTTTAAAATGCTACTTCCGCTTTTATTTTCTTTGATCAAAGTCACCAACCCGGTATCGCACATCATATTTAAGTAATTATCAACCGTTCGGTTATCCAGACCGGTATGTTTGGAAAGGCCATTGCGATTCAATTCACCGGGAGGAATCGTTGCTAAAAATGAGAGGATTTTTCGGAATTGCTTTAGATTTTCGGTTTTGAGTTTATAGAAATTTGAAATGTCTTCATAGATCGTTTTATCAATAATATTCAGGAGTTTTTGATGATAATTTTCCTCATCTTCAAATAAAAACGGGTAAAACCCTTTTTCAAGATATTCCATAAAATGCCCTTTCAACCTTTCAATCCCTGAAATATGCCGGCTAAGTTTATCAGGCTTATTTAAAAGGGTTTCCAATGTAGCGGTTGGAATGGAAACACCAAGCCTAAACTCCAAATATTCCTGAAATGACAAGCCATTTAATCGGTACAATTTTCCCCGTCTGGAAAGATCATAGGTGCCTTTAATCAAATCCATGCTGGAACTTCCTGAAAATACAATGTATAGGTTTGGATAAGCATCATACAAATTTTTTAACGCTTGATCCCACTTTGGATATTTATGGACTTCATCCAGGAACAAGAACTGGATTCCTTCAATTTGATGGAGTTGCTCAACAAAATCCATCAGGTTCATTTGTGCAAAGTAAATATGATCCAATGAGAGATATAAACACCGATTCAAGTCCGTAATATTAGATTTGACATACTGTAAAAGAAGCGTGGTTTTACCGGTACCACGAGGGCCTATGAGACCGGTTAATCGGCTATTTAAATTGAATGTTTTATACAGGTACCTAAAAGTTGTGGAGGAGGTGTTTTCAAGAAGCCGTCTAAAAGTAGATTTAAAATAGTCTATCATTGTGATTACACTCCTATTATATTATTATTTTATTGGAGTGTAATCAAACAAATCGAAATTTCCTAGTTGTTCATCCTTTTCATCATGGTTCGGACATTTTTTTGTCTTGAACCCTGATTCTCATGATTTACTTGATGAAAGTCGGGATATAGAAAAAATCAAAGCTATTCATTGCCTTTTTCATGGTCATCATACCCATCATGCAAATCAGGGTTTAGATTTTGGATTCTACAACTTATACATCTTCAACGCTTTTTCCCGCTGGATTTTGTGATCAACAATTGGAAAGGGATAATCCTTACCGAGTTTAACGCCACAGCTTTCCAGCATCAACGGCGATTTTTGATACACGCTGTAGGGATTATGAATATACTTGTCGGGTAAGCCTGCAAGTTCTGGCACAAATTGCCGAATGAAGCTGCCGTTCGGATCAAATTTTTTGGATTGCAATTCCGGGTTGAATATCCTAAAATATGGCTGCGCATCCGTTCCGGTTGAAGCCGCCCACTGCCAACCGCCATTGTTTAAGGCCAAGTCGCCATCAATAAGCCGTTGCATAAAAAACAACTCTCCCCAACGCCAGTCTATCAAAAGGTCTTTGCACAAAAAACTGGCTACGATCATTCGTAAGCGGTTGTGCGTCCATCCGGTTTGGTTCAATTGACGCATTCCGGCATCAACAATCGGATAACCGGTTTGCCCGGCTTTCCACGCTTCAAAAAACGCCGGATTGTTTTCCCAGTTTATGCCTGCCAGTTCCGGTTTAAAACTTCCGAATTCAACCTGAGGAAAATGATACAGGATATAAAAGTAAAATTCCCGCCAGATCAGTTCGGAGAGAAATGTTTCCACCCCTTCTTTATCTTTACTGGTTTTCTCTTCAAGCAAGGACTTGATATCCGTAAATAGTTGCCTTATGGAAATTGTCCCGAAACGAAGATGAGCCGATAAACGGCTTGTGGCATTTAAGCCCGGAAAATCCCGTTGGGTTTTGTAGTGATAAATGCGTTCGGCTAAAAACGCTTGCCAAAGCGCTGCAGCGGCACCTGCTCCACCGCTAATCTCAGGCTCAACCGATGACGCTTTGCAGATGTCTTCAAGCATTGGCAGCTGAATGCGCTTGATGTTATGGCTTTTGATATCTTTCGGAAAAGGTTCGGGAGATGGGATGCCGTTAAACGAGTTCAGCCAGGTTTTTTTAAACGGCGTAAAAACAGTATAGACATTGTTTTGCTGTGTTCGGATATGCTTCGGGTGAATACCCAACTGATCAAAACTCGCGTGCACCTCAACGCCTTTGGATTTGAAATGCTCACTTACAGCCGTATCGCGTTTGTGGGCATAGGATTCATAATCCTCGTTAAAAAAAATGGCTGAGGCCCCAGTTTCTTCTTGAAGTTTACACAATACTTCCAATGGTTTGCCCCGATCAAACACCAATAGTACGCTTTTTTTCAGGTAAGCTTGCTCTAAATCTTCTAGGGATTCAAGCATAAACCTTACACAGGCCGGCGAAAAATCTTGCCTTTGATTCAGTATATCATCATCAAAAATAAAAATCGGAATGATTTCATCGGAGGATTTTAGCGCTTGATTTAATGCCGTGTTATCGTGTAACCGTAGATCGCGTCGATGCCATACAATGCTGCGTTTCATGGCGCCATGTCTTAAACCGTGATTTGGATTTGCATATTTCGGAACTTGCGAACCAGATCGTCTGCGGTTAATTCGTATTTTTTATCGCCCGCTACATCCCAAATAATTTTACCCTGGTTCATCATCACCAACCTTGTGCCAAAGCCAACAGCTTGTTCCATGGAATGTGTGACCATGATTGCCGTCAATCCAAAAATAGCCACAATTTTCTCGGTCATGTACAACACTTGCTCAGCCGAACGAGGATCCAAAGCAGCTGTATGTTCATCCAAAAGCAGCACTTTCGGCTTAATGAGGGTTGCCATTAAAAGGGTTAAGGCCTGGCGCTGACCGCCGCTCAATAAACCGATCGGGGTATCCATTCTGTTTTCCAATCCCATACCGAATTCCTGAATTCGATCTTTTAATTCAGATAATCGCTGTTTATTTAAACCAATTGCTAATGTTTTGGTCTTGCCTCTCAAAGAGGCCAACTGAAGATTTTCGGCGATGGTCATGGATGGGGCCGTACCAAGAAAGGGGTTTTGAAACACGCGTCCAATCAAACCGGCGCGTTTATGCTCAGGCCATAAACTAACATCCTGGCCATCAATAATGATCTTGCCGCTCTCGCCCTGGTAACTACCGGCAATGGCATTGAGCAATGTGGATTTGCCGCTACCGTTTGAACCGATCAACAATAAAAATTCTGATGGCTTAATCTCCAGAGAAACATCATCCAGGGCTTTGACTTCGTTCGGGGTATTTTTGCCAAACGTTTTGGTGTAATGTTGGATTGAGATCATTGGCTTTGTTAATTATTCAAAGCGCTTTTCGTTTTATTTCGTACCTCTTCGATCTTTACCCGTACGCCTGTTTCCGCTTCCAAGCCAAAATCCACCTCGTCTTCTATCGGAAACCTTGCGTCTATCATCCTCGGATTCGGGATCTATGACGTCAACATCCTTGCCATTGGATTTAGCCATAACCAGATTTTCTTTTTCAACATGGATGTATTCTTCAATGGATAAGGTTGGCGCACCCCATAATTTAATGGTGCGGTCGCGACTGGCTAAAGCCAACTTGTGACCATCCGGGCTAAATTCAACCCCGTAAAAATCGCCGGCTACGGTTTCTTCTTCCTTGCCAGTTTCCATATCCCAAAGCTTTACCACACACAGTTTTCCATTTCGATTATAACTGGTTGAAACCAGCTTTTCACCGTCAGGGCTAAATTTCACCGATTCGATGCCATTATTGTGGCCTTCTAACGATTTGATCTCTTCTCCTGAATCAACATCCCATAATTTAATGGTTTTATCCCAACTGGCAGAAGCCAGCGTTTTCCCATCCGGGCTAAAAGCCAGGCCATTGACGCAATATTGATGCCCTTTAAACGCTTTGATTTTCTTTTTCTGATCAACATCCCACATGATGACCGTCATTGCCCACCCCCCTGCTGCAAGGTATTTGCCATCCGGGCTAAAAGCAATTGTATTCACACCATTCTTATCGGCCTGCAAGGTTTTGATCAAATTACCGTTAGAAACATTCCAAAGCTTTATGGTGCCGTCCGAAGATGCCGAAGCCAACATATCATCCGAATTATCAAACAAAACTGCGTTTATACTTTGCTTATGACCCGAAAGGCTTCTAAGCTCTTCACCGGTTTTTACATCCCAAATCTTAATCGTACGATCGCTGCTAGCAGAAGCTAAATACTGACCGGTATGGCTAAATGCAACTGAGTAGACATATTCACTTACCGAATGCCCCATTAAGGTTTGGAGCTCTTCACCTGTCGATAAATCTGAAATAATGATCTTCCAGCTCGCGGTTGCCATCAATCTTGTATCTTGGCTAAACGAAATGGAATTAACGCGTAATGCATGCCCGAATACCCGTTGCTTTTGTGTAAAAACAACCGGGGTTGTTGACCAGGTTCGTTTCATCATTAAATCATCTCTGGAGGCCAACACATGAAGCAAGCTTTGATTACTAAAATCTTTTTTAATTTGATCCAATAATTCAATAATACCACTATCAGGGATCGCCGCCTCGTAACATTTTTCCAATCTGACTTCAACTTCTTCTTTGATATGATCTCTAATTTCGTGATAGAGATTCTCAACATTTTTTTTGTTCCAAAATTCAGATTCCAATAACGATTGAATTGAAAAAAGTCGCTCTTTTTGGAATACTTCAAAAAGCATGTCGGTAGCCATATCGCAGTCATCCAAACGACAACTCAATTTGGCTTTTAAATATTTAGCTTCCTGAAAATCGGGTTGATTCTCTAAGGCTTTGGTCACAAATAAAAGCGCTTCATCAAACTTTTCACGGAGATAATACGAAACTGCTGCATGAAAATAAGACTCCGAAGCCAACCACTTTTTTAAATCCGATTTATATAGCGTTTCATGGTATTCTTCTCGGTTGATCTCAACCAGTCCTTCCAACAAAACCGTACTCCACTGATCGGTATTCTCATTTAACAATTGCTCGGCAGATTTTTCAAAAAACGCTGTGGCATAATCCAGGTTGAACAATTCGGGTCTGTAGAGATATAACAAACCAATTCGGAAATTTATGATGCCGTTGTTTTCATCATTTCCGGATAACAAATTCAGTTGACTGAGCGCTTCGCCATACTGATCATCCGTCTTGGCAGATGCATAAGCTTTAAACGCCGTTTCATAATGGGCAATGAGATCACGTTTATCATCACCAAGACCAAAAAGGGTTTTAACCGGCGTTTCCAAAACACGTTTTAATCGTGCCTGGTCAAGGCCCAGAGCCAATCGCCAATCAATCATCATTCCATATTGCATGGGCGTTGCTTCGGCGTCCCCTATATGATTAATGTGGTGATCCAACTTTTTGAACACTGCTACCAGTGAAGGAAATGGTTCTTCAACATCGCCTAAAACAAGTTTTGAACATGTTGCGATGTAACGGGCTACATCCTGGTTATTTTGATCAGGATCGTTTTGAGCGGATTTCTCCAACCATGCCTTTAAATTCTCCTTAATTTCCTTTTCTGTTTTTTCAATAGCCTGATCTATACCAACACCGTTAAATGATGCAAGTCCTTCTTGAAATTGGCTTTGTAAGCTCCCTTTCTGAAAAGGGTTATATGAGAAACTTGACATAGTTGCCGTAATTGTATGAATGTAATTAATAAATTGATCGAACGCTTAAAGCTTGTATTTCAACTGATACGCCAAATCGCGCCTTGATAAGCCATACATATGAATGTAGGCTAAATTGAACATCAAAATCGCCAGATGAATTGACGGCGCATTAAACGCTCGTTTTATCGCATTTTCAAACGTATAAATCTTTTGGGTTAAGTTTCGATAACTTTCGATAAACTCATGAATTTTTATATGCCTTGGCTTGTATTGTAGCTCTTGTGCCCATGAATACTTAAATGCCGCTAAATTATGCTCATCAAATAAAAGACGATTTTCCAATGCCAAACGTTCAAATAATTTCGTGCCTGGTATTGGTCTGAGTAGATTAATTCCCGGGATATCAATTTCCGACTCTTCTACAAACTCTTCTATTGCATTTGCCGTTTCCAGCGTATCCCCATCCAAACCATAAATCATACTTCCATACACACATATCCCAGCCGAACGAATTTGTTTAATATGTTTTCGAAGGGTATTGGCCGAGTTTTGAGTTTTATGATGGGCCTGATAATTTGCATCCGATAACCCTTCTATGCCAACCAGCAAGCCTTTGCACCCAGATTTTGATAATGCCTTCAATACCTGGGTTTGCGCCCCTAATGCTACCGTTGCCTGTCCGACCCACGTGATACCATACGGTATTAATCGGGTAAATAACTTCTGAGCATACTCAGGATCAGAATTAATGGTATCATCGACAAAAAAGAAAACTCGTCGATCCGATTCCAACTGCCTTTCAACATCCTTTACCACCTCGTCAATCGGGCGATGGCGAATCTTACGACCGTTCATCAACGACACGTTGCAAAAATCACACAAAAACGGGCACCCACGAGATGTTTGAATGAGATTTGTCGTAAAATAATTGGTTATATCTATCGCCGATTTAGATAACCCAGGCACCAATTGTAAATCAGGATAGCGATCTGATTCATATCTCGGTTTTAAAACCCCGTATTTTAAATCGCTCAACACCTCACGCCAAATGTCTTCAGCCTCACCAATGACAAGGCTATCAGCGTAGGGCTCACATTCATCCGGGAACAAACTCACATGCGGGCCGCCCAAAACAACTTGCAAGCCTTTTTCTTTAAACTGCTTTGCAATATCGAACGCTTTGTTAAAAGCGCCCGTATGAACACTAATCCCAATTAAATCCCAATCATGATCGTAGGGCAAGGCATCGAACCTTGCATCACAAATCTTAAAATTAATCTCAGGATCATGAAATGAACTCAGAAGCATTAAACCATATGGCGGAATGGCAAAATGCGCCTTTTTTATGACCCTTTGAAGTATTGAGTCTTTAATTTGTTTAAATCCGGTGAGTTGGTCCTGTGTGTTCATAGACTTTGTTCCATCCACCCCGCTATTGGCATGCGGAAAGATGAGCAAAACATCTTTCATAAGACTGAACGCTATTGAACACTTTATAAGACATGCAGGAAAAAACTAGCATAAAATAACTTAAACAATACTGATTTCCTAACCCGGTCAAAAAAACCACTCAAATTAATCATTTTGCTTACGCAATTGCGGCAGCGCTACGGCCAGCAGCACGAAAAATGCCGTAATCAGCTTTAAATCAATGGGGCTAAGGCCCAAACGCAACGCAACGGCTACGAGTATTCTAAAAATGATTGCGCCTAAAATTGCCCCACCAATTCGGAGGCTTAAACTTGGTCGGCCCGGTTTAGCCGCAAGAATCGATTCGCCGATAATTACACTCGCCAATCCAAATACAATAATACCAATGCCCATATTAATATCGGCAAAACCCTGATATTGGCTCACTAATGAACCGCTTAAGGCAATAATAGCATTGGAAAGCCCGATACCAAAAATCTTCACACGATCAATATCGACACCTTGTGCAGAAATCATGATTTCGTTATCGCCGGTTGCCCGCATAGCCAGCCCAAAGTCTGATTTAAACAGTAACGAAAGCAATAATAAGCATAAGAGCGCTACACAAAAAAAATAGACAATGGGAGGCCCCCAATAGCCAAACTCCGATAAAGCTGCTTCAAAGGGAGTAAGCACATTTTCAACGCCAATCAGGGGAATGTTTGATCGGCCCATGATATGAAGATTAATCGAATAAAGGCCGGTTGTCACTAAAATGCCGGATAAGAGACCATTAACGCGAAATTTTGTATGAATAATCCCGGTGGTTGTTCCGGCTAAAAAGCCTGCAACCATAGAAAGCCCAACAGCTACATACGCATTGGTTCCTGCTGCAATTAATGCTGCCGTTACGCTGGCGCCTAATGTTAAACTCCCATCAGCCGTAATATCAGGGAAATTATAGATTCGCATGGTGATAAATACCCCCATGGCTAAAAATCCGTAACAAAGACCAAGGGAAATGGCTCCTAGCCACAATTCCATAAAACTAAGGGTTTATGCCCATAAATATGAGCCGGTATTTTTGATAACAATGCGGTTATGTAAGATTTACATTCAGAAACTTTTTTCTGCGATTGATTTTAATTCCGAAAGTTTCAACAATGCTTCAATCGGTGTTAATTTATTGACATCAATCTTTATGAGCGCTTCTTTTAATTCCCTGTCACCCAATTCATAGAGCGAGAGTTGATAATCCAATTGATTGGATGAAACACTTTTTGCTTTGATGCCAGGCTTTTTGTGCTTCTTGCCTTGAGTTGAAGGCGTTTCAAGTTCCACCAAAATATCTTTTGCCCGTTCAACTACTTCAACCGGCAATCCGGCCATTCGCGCCACTTCTATGCCGTAACTGTTATCCGAAGCGCCTTTTTCAATCGTTCTTAAAAAAATAACCTGATCATCAATTTCTTCTACCATAGCATTGTAATTGGCTAAAAACTCAAGCTGGCCCTCTAAATCAGCAAGCTCGTGATAATGCGTGGCAAACAATGTTTTTGCGCCAATTCGATTGTGAATATATTCAGAGATTGCCCATGCAATGGACATGCCATCAAATGTGCTGGTGCCGCGGCCAATTTCATCCAGTAAAATCAAGCTGTTCTCCGTTGCATTGTGCAAAATGTTGGCCGCTTCATTCATTTCCACGAGGAACGTGCTTTCTCCAGCCGTTAAGTTATCCGAAGCGCCAACGCGAGTGAATATTTTATCCACAAGACCTATGGAGGCATGCTCGGCTGGCACAAAACATCCGGCTTGCGCCAAAAGGACAATCAACCCGATTTGACGCAAATAAGAACTTTTCCCAGACATGTTCGGGCCTGTAATAATCATAAAATGCTTTTGATCGTTGAAATAACAATCATTGGGAACATAGGCTTCATCGGCCGGGAGCAGCTTTTCCAAAACCGGATGCCTGCCCTTACGGATTGCTAATGAATACTCTTCATGAATATCGGGTTTGGTAAAGTTGTTTTGTTCGGATACTTCCGCATACGAACATAGGCAATCCAGCGCCGCAATTGCCTTGGCATTGGTTTGCAGTTCCTCAGCATAACCTGAAATAAATCGGCACAACCCATCAAACAACTCATGCTCCAAAATTCCGATTCGCTCCTGAGCATTTAGAATTTTAACTTCATACTCTTTTAATACCGGAATGGTGTAGCGTTCGGCATTCACCAGGGTTTGCTTCTTTTCATACTCATCGGGAACCTTACTGGCATGCACTTTGCCAATTTCGATGTAATAGCCAAACACTTTGTTAAACTGCACTTTCAACGTGGAAATTCCAGTGCGTTCACGCTCCCGGGTTTGAATTTGTTTAAGTTGATCTTTTGCCGAAAACGCCAGATTTTTTAACTCATCCAATTCTTCATTGAAACCCTTTCGGATGGTATGACCTTCTCCAACGCTAACCGGCGCATCGGGATCAATGGCCTGATGAATTTTCTCAATGAGTTCCGGGCATAGCGCCAAGGTATTACCAATCTCCAAAAGTTCTTCAGAGCCGGCCAGGCTAAGAACCTCTTGGATATCGCCAATCGATTCAAGCGATTGGTTTAATTGTAAAATTTCTCTTGGATTGGCTCGGCCCGTGGCAATTCGCGATAACACCCTTTCGATATCACATATGGCTTTTAAGCAACTGTTTAAACGCTCTGCCAGGGTTTCATGAGCCAAAAGTTCTTCAACAGCATCCAGTCGGTTTTGGACAACTTGCCTCACCCTTGAAGGTCGTGATACCCATTTTTTTAATAATCGCGCCCCCATCGCAGTTTGGGTTTGATCTATAACTTCAACCAGAGTTCCATCGCGATTTCCCGAATGCAGAGAGAAAACAATTTCCAAATTGCGTTTGGTCTGTGAATCCAGCACCATGTGCATGTCGGTATCGAAACGCGAAATTGAAGCCACATACGCCAGTTTTCCACGCTGCGTTTCTTCGATATAGGTTAGTATGGCAGCGGCGGCAATAATTCCCTCTTCAAGCTCATCAATACCAAAACCTTTTAAGGAATGCGTTTTAAAATGACCCAGCATGGTTTGGCGTGCATACTCTTCGGTATAAATCCATTCTTCCATTGTTGAAATTATCACATGAGAACCAACCATTGGTTGAAGGGCCTCTTTTTTGTCTTTGTGGGCTTTTGAGATCAAAAGCTCAGAGGGTTGAATGGCATGGAGCAAATCCTTTAAATCCGATTCAAAAACCCGGGTTACTTGAAATTCAGCGGTTGTAACGTCAATAAAAGCAACCCCAACGTAAGTCGCATGTTTCTGGTGTTTTGAAAAATGCAACGCACACAGGTAATTGTTGCGTTTTTCATCCAGGATTCGATCATTGAAATTCACGCCCGGCGTAACAATGTCTGTGACTTCGCGCTTAACAACCCCTTTGGCCATTTTAGGATCTTCCATTTGCTCGCAAATTGCTACCCTGAATCCTTTCTGCACCAACTTTGCCAAATAAGTATCCATGGCGTGATGCGGAAACCCGGCCATCGGCACGTCCTTAGCCGAGCCATTTGCTCTTCGGGTTAGAACGATATTGAGCGCCGATGAAATTTTATGCGCATCCTCATAAAACGCTTCATAAAAATCACCGACACGAAACAGCAACAACGCTTCAGGATGCTGGGCCTTCACCTGATCGTATTGTTTCATCATCGGAGTTTCATCGCGCCGGGATGCCTGGGTTGTTTTTTTTGCCATATTTATCTGGACTTATCAATCACAAATCCGAATTTATTTAAAGCCTTTTCGTTAGGATGATTCCTGATCAACCAATTTTTTTTGTATTTTTGAGGTTATTTTTAAACCACTCACCATTTTTAAAATACATGATTTATGAGTAGCCTTCAACCGTTTCTGTACGATACCCTCACATTAATTCATATTTTGAGCTTCGCCATATGGTTTGGGTTGGTTGTTGCGTCGTTGATTGTCATAAAAGTTTTTGAACCAAAATTAACCGATCCTAATATCGATGCTGAAACATATGCCGGTTTTCTTAAAAGCTACATAAAAGGGGAAACCAAATTTATTGATATTATTTTTCCTTTGGTTATCGTTTCGGGCATTTTGCTTGCTATATTCTTCACCGGTTGGAACAACTGGGTTATTATAAAGATAATATTGGTGATTTTGCAATTTGCCGCCACTATGGGCTTTATTTTTGGAGTTATTAGAAAAATTTCGTACCCCTGCGATAAACGCATGTATAAAAATTGGTATTATTTAATGGGCGTTTCAATAACGTTTTTTTCTGTAACATTGATCTTTGTCTATTTTGGCCGATAAATTAGCGGTTAAGTTAAAAGTTATTTGCTCAGCTTATATGATTTACTTATATTAAAAGCTTTGAAAATTAAACATCCTAGATTTTTTAGAATGCGAGCAATTGTAGAAATATCTGACAAACAGTTTGTTGTAAGCCAGGGTGATAAATTATTTGTTCCTCTTCAGAAGTCTGAAGAAGGTTCTGAAATCACGTTTGATAAGGTTTTACTGACCAGTAATGAAACTGACGTAAGCGTTAATCCTTCTGCAAAAGTCAATGCAAAAGTGATCAGGCATATCAAAGCTGATAAAATTACGGTATTCAAGAAAAAGCGTCGCAAAAGATACCGTCGCACAAAAGGTCACAGGCAACAACTGACTGAAATTGAAATTACATCATTATCCAATTAAGTTTAGAATTAAATTTTAAGAGATTATGGCTCATAAAAAAGGTGGTGGATCAACCAAGAACGGTAGAGATAGTAATCCCCAGTATTTGGGTGTAAAAGCGTTTGGCGGTCAAACTGTTTCAGCAGGATCAATTATTGTACGCCAACGTGGTACAAAATTCAAACCTGGCAAAAACGCCGGTTTGGGTAAAGACTTTACAATTTTTGCGCTTAGCAACGGCAAAGTTAAATTTCGTACCCACAAAAACAATAAGAAATTTATTGACATCGTGCCTGCATAAGCATTAACAGAATTTTGAATCTTCAAGCCGTCTCATAAGAAGTAACTTGCGAGACGGCTTCTTTTTATTTTGACTTTTGCCGCTCCCTTCTCTTTTTGTATCTTTAAGTATGATTAAACTTCAAACTGGAAACATCATCAACACCTTGAATTTACTTATCATAAAACAGACCAAGCCATGATGAATTTTCCAACGTACCTCTTTAGTCTTAACCCTTTTTTATTAACCTTACAAATAAAAACCAAATGAAAATAACAGTAATTGGAGCCGGAAATGTTGGCGCTACTGCTACACAACGGATCTTAGAAAAACATTTGGCTAAAGAAGTTGTTCTATTGGATGTTGTTGAAGGCATACCTCAGGGAAAGGCCTTGGATATGTTTGAATCGGCACCGGTAGAGCTTTTTGATACCAATGTCGTTGGCACAAATGACTATGCTGATACTGCAGGATCAGATATCATTTTGATCACTGCCGGCCGTCCCAGAAAACCGGGCATGAGCAGAGATGATCTTTTGGCCATGAATGCCGATATTGTTAAAACCGTTACTGAATCGGCTGTCTCGAAATCACCGAATGCATTTATTGTTGTTGTTTCAAATCCTTTGGATGTTATGACTTATGTTTCATACCTGAAAAGCGGATTTCCGAAAGAACGTGTAATTGGTATGGCCGGTGTTCTTGATACAGCACGATTCCGATCCTTTATTGCAATGGAATTAAACGTGTCGGTTCGTGATGTCAATGCATTTGTTTTAGGCGGGCATGGCGATTCAATGGTTCCGGTAGTCAAATACACCAATGTGGCTGGAATTCCTTTATCGGAACTGATTTCACAAGAGCGTATTGATGCAATTGTTGATCGCACACGCAAAGGCGGCGCTGAAATTGTGAATTATCTTAAAACAGGTTCGGCATATTATGCACCCTCATCAGCCGCAGTTGAAATGATTGAAGCCATTGTTAAAGACCGCAAGCGCATTTTGCCATGCTCGGTCTGCGTGGACGGGCAATATGGGTTAAATGACGTTTTTGTGGGCGTTCCGGCTAAACTGGGCGCAAACGGCATTGAAGAAATTCTGGAAATCAATCTTGATGAAAAGGATTTGAAATCGCTTCAAGCTTCTGCACATGATGTCAAAGAACAGTGTGATAAAGTAAATTCCATGATTTAACTCGCATTAAAAAAGCGCCTGCAAAAAAAGGCGCTTTTTTGTTTGTACTCCGACTTTTAAACTTACCCGGATTCTTTTCCGACCAGACTGAATGGCTTAGTGCGGCTCAACTAAAATTATCAGCACGGCCACAGCAATCCCGCTGATTAATGCAAGTAAACTGTATGGTTTTCGGTTACCCTGCGCTTCCGGGAGTAAATGCGTTGCGCCCACATAAAGCAACATGCCTGCAGAAAAGGACAACATTATGCCTAATACCGGAATGTTTATTGCTGAAATAAACGGATACGACAAGATCATACCCAGAGGTGTTGAAAGCCCGGCAGCAAGCGCTGCGCCTATAAATGCAGATTTTTCTTCAAACCCTCCTTTTAATAAAAAAAGATATGTGATGATCCCTTCAGGAAACTCATGAAGAATCATACCTATCGCAGCCAAAACGCCAGTGAAATGGCCGGCTGAAAAAGTCACTGAATAAATGATCCCATCAATAAATGAATGCACGCAGATGCCTACTAACGGGATCATGCCAAACGATAATGCGCTGGATGCGACATTGCCCTGTTTGTCAGTCAGAGAATCAATTAATCGGCTCAAAACAAACAAGGTAAAAAAACCACCAAGCAGATAAACGTTTGCATCAAGGCTCATGCTTAAAGATTTTGGAACAATGTGAAGCAATGATGCCGAAATTAAAACGCCGGATGCAAAACAAATAAAATAAGCCGTATTATCTCGACCCCAATTCACATGACGCTTAATTGTTAAAATCCCGAGAATGATAATAAATGCTGCGGCGGAACTGGCTAAAAAGGGTGGCCAAAATGACAAAATCATACGAGTTAATTATTAACAAGACAAACTTAACTGATAAAAAATGACAACTGTAATGGTTGGTTTAGGAATGTACAAAATCCGGATGCTTAAAACGATGATGGCATGGGTGATTATTTAGTCAATTTTTGATCATTCATTTGTTGAAGCTGCAATTCCAATTGCTTGATCCGCTCCATCATATCGCCCAATTTTCGTAACATAACTTCTTGTTTCATTTGATCGCGTATGGGCTGAGCAGGCGCCCCTCTGATGACTAAACCTTCCTGATTAAATGATTTGGTTATCCCGGCTTGAGCGCCAATCACCATTTTATCGGCCATTTCAATGTGCCCGACAAAACCGGCCTGGCCGCCAACCATACATTGGTTGCCAATGGTTACACTTCCCGATACGCCAACCTGCGAAGCAATCACGGTGTTTGAGCCTATTGAACAATTGTGGCCGACCTGAACCAGGTTATCAATTTTTGTTCCTCTTTTAACGCGAGTTTCTCCAATTGTCGCTCGATCGATGCAAAGATTTGCCCCAAGCTCCACATCATCTTCCAACACAACAATGCCTACCTGAGGAATTTTATGATACGAACCATCGGGTTGAGGCGCAAAGCCAAACCCATCCGCGCCAATTGTTGCACCCGCATGAACAATAACACGGTTGCCAATTCGGCACTCGTCATACACCGTAACATTCGGATAAATCATGCTGTCCTCGCCAACAACAACACCATCCAGAAGCGATACATTCGGCCCGATTTTAGCGCCTCGTTTTACTTGGCAATTCTGACCGATATATGCGCCTGCGCCTATCGAGACATCCTGATCAACCTCAGCCGTTGGGTCAATAAACGCGCTCTCCGATATGCCCTCCTGAATAAATTTTCGCATTGGCGAGAGCTTTTCCAAAATAAACACAAAGGCGATGTAAGGATCCCCAGCCAATAAATACGCTTTTGATCCAGGTAATTTCGCTTTATCAATTTTGTTTGAAACAATCACTGCTGAAGCATTTGTCGATTCCAGGAAACGCTCATACTTAGAATTAGCAACAAAAGCAAGTTCTCCTTGTTGTGCGGTTTCAATTTCTGAAATGCCTTGAATTGCTGTTTGGGGGTTTCCAACCAGTTCGATGGGTTGAACTACGTTGTAAAGGTAGTCTTTAATTTCTTGTAACGTCATGATCAGATAAAAAACACATTGATTAGATTTATCAAAATGTAACATTTTCATTGCAATTCTCTGACAATACAAGCCAAAAGATCACATAATCTTAAAAAAACTTTTGGGTTAACCCATAGAATTATTGACGAACAAATAAAAAATTTTCCTATATTCAGGTTTTGATTTTTTAAAAACCAGCAACAAACCAGCCCATGGATCGACCAATTAAAATTTTTACAGGGCGTAGCAATCGTCCGGTTGCAGAAAAAATCGCAAATTTTCTTCAGGTTCCGCTATGCGACGCTGAAGTTTATAATTTTTCCGATGGTGAAATTTCTGCTCAATACAACGAGTCTATTCGTGGTTCGGATTTGTTTATCATCCAATCTACAAATCCTCCGGCTGGCAATTTAATGGAGTTGTTGATACTGATTGATGCGGCCAAACGATCCTCTGCATCAAGGGTTACAGCAGTAATTCCTTATTACGGATACGCCCGTCAGGACCGCAAAGATAAGCCCAGGGTTTCTATCACCGCTAAATTAGTTGCAAATTTAATTACAACCGCAGGCGCTGATCGTATTTTAACGATGGATCTGCACGCACCCCAAATTCAAGGTTTTTTTGACATTCCATTTGATCATTTGTACTCTTCGGTTGTTTTGGTTGATCATATCAATCGAATGAAGCTGGATAATCTTATCGTTGCTTCCCCGGATGTTGGCGGCGTTAAATTAGCCCGCACCTATGCATCAAGATTAGGTACTGATTTGGTTATCGTTGATAAACGTCGCCCCAAACCTAATGTTGCAGAGGTGATGAACATTATCGGCGATGTTTCCGGGAAAAATGTGTTATTGGTTGATGATTTAATGGATACGGCCGGTACTATGGTTAATGCTGCAAAAGCATTAAAAGAAAATGGGGCTTTGAAAATTTTTGCTGCCTGCACACACCCGCTTCTTTCTGGGAAAGCTTTGGAACGCATTGAATCATCCGTATTGGAAAAAGTAATTATCACCGATACGATCTCAACCGACCATATTAAGTGCGATAAGCTTGAACTTGTTTCGATAAGCAGCCTTTTTGGTGAAGCGATCAAACGAATTTCCGATGATGCATCGGTTAGCCATTTATTTGAATCCGTAAAACGTTAAACTGTTTATTTCATTTGTAATTTTTTGACATATGCAAACGATATCTATTGAGGCAAAGCCTCGTCAAACTGGCAATAAAGTTGAACTAAAGGCCCTACGAAATAATGACCTCGTGCCTGCAACCTATTATCATAGAGGTGAAGAGAATATTAATTTGGCTGTTCATAAATTAGCCATGCGCGATTTAGTCTATACCACCGCATCACATATTGTGAACCTAAAATTCGAAGATGGCTCTGAAAAAGCTTGTATTTTAAAAGACTACCAATCCGATCCGGTTTCAGGTGATTTCATTCATGCTGATTTTCTGGGTATGGCCGCTAATGAACCTGTAGAACTTGACGTTCCATTAGATTTTGTCGGAAAAGCCGAAGGCATTATTAAAGGCGGTAAGGTTCAAGCAACGCTCCATAAGCTTAAAATCAAATGTCTGCCGGAAGATTTACCTGAGCACATTACCGTTGATATCACACCTATGGATGTTGGTCAAACGATGCATGTTGGTGAAATTTACGATTTCATAAAAGGTGAAGTGAAATTTACGATTGTGGAAGATTCTCAAGTTTCCGTAATAAGCGTCGTTGCTCCGAAGGGATCATCTGATGATGATGAAACAGAAGAATCGGAATTAACAGAGGAAGAAAGTTCTGAATGAAAAAAGGCGGCGTTAAGCTGCCTTTTTTTTATTAGCATGCTATCAAACCGGTTAATTCGGTAAGCAGTTGTTCAATATCGAATGGTTTGTTAATAAATGATACTTTTGGTTCTTTTAATATTTTCACAACATCTATTTCCTTCTCAAATCCAGTGATAATTATGACAGGGAGATCCGGGTTGAGCGCACGCAGTTTTTCTAATAATTTATCGCCTCTCATTTTGGGCATGATTAAATCAGTTATAACAGCTTCTATATCATTTTGATGTTGTTGGTAGAGCGCCAATCCTTTTTCACCGTCCTCAGCAAGCAATACATTATACTCACCTTCTAAAATATCATACAACAATTCACGGATTAATTCTTCATCATCAACAACTAAGACAGTTTTTTTGGTTTTATTTTGCATTTTGAAGTGTTTTATAATCTGTGTAATTAAAATTTAAAGGTTGTTGGTTTTAACGAATTAACATTACTTTAATAAATAACCTTTTGTAATAAAAGTTGCAGCATGTGAGTTTTTATACAAGTTTTCAGATAATTCTTTTTTTTATTAGTTTTTTATGTTAAAATCATTAAGGTTGGTAATAACCTGCAAACTTGTACCTATTTTTAATGAACATCGTTTGACGAACCAACTTAAGAACAGATTTACTTGACACTTGTTAGTAATTAACAAATGTTTTCAAACTCAAAGTTCTGGAATATCAACAATGTTATTATCTTTTTTATTAACTTAATCTTTTCAATAAATAAGCTACAAAAACCGTACCAAAATAACAGTTGATATCGTTTTTTGATTTTTTTCCGGGTATTTATCTCATCAAAAAAGGCAAACCAGCCGTTGGAAGTCTTTTACTTCTATGCTTTCTTATAGCCTTATCCATATTATTTATAAAGTTTGAACTTTATAGTAGGGGTATTTACTCATTTGGGTTGTACATCATCTTGTTGGTTATAAGCCCAGAAGAGTTTATTAATCTCTTTAACATTGAACTGATTGAGTTCTGGATTGCTTCATTGTTTCTCACCCTCATTGTTTTGCTATTGGGGATTTCCTCAATCACAATTGTTAGAAGCGAAAAGTACCAAACCCAGCTTGGAAAAACAAATAAAAACCTAACACATATAGCCTGGAATGAGTTTAAAAAGCGATCGGTTGCTTTAAGCGCATTAGGGATAGCCGTTTTGTTATACAGCATTGCTTTTTTAGCGCCATTTTTAGCGCCTTTCTCTCCTAACGTTCAGCATGATCTAACGGTGACGGCTTATCAACCGCCCATGAAATCATTTAATGTTTTGGTTTTAAAAGAACCTATTCGCCAGAATATACCATTACGATCGGAAGAAACTTTAACCGCTAAAATAGCCAACCAGGCCATTCAAACGAACCATTTATTAATTCATCGTGGTAAAACCAACAAGTTGGTTTTTGTTGACTCTTATGAACTCCAAAACCAGCACGTCACTTTTCAACAAGGATTTCGCACAAAAAAACTGCCTTATAATGCGCTCAAGGGAGGCGAGGCTTTTTTACACTCAAAAACAACACAAGCTGAATTTATCGATGAAAATACATTTCTTCTGGGTACTGATCAATATGGACGCGATATATTAAGCCGGGTTATTTACGGATCTCGAATATCATTATCAATTGGTTTTTTGGTTGTATTCATTGCCGTTACCCTGGGAACCATATTAGGCGTTGTTTCAGGATACTTTGGTGGTACAACGGACAATCTTATCATGAGGTTTGTTGATATTCTAATTGCATTTCCAGGATTATTTTTAATCCTGATTATCATAGCCACATTTGGCAATTCTATTTACCTTATTGTCATCACACTTTCTCTCACCGGATGGATGGGAGTTTCTCGACTGGTTCGAAGCCAAATTTTAACTTTAAAAGAACAAGAGTTTATTTTGGCGGCTAAGTCATTAGGCCTTTCAAATTGGCGCATCATTTTCAAACATTTGGTTCCCAATACGCTAACCCCGGTTATTGTTGCGGCAACGTTAAGAATAGGTAGTATTATTTTAACCGAAGCCGGATTGTCATTTCTGGGACTTGGCGTTCAGCCCCCTACGGCCAGTTGGGGCAATATTATCAATGAAGGTCGCGATAATCTGTTAAACCATTGGTGGATTTCAACGTTTCCCGGTCTGGCTATTGTTTTAACCGTGGTTTGTTTTAACCTGATTGGCGACGGGGCAAGAGATGCTTTGGATCCAAGAATGAGAGATTAAAATTTAAACTTATAGAAATGTCACGTTTTGAAAACGACCCTAAACCCTGGAAGCAAACGCGTTCCAAATATCTTTTTAAAAAACCCTGGCTTACCTTGCGAGAGGATTGTGTAAAATTGCCAAATGGCAGCCAAATTGATGAGTTTTTTGTCTGGGAATTTCCTGAATGGGTCAATGTTGTTGCCTTAACGCCTGAACGAGAAGTGGTTTTAATCCGTCAATACCGTTACGGTATTAATGATGTGTTTTACGAAATACCGGCCGGCGTTCATGATAATCCTGAGGAAACGCGTTTAGAAGCCGCAAAACGAGAACTATTGGAAGAAACAGGTTACGGCGGCGGCATTTGGCGCGAATGGATGCAACTCTCTGCAAATCCGGCGCTTCAAACAAATATCACATACACCTTTTTAGCTGAAAATGTTCAACCCATTCAACCGCAAACCCTGGAGCATACCGAAGAGATTACCGTACATAAGGTGCCGGTTTCGGAACTAGAAACCATCATTTTTTCAAACCAAATCTTGCAAGCCTTGCATGTAGCGCCACTTTTAAAATATTTGATCAAACATCCTTAAAAGTCATCCAATGAAACCTTCCAGAGTTTCATCATTCGATCAGCGCCAAGGGATAATAGTTGATCGTCGCCTTGCAAAAACGCCAGAGCCATAATTTCAGCGTCATGAGCCTGGCTCACTTTTAACTTTCGTCCGCTTTGGGTGCCATAAAAACGAATTCGCCCATCTTTTCCACCCGATAAAATAATTTCACCGCTCGGATAATAACACAGCTCCGTAATAACCGATGGATCGGGCAAACTTTCTCTTACGGCGTTGGATTGACGCTGAATTTGTTTCAAAATAAGTTCACGGCCACCCATAGCCACCCATTTGCCATACGTATCAATGGCATTGACTTTTTGACGCTGAAAAGAAACCTGCCGCAATAAATTCTCCGACCATGTCCACATTTTAACAAATCGATCTTCTGGAAAAACTATCACTTTACCGTTTTCGACAAATGTAAAATCCACAATCGGAAAAGCAATTCCCATTAAGGTTTGTTTTCTTTCAAGTGACGATAAATTCCAAATCTTAATGGTTTTATCATGGCTTCCTGAAGCAAGAATATTATAGTTTTGGCTGAGCGCCAACATGGAAACTTCTGCATTGTGCGCATTAATGCTTGCAATACGCTCCTGATTGTTTAAAGAAAACAGCTCAACCGTGCCCATTGAAGTACCTACAAATACACTATCGCCATAAACAGCAAGGCTTTTGATTGGCGATGAAACTTGAAACTCCGATTTATATTCAAGTTTGTTGTTTTTAGCGCTCCAAATTTGAACGATAGCCTGTTCTCCGCCGATCAAAACATCGCCTGATCGTGGATCAAGTGCAAAACCTTGTGGGAGTTGCGAAAGTGATGCAGCAAACACAGGCGATTCAATCACCGGAACTTCCTCTTTAACAACCAATTTTGCAACATCTTTCGGGCTAGTAAATCGCCAGATCAGGGACAAAATCCCCATAACAACAACGGCTATGATAATGATGAATTTATACTTGCCATGTTCGGTAGCCAGTTTCATTTCCCTGGCTCGCAAGATGTCATCGGCGCCAGCCATATACTCGTTGTAATTTCCGCCCCCGAAACCTTGCTGGGCTGCCCTTGCCGAAGCTTCCGACATGTAATGCCGGTATTTCAAATTGTAATACTCACGCTCTTTTCGATCCAATAAGATTTGCTTGGCCTGATTGAGCATTTTGGATAATTTCAGCGCTTGCTGCTTTTTTTCTTCCGAACTGTTTGTGAGTTTATCGGGATGCACGTCTTTGATTTTATCCAAATACGCTTTTTTAATGTCTTCTTCAGAAGCTTTGGGAGATAGGTCTAGTAAGGCATAATAATCGATAAAGCTTTCCTCTGGCATTTTTAAAAATGGAAATATGTTTCATATTATTCTAAGCCAACCAATGGCTCTTAAAAATAGAATTTTAAACCAAAAAACAATCCCGACATTGAAATCCATGAGTAGTGTTGTAAAATTTTTTCTCCTGAGCCTTTGCTTAAGTTTTTTATCAAGTTCAATCGGTTTTGCTCAGATCATGGGTCAAGAAAGTTCAGAAGAACCTGTTTTGAATGAAAAAAAATCCTTAAGCAGCATTGAAGCCGGAATTTCATTTCTCACATTGGAACCACGCAACAGCAACAATTTTGATGGCTTTATCTTTGATTTGAACCGAAACAATCTTGCAATAACACTTCATCAGAATCCGCTTCTTATTTTTTTGGACTACTCCAGCGCATCAAAAAACAATGTGGATATAAAATTCTTAAATCTGGGCGTCCGGTTTGATATTCCTATAGGATTTTCAACAAAGGGTTTATTTACGCCGCTCTTCCCACTATCCATATATTCGGATTTTTTATTATCGAGTATCCCCGATAACATTGAAAGCGATAACCTGAGTATCAGTTCATTAGGTATTGGCGTTGGTATAGGATTTATCTATTCGCCGAAACATTTTTCTTTCGGTGCAAAGCTTGTTCCGGTGTATGCCTTTTCTACTCAGGCTTTCAGCGCCGAATCCGGTTCATCAAAAGGTATTACATTCAATTCATGGTTGGTATTTCACAACATATTGAATCAATACGGGCTTGCATTGGGTTATCGATATAAGTACATTATAACGGATTTTAGCGAAAACCGATTTAACTACAAGGTGAATATGAGCGCCATAACGCTAGGTGTATCGTTTTAGCAGGCTGGTTTTTATAGCTTATGAAAAAAGAACAGATTTTACAGGAACTCGAAAATCTCTGCAAAGAGCTTGGGTACAAAGTTCGTTTTGAAAAAGGAAATTTTGTTGGCGGAGATTGCCGGGTAAAAGAAAATCAAGTTATTGTGGTAAATAAGTTTCTTCCATTAGAGGGAAAAATTTCAACGTTTGCTCAAATTTTGGCCAAAATTGGCGTTGGCAATGTCTATATGACACCGCAAGTTAGGAAAACAATTGATGCTGAACTCAGCGCTATGTCAAAAACGCCAACCGAATGAAAATTACTTTTCTTGGGACAGGGACTTCACAAGGTGTGCCTATCCCGCTTTGTTCTTGTCATGTATGCCAATCCGATAATCCAAAAAATAAGCGCCTTCGGAGTTCTTTGTTTATTGAGCATAATAATCTGCATGTTTTGATTGATACATCGGTAGACTTTCGACAACAAATGCTCAGAGCTCGAATTCAACAAATTGATTCGGTTCTGATTACCCATCACCATTACGATCATTTATATGGATTAGATGATATCCGTGCTTTTACCAATGCCCAAAACAAAATACTTGACGTTTATACCAAACCCGATTGTATCCCGGAAATCATGACCCGTTTCGGTTATGCATTTCATAATGGCAATTTAACCATTGGTTTACCGGCGCTGAGAATGCATGCCGTTAAACATACCTTTACAATCAATCATAATAGTAGTTCTTTAAATGTTACACCCATTGAAGTCGCTCACGGTTCTTTAAATATTTACGGTTACCGAATTGGTAATATGGCCTACATTACAGATTGTAAAGGCATTCCGCAGAGCTCAATTGCATTGCTTCAGGGATTGGATATTTTGATTATTGAATCGTTACGAAAAAGGCCTCATCCAACGCATGCATGCTTGGACGAATCGCTGGGATTTATCGATAAAATCCATCCAAAAAAAGCTTTTTTAACGCATTTTAGTCATGAAATCGAACATGAAGAACTTGAAGCCAATTTACCCGAACATGTTTTTGCGGCCTATGATACACTTGAATTAATTCTTTAGTAACTTTTTTTAAACTTTCAAACCTGTTGTCTATGAAAGAACAGTTTAATAAAGTCGTTGAACACGTTCATCTTATTTTCCAACCAACCTCTCAGGAAGATTTTATTCACCTTATGGTTGATATCCTGGAATACATTTCTATTTTCATCAGCGAGGGCGAGCCGTTTGAAGTGGCTTTTGAAAATGCATTTGATGCGGTTAAAGAAGACCTTGAGCATCAAGTAACAAGCCAAACGATACCGTTATCGTTGAATGCCGAATTGCAAAGTTTGGATGTTACACTCTCGTCATTTGATTTGCAATATCATCATGTCAAAAAGAACACGTTTGATCATGCGCCTGACGAACTGATTTCACAACTCAATTGGCATTTGAACTAGATTTATAACCAGCAGACTGACGAGCCATAGGATGATTCCATAATGAAATGATCGCCATACTCATCGGTATGATGGTCTAATTTTGCCTGATCCAACACTTCGGCCACATCTTTGGTGTAAATCAATTGAATGCCCTGGTGTCGTTCAATCAAATCTTCTTTATTAACTTGTTTGTCCTTTAGTAGAGCAAACGACAATCCGCCACATGAGGCGCAACCTGTCAATATTCTATACGAACTGACGCCTTTTTCCATACGCTCTTTTTTTAAAGCGTTGATAGCTTCTGGTGTAATATGAACTTTCATGCGTTTCATTGCTTACAATTGAACATACTTTTCATAATTTAAGAGCCTGCAACTAGCCGTTTGAAAAACGAACGTGTTTAAACGCCGTTTTTCCTCTTCACTCATTTCAGGAGATGTAACAACAATAATCATTTTGGCACAACTACTTTCTACCAAGTCTTTAAGTTGATTTATATTCTCCTGGCTACATTCTTTTAATTTTAAAATCAACATATCAGTTTCCAAAAAAGATCCATCAAACAGATAGTCGCACGAACGACCCAGAATCACAGAATGAGTTTTGTATATGATTTTTGTTAATTGCTGGTTGGGATAATATGTCAGCGCTTCGGGTTGGTTGCGCCAAACCGGTGTTTTCGATGAAAACGCAAATCCCTCTTGCACACTTACATTTTGAACCCCAAGTATTGAAGCAAGATGAAGCCACTGTTGTTGATGGATATCTCGTTTATTCAACGCATATACATGGCATGCTTGCTCATTTTGATACCCTAAAATCAACGCATTATGAGATAATTGGCTGACAAACAACCTTGTGGTTTGTTCCGACACAAACCAAATCCAGGCATTGATCCCCAAAAGCGTTACAATCAAGCATTTGGGCCAAACACGGCTCTTTTTTAAACTCAATAGCGTTATGATAATCCCATACAAGATGAACAGGCCGGTGAGTGATAAGCTAAGCGGCAAAGCTGACATCGATGACTGACTCATGGCATGTGTCATCATAAAACTCCACTCAAGCAAGCCACTAACAAATACCGCATATAAGAACGCTAATGGCTCAAAAACATGATAGAGCAAAAGCGCCGGTACCGTGGCCTGCAACGCCGTAGCAACAATCAGTGTAACGGGAACATTAATTAACAACCCCAAAAATGGCGGCTGGCCAAAATAATAAGCCAAAAGTGGCCATACGCCAAGCGTAGCTGCCATACTTAAGGCTAACGCCCGATAAAAAAACCAAAATAGCGGCCGTACATAGCCAGCTTTTGATGATTTTTCAGGCATAAACCATTGAAAAACTCTGCTATGAATGAATATCGGGTACCATATAATAATGGCTAAAACAGCAGCATTTGATAAAAGAAAACCGGGATTAAACACATCGTTTGGGGTTTTGAGCAAAATAACCAGATCGGCAAAAGCGAGCGTATTAATTGCATAAGTTTTTTTTTGAAGTACGCTTGACCAACAAAACACAATTGCCATTATCGTTGCCCGCTCAACCGGCGGCGCATTACCCGTAAGATTGGAAAAGATGAACAGAATCAGCGTAACGGTTAATGCCGTTAAAACTTTGCCGGTTTTAGTTTGCCTGAAGCGTTGCATAAATGCCATGATCAACATATAAAACAACCCGACATGCAGCCCTGAAATAGCCAGTAAATGATACGTCCCCGTTACCTGGAATGCTGTTTTGATCTCAGCCGAAAGCTCTCCCCGGTCGCCTAAAATAGCCGCTTTTATAAACGCCCTAGCATCTTGGTTGCTGAACAGCGCGTCAATGGTTTGCTGCAAAACATGGTATATTGGCCCAATCACCCTAGATTGAAAATTTTCTTGTTCATGAGAGACCGGATCAAGACTTTCCTCGCCATGAACACGAAGCGTTGTAAAAATTTGTTTTCGGGCTAAATACGCCCGGTAGTCAAAAGCTTCGGGTAAGTTTGGTTTGGATGGCAGGGTGATTGTGCCATACATCCAAACCTGATGGCCAATTTTAATGTTGAGTGGTTGCTCGCCGCTATGAAAATAATCTACCAAAACCATTCCTTCGGCTTGCAAGGTATCTCCCCGATAAAAAATGGCATTGCATTTTATCATCCATTGTGAATGGCTACGCTTTTGCGTTACTCTGGTTTTTACTTCGCCCAGAACCCACAACTCTTGATTGACATAATTGACAATCGTGTTTTTTGGCAATGAATGATGATTAAAACCGCCAAGTGCGGCGCCACTAAAACCAACCATAAGGATGTAAACCAATGCAAATCGATTGCTAGGTCGATCAAAAAACGCCAATAGCAATGACACCAGAATTAAAAAGCATGCCGCCCACAAATACACGCTTTTGAACTCTGGGAAAACATGCCCTGTTAAAATGCCTGGGATAAAATTTATAAGCAGTCGCAACGAGGGATAGCGTGCCATTTTGGGGAATTAAGTTGTTAAGTTTTGGGTAAAACCGCATCTTATGCCAATATTAATTTTGTCAAACCATGTTTCAAAATTATTTTTAGAGTAATCCATAAAACTTAAATCCTACATAACATGCACTTTACAATTCATTCGTTTGGTAACGGCCAGGCTATTCCCACAGATTATGCGTTTTGTGCTAAAGCAGAAACTGATCATGTTGCGCTTATGAAAAACCGTAACCCACATGTCAGTTGGTCGGAGCTGCCTGATGGCGCAAAATCGCTAGCCCTTATCATGGTAGATCCCGATGTGCCGTCTGTTGGTGATGATGTTAATCAAGAAGATCGATTTGTACCGGCAAGCCTTCCTCGTGCTGATTTTTATCATTGGGTTTTAATTGATATTCCGCCAACCATTCAGGAAATGCCTGAAGGGGCTGCATCCGATGGCATTACGCCAAGAGGAAAAACCCCCGGTAAAACCAATTTTGGCGTCCGCGGTTTAAACGACTACACGAACTGGTTTAAAGGCGATCCTGATATGGAAGGCAATTATGCCGGCTATGACGGCCCATGTCCGCCGTGGAATGATGAACGTGTTCATCGTTATTACTTTAAGTTATTTGCTTTGGATGTACCGTCGCTTAATCTCTCCGGCAATTTTACCGGTCAGGATGCATTAAACGCAATGGAAGGTCATATTCTGGATCAGGCACAATGGATGGGAACTTATAAGGTTAATCCAAATGCAACGCTCTACAATGATTAACGAATGCTGGATACTGATGATCAATGTAGATATAGTCACAAGATTTTTTTGAGACTTACGCTAATTTTTAGTAAATAACCCCCTCTTTACCAGATCATGCATCTTGGCTTAACTGCAAGATGCTTAGATCTATGAAGGTGCATTCATTCAGATTATTTGATTATGATTGTAAAAGAATTGCTAAAAAACGAGCAAACCCGTTTTAGTTTTGAGTTTTACCCGCCTAAAAAAGATCAAGACTGGGAAAAGCTCTTTCATAACATTTCCGAGCTCATTCCATTGCATCCGGCTTATGTAAGCGTTACTTATGGTGCGGGCGGTTCCACACGCGATAAAACTCACGATTTGGTTGTACGCATTCAAAATGAAACCAAAATCCCTGTGGTTTCTCACCTCACTTGTGTCGGTTCAAACGAACATGATATTGAAGGCATTTTAAAACGCTATGCCGAGCATGGCGTTGATAACATCCTTGCGCTTCGTGGCGATCCGCCAAAAGGATCATCAGAATTCACTAAAACTGAGGGCGGCTTCGATCACGCCTCCGATCTGGTAGCATTTATAAAACGAAAATTCCCGAATATGGGCATTGGCGTTGCTGGTTTTCCCGAAGGCCATCCGCAAACCCAAAATCGCTTGGCTGAAATGGATCACCTAAAAGCAAAAGTGGATGCCGGCGCAGATTACATCGTTACCCAACTATTTTTTGACAATCACGATTTCTTCGATTTTTGCGAGCGATGCCAACTTGCTGGTATCCATGTACCTGTCATTGCCGGCATTATGCCGATTACCACAAAAAAAGGCATGTATAGAATGGCCGAACTATCGCCGGGAACACGTTTTCCAGCGCCGTTGCTCAAAAGCATTTTTCAGGCAGATATGGATTCCAGGGTATCGGATATCGGGATTGATTGGGCCATCAACCAAGTCCAGGGGCTTGTTGAACAAAAAGTGCCTGGCGTGCATCTTTATACGCTAAATAACTCACGACCGACTCTTAAGATTTTGCATGCGATTCAAGAGCCGCAAGATTAATTCTTATTCATCAAATACGCCCATCAACTTCAAGCCACTTGCACGCCGGTTTCGCCATCAAGTGGTGTTGTTTGATTTAATGTTTTGAGGAGATTTATATAAGCCGGTACAATTTGATGAATAGCCTCTAAATCTTGAAACACATCGGCATGCTTTCCTTTTACTAAAAGCGGAACCGGATTTTGGGTATGATGATAGTGGGAATCATCTTCAAAATTGCCATGATCGCTCGTTAATACAAATAAGGTGTGGGGTGGAAGATGATGTAAAATCTCACTTAAAAAACCATCAAGACGAGCGATAATTTCCGAAGCCGTTGCTGTTATTCGACCGTGGCCGCACAAATCGGTATGGAAATACTCATAAAAGACCGCATCATGCTTTTCGGAAAGCTTTATTAAATTTTGCGCCGCCTGCTCCGGTTGAATTCTCTTTATTTCAGGATCGCCATCCTCTGCATTCACACCCCACCAATGATTAATAATATCGCCTGAAACCGCCTCATGGCGCTTAAGTTCCTCTGCCCCAAGTATAGCCACTTTTTCCAAAACCGCCGCTTCAAAAAGTACAGAACTTCGGATTTTCCCTCGATCTCTCAACATTTTGCACATCCGAACAAATCGACGTGGATATGCGTTGGCGTAACACGTGGTTTTCGATAACAATTTCAACTGAGCAAAAATGTTGCAATCAGCCAGTGTTTCTCTTAAAGCGGAAGGCAAAAAAGGCCCGTGATGCCTGCCAAAGCGTACTGATCCGTTTAAACCGGTATATATCGAAAACTGCCCCGTTCCGCTTTGCCCGATTCCTTTCACCTGACATGATGCATCAATGGGCTTGAAAACAAGGTCATGATGAGAAATGCTAGCCGATTCGCTTAAAAATTCAATCCCGTGCTTTTCTTTAAGTTTGGCCATCGGCGTTTTATAAAACGGGTTAGCTGAAGAGGGCTCAGCCAACCCAACGCCATCTAAAAACACAAAGATTAACTTCATACCGTTATAAATTTAAGTAACGCTTTAAATCTCGTTCTGAACCATTTGTTCGTAAGTATCACGCCTGCGAATCAATTGAACCTCGGTATCATTGACCAAAACCTCGGCTGCTCGCCTGCGGGCATTGTAATTGCTGCTCATCACCGCGCCATATGCACCGGATGATAAAACGGCTAAATAGTCACCTTCCTGACAGTTATCCAGTTCTCGTTTTCGTGCAAAAAAGTCGCCGGTTTCACAAACCGGGCCAACAATATCGGCAACGATCTGCTGACCTGTTTTTTTAACGGCATAAATATCATGATGCGCCTGGTAAAGCGATGGCCTGATAAGCTCGGTTATGGCGCTATCTAAAATCAAAAAGAGTTTATGCTTGTAATTTTCTTTCCGATACAGCACTTTTGAAAGCAAAACCGTTGAGTTCCCTACTATAAAGCGTCCGGGCTCAAAGATGATCTGAGCGTTAGCATTTTTCAGGATCGGTACCAGTTTTTTGGCAAAATCCTCAACCGACGTTGCTTCTTTGCCATCGTGATAGGTGATCGGAAATCCACCGCCAATATCAATGTGCTCAATTTTAAACCCCATGCCTTCGGCAATATTTTTCACGCCAAGAAGTTTTAATGTGGCTTCATAATATGGCACGGTATCAAAAATTTGAGAGCCGATATGCATATCCAAACCCACGAGCCGAATGTTTTTAAGGGTTTTAATCAACGAGAAGGTTTCCTCCGAAAGCACTTCATCTATGCCGAATTTCTCTTCACTATTACCTGTGGTAATATAGGGATGTGTTTCAGCCATTACATTGGGGTTAATGCGAACGCCAACACGAACCGTTTTGTTCAAGCGTCCGGCAATGTCATTAATCACCTTTAACTCCGAATGCGATTCGGCTTTAATCATCAATAACGATGAATTAATGGCATATTCAATTTCCTCGGCTGTTTTGCCAACGCCAGCCATGATAATTTTTTCAGGACTGGCGCCAGTCGTTAATGCTCGGTACAACTCCCCACCGGAATTTACATCAAAGCCGCTACCTTCGGCCATGAGCGTTTTAATGATAGATAAATTAAAATTGGCCTTAACCGAATAGCATGTTAAGTGATTAAGCGCCTTAAAGGCGTTTTCAAACCGATGGTATTGATGAAGAATACTTGAACGGCTGGTTACAAACAATGGCGTTCCATATTCCTGAGCAAGCTCCGAAAGGCTTAACCCTTCGCAAAATAATTCGTTACTGTGATAATGAAAAAATGAATCTAGTGGCACGAGTCCTTAATTTTTTTAGTTTTAAAGATATAGTTAATATAGCTAGCGTCTAGAGCGAAAAGACATATAGTTGTATGACACACAAAAGAGGCTTTAAGTTGTTAAATCCATACGAAAATACCCAAATTTTTTACCTTTATGTCAGGAATGACCTTCTTCATTATGAAACTTTTAACTCAGAATAAACTACCCGAGGCAAGCCAACGGGGTACCTGAAGTCATACCGGACTTGATCCGGCATCCTGCAGCATAATTTTTGATCTTTCACTAAGATTCTAACCTAATCTTAAATTGCATATTCTCATAAAGCTAAGGGGGTATTGGCCCCACAACAGAGTAAACAAGGGATTAAAACCCAAATATAGCAGACTTTTTTTAGAGACCGTCTTATTTAGATAGAATTTTTAATGAATTAATGCTATATTCAGCTTTTTATAAAATATCAAACGGACAATTTTTTACTAAAAATGGCAAAAGGAAAAGGAAATCGTCTGGTTATTACGCTTGAGTGTACGGAAGCAAAAAAAGAAGGCGCTGTGGTCTCTCGGTATTCAACCACGAAGAACAAAAAAAATAATCCTGAGCGTTTGGAATTAAAAAAATACAATCCTAATCTCAGGCGACATACGCTGCATAAAGAAATAAAATAAAGTTTGGCCTCCAACGGTTTTGAAAGTATCTTAGGGCGTATTGTTTAACAATTACGCCCTTTTTAATATGTTAGGACGCACCTTCGTTTCATTTGGCATTGTTTTTTCTCTCCTTTTCATTCCCGGTTTCAATCCACTTTTTGGCAAATCCAATTCAGAAACACCCGATCCATGGAGTTTTATCTCAAAGTCCACTTGCGGCGTTGATCGTTTTTTGAAGGATCAACCAACAGCCGACGGGCGTGGTGTTATCATTATGATTTTAGATACCGGCGTTGATATGGGCATACCCGGTTTGCTTACAACCAGCATGGGCGCGCGAAAGGTTATTGATGTTCGCGATTTTTCGGGCGGCGGCGATCTTAAAACCTCACGACCAATTATTAGTTTTACCGATACCTCGCTTAGCGTTTCCGATAGCGCTAAAACCCTGGAATTATCAGGGCTTGAAGCCTTTAATATTCAGCCTACGGATTCTACGCTTGAAATCGGCATTTTTGATGAAAAACACTTTCAAAATTCCGATTTTCGGGACTTTGATGGCGATGGTAAATGCCAAGCTAAATTCGGATGTGTTGTTTTTAAAAGCGATTCGGGATATGTAGCCATTGTGGATACCGATCAAGACGGCGATTTAGGCAACGAGTTGCCGATTCAATCCTATAAAAAACAGTTTCAAACGTTTTTATTTTCCAAAAAACCTGGCGAAAATCCAGCGTTACCCACATGCGCCATCAATATTTACCCAAATGAGCATAAGCTTGTTTTCCATTTTGATGATAGTTCACATGGCACGCATGTGGCGGGCATTGCTGCCGGACACAACATCTATGCTGCCGATCAACAAGAAACATTCAACGGAATTGCTCCGGGCGCCGAGATCATCAGTTGTAAAATCAGCAAAGGCAATATCGGCGATTTAACCACCCCCGGCAGCATTGCCCGTGCATTCCTGTTTGGTGCTAAGCTCTCCAAATCTCAACCCAAACCTGTAGTCATTAACATGAGCTTTGGAATACCATCTGTGATTGAAGGACAGGCTCAAATCGAACGCTACATCGATAGCCTGATACAACATCATCCCAATTTATATGTATGCTTATCCAATGGGAATGAAGGGCCGGGTATTTCTTCTACCGGGCTGCCTGCCGCTTCCAGATTTTCCATATCGGTTGGCGCGCTTCTTAATAAAGATATTGCACAAAACACATTTGGTTCGCAGCAAGTAACCCATCAATTGTGGAATTTCAGCAGTCGAGGCGGCGAAGTTCCAAAACCCGATATTGTTGCGCCCGGTTCGGCGCACTCAACGGTTCCTGGATACGCCTATCGCACCATCAGTAGCGGTACAAGCATGGCTTCCCCTTACGTGGCCGGGTCCATTGCGCTCTTACTAAGCGCCATTCAACAAGACGACTCGGTTGGATTTGCAAACGGGCATTATCCGCAACGCATCATCAAAACCGCACTAAAAGCCTCAGCCAATCCGTTGGATGGCTATATACCCCTCGATTATGGGAGCGGTTTGTTGAATTTGCCAAAAACCTATCAAACGCTTAAAGCCTATCGAAAATTCGGTTTTACCAAATCGTTAGTGGATTATTCCATAAAAACCTTGTCTCCGAATTTGGGCTCACGAGTCTACACCCCCAGCGCTTATTATCGCTCAAGTTCATTAGAAGACATTGACTTCAAAAAAGTCTTCTATGTTTCGGCTGATTTTCCCAAATCCTATTCTAAAAAGGAAATAACTTCATTTTTCCGCATCTACCAACTGGAATCCAACCAGCGTTGGTTGAAACCCTTGCAAAAAACAATTTTTTTAAAAGGCAAAAAGCAAAAACCGATAAGCGTGCTCTACAACAAACGCTTATTGAAAAAACCGGGCATCTATCACGGCGTCATCACTGCAAAAGCCTCTCATAAAAATGCTGCAAAAAGACTCAGAAAAAAGCGATCAAAAGATATTGAGTTTGAACTGCACAACACCATTATTGTGCCTTACACGTTTACAGCTCAAAATGATTATCAGAGAAGCATCCCCAATCAACGAATCAATGCCGGCAGGCTTAAGCGATACTATTTTGCCGTTCCGCATTACGCCACCTCGTTTAGAGTAAAGTTAATTTCCAATCAAAAAAAGGGTTTGAACCTTAGCGGTTCAATCGTTGATCCAAATGGTAAAGTGGCCGGATACATTCCAACAATGACAAATGATGAACGTTTCACGGACGAGTACATTTCCGGCAAGCAATTAAAACCGGGTGTTTATGAAGTGGTTGTTGAAGCTGATCGGTTTTCTACCCCGAAATCATTTCGTTTCGGACTCGAAGCTGCCATCGAGTCTATCGATATCTCGCATCTGGAAACCTATTCGGATCAGCTTGTTTTTTCAATTACCAACTCGGGCATAAAAAAAATATATGGTTCGGTTACGGGAAGTTATGAAGGCTTCAGCAAAACATGGTCCGATTCCATTTATTCACCACAGGTTTATAGAAAACCAATACGGCTGTTCAAAAACACACAGACTTGCCATTTAAAATTTATCGTCAGTAACAAGAATTACAACAAAAACACCGATGCCTCGCTTATGGTTGTTGATAGTTCGGGGAAAAAAATCACATCTAGAACATTAGACAATCCTTACGAAGAGCTGTTTTTTTATCATCCCGATAAATCTCAGGACTCGCTGACCGTCTTCTTTGAAATTCATTATGGTTTTGCTCATGCCGATCGCGGCGACGCAATTGCATTTAGCGTTGAAGAAACGCACCAGGTAAAATCTAACATTTTAGAATGCACACCCGGTGCATTTGATTTGTACCCATACATTCCGCAACGCGTTACTATAAATTTACCCTCGTCAAAAGACATTCCACCCGGATATAAACGCAAAGGCTCTATTCGATTTGAAGATACATCGAAGGGGATTTTTCAATCCAAACGCACATTTTACATTGATTGACCGGTCATTTGAACGTTTTAATAAATAAATCTCTTGATTGCTCAGCCTTATTGATTGTAAGTCAATGATGTTGTAAATTGAAACAGATTTAAATCAAGAGATTCTTAGAAGTTATCGTTTTATTAGTTTCATCCTATATTATACGATCAACCAATTAGATAGCGTCCATGACTAGACCTAAGAAGCAATATGTTGAAGATGTAGTGGGTAGTGTGCCTTTGATGCGCTATGATGTCTACTACCATTACATGCCGGATGGGACTATAAAACAAATCAATCCTTTTACAGGTACTGAGGTTTGGTCTGTTCCCGGACGCAGCAACAAACCTTTGGATAACGAAATCCCCAATACTGCAAAACCGGTTGAAATCAAGGATACTGAAGATTATTGTTCATTTTGCGAATCGCGTTATTACGAAACACCTCCCGAAAAATCCAGAATCATATACCGGAATAACTCTTACGAGTTGGTGGAAAAAATCCAGGCAACTGAGTATGACGAAACAACGGCTGAATTTCGCAGAACGCCAAACTTGTTTGAAATTGTAACCTTAAACTACTGGCAACAGAACTACAATTTCAAAATGACCAAAAATCAACTGGAGTGGCGTGAAAAATACCTTAGCGATCAGGAAGGTATTGAACATGTTATAAAAGTGGTTGATTATAAACTTTCGCGGCAAGGTAAAAATGCCGACGAAATCAAATTTATGTCGGTGGATGAAAAGCTCGCCATTGCCAATGCCTTTTTCGGTGGTAGCCATGATTTAATTATTGCCAAGCGGCACTACAAACCCAATGTTCGTTACGATAGCCAGCTTAATAATTCCGGTGAATTAACGCCTGAAGAACATTTTCAGTATTTTAGGTTTACCATCAATTCCCTTTCCGATGTTTATACCAATAACCGATACGTGCGTTATGTGAGCGTCTTCCAGAATTGGCTCAAACCTGCCGGAGCGTCGTTCGATCATCTCCATAAACAGCTTGTCGGATTGGATAGCTGGTCGTTGAACATTGAAAACCAAATTCACATGGTGCGAAATAATCCGAACATCTTTAATGAGTTTGGGCCTAATTTCGCCATTCATCACAATCTTGTGTTTGCCGAAAACGATTATGCGCTTGCTTATTGCGCTATCGGACATCGTTACCCAACCATTGCCGTGTATTCAAAATCGCATCATTCTCGGCCGCATGAGCATACAAATGATGAGATTCGAGGGATCAGTGATTTGGTTCACGCCTGTCACGCCGCTATGGGAAGTACAATATCGTGTAATGAAGAATGGAATTACACCCCGATTGATGCCGTCTATAACATCCCGTGGCGTATTCTGATTAAATGGCGTATTAATATTCCTGCCGGATTCGAAGGCAACACAGGTATTTACATTAACCCAATCAGTCCGCATCAATTGCGCGATAAAATGGTGCCAAAGCTTTATGAAATGCGCGCCAAGGGTCAATTGGCTTATGGCATTCAAATTGCCGAAGAGTGCCCGTGTAAGTTTAACTGCCTCTCTTACCATTTGCGTTAAACCCTGAGCAATTTCAACCGTTCATCGTAACATACTCTAACGCAAACTGCAAAATATCCAACTGAATTTCCACTGCTGTTTTAAGCGGAATCGGTTGTATTTGCAGACCATCCAATAGCTCTTCAACAGGTTTATTTTGCATTAACCGGGCTTTAATATCGGGCAATTTTTGCCGTAACGATTTGTACAAATAAGGCTGGCCGGGCTGATGCTTGTAGGCAGCATGAGTGAGTAAAAACAGCGGCAATTCGGTAACCAGGCATAACGGTTCTCCACCAAGCCCGGAAATATACGCCATTGATGTTTCGTGAAAGATTGCCGCTGTTTCCAAATCGTTTTGCGACTTAAAAAATTCTCTCATGGGCTCAGATTCGGGGGTTGTCGTCAGACCGGGCCCGATGTAGGTAAAGCCCTTTTCGCCTTTACGATCATGATCGTGCAATGGCAATGATCGCTCCAAAACCGCATTGATAAATTGCTCTTGAAGTCTTTTGGTTTTAGAAATATGCCGGCGATCAATTAACAATAAACCACCTTCCGAAAAACCCATGCCATGCAAATTGAGGTGCAAATGAAAAGGGGCATGCTTTTTATAGAACTGAGATAACAGTTTATTTTCAAGCCGCATGTCAGGATAACCGAATTCCAGATCGCGGCCTGGCGGTTCGCGAAATGCATGTTTAACATAAGCTTTCCAATCCGGCCAAACCTTTCGCCATAGTTCATTCTTAAGTCTACCGTCAGGATTGATATCCGGTAGAATTACAAATGTAAATTGGCTTAGCCACCCCTTAAACTGCTCATGCGACAAAAGAATCTTTAAAAAAACCAAACAGGTTTCATAACCCACCGGTTCATCGGAATGTGAACCCGAAAGAATGGAAACCTTATAATTTCCTGAGCCTAGAATTATGGCTTTTATCGGATGTGCGTTTTCACTCATCCCAATTGTTTGCACGTTATACAAGGATTTAGGCAAAACGCCTCCAAGATGGTCAAGGATTTTAATTAAATCCCCGTCATCGGAAAGCTTTTCGGAAATATCCGGGATAAAACGCGATAATCTCTCTTTGGTCATCACAATGCAAATTGGCGTATAATGATTGTTTAAGTAAAAAAGTTTTTTTAGATTTCTCAAATGCCCGAATGGCGGAATTGGTAGACGCACTCGTTTCAGGGGCGAGCGCCTAGCGGTGTAGGAGTTCGAATCTCCTTTCGGGCACATAAAAAGGTCAGGACATGATGATATTAAATTACATAACGTATTACCCTGAAATGAAATCAGGATTTTTTATACTACTATAAAAAATGCACTTTGGAAAAGGTGCATTTTTTTTTTCGAGGTTTCTTTATTTGTATTTGATAACCTAAACTTTACATGCTGTGGATCATAATAAATTAAAATTGATTGTAAAGCTCCAGCTACTGGATGATGAATTGGATGAAATTCTCAGTGAACAACAAGGCCTACCTGAAGAAATTCATGATTTGGAAACCGATGTCGTTTCAATCACCAAACAATTGGAAATCCGAAAAACACAGGAGGAAGAAAATCTAAAACTCAAGGAAAAACTATTTCATGAAATTGCACAGGCCAATAGCAAAATTGAAAAATTCAAAGATTCTCAAACCACTGCTCGCAACAACAAAGAGTACGATGCTCTTTCAAAGCAAATTGAGTACGAAGAGCAGGAAATAAAAAAAGCTGAAGCTCAAATCCGCACGATTGAAGAAAACAAAGAACGGCAAGCCGAACAGGAAGAACGGGGCCGTAAATTAATGGATGAAAATCGTTATGATGAACTGACCGACGATATGATGCCAACCGATGTGTTAGACAGCCAACTTGTTGATGTCAAACAAGAGTTGGATGGTAAAAAACAGGAGCTCAAAGAGATTATCGAGGAAACGCAAGACGAAGTTAAACTCATCGAAGAAAAAATCACAAAACAGCGCTCGGTAGTTCAAGATCAGGCGAAACCAATCCTGGATAAATACGATCACCTAAGAAACGGCGGCGTTCAAAATGCGATCGTAAAACTTCATCGCCATGCGTGCAGTGGTTGCAACACCTATGTTCCGACAAACCGGCATGCCTTTATTCTGCAAGGCGGGTTTTATTCGTGCGAAACATGCGGACGTATTGTGGTTCATGAACGTTTATTTGAAGAAGCGCTCACCGTTGAAGCGTAATTGACAAATTGGGGCTGTACATGCAATCGCTGCAGAGTAGCTTATACAGTTGACTTTGCAGAGGAAAGTCCGAACATCACAGGGCAGGGTGCCAAACAAGGCATAGCCAAGTTTGGGCAATAAACCTCCTGGGTTTATTGACAGCAAGTGCAACAGAAAGCATACCGCCTTATGTTAAGGTAAGGGTGAAATGGTGGTGTAAGAGACCACCGGACAAGTTGGTAACAATTTGTGCCGGGTAAACCTCCCCGATGCAAGACTATGTAAGGAGGCTTTAAAAGAGTTGCCCGCTCAATTCCTTAACGGAAAGTCTCCGGGTGAGTCGCTCAGATAAATGATTGCAACTGCATTTTGCAGTACAGAATTCGGCTTATCGTACAGCTCCAGAATTTTTTATCGCCCCACACTTCCCTATTGCTGATTTACAACATGTAACAACTATGCCTTTCAAAGTTTTCTCTAGCTGGGAAAGAATTTAGATGAGGGTGTTTAAGATGCTAAATCAAGTTTCCAATGACGCATTTACGTTATTGGTCACCCTGAATTAATTTCAGGGTCTCAGACTTCTGCAAGAACGTGAGATGCTGAAACATGTTCAGCATGACTAGAAAATGAGTGTCATTTTCCTTTTGTTTATTGGCAAATATTTGAGCTTCCAATGACGAATTTATAATTGAGCATATGTCTATGAAGTCATTGCGATAAGCACAGCGAAGCAATCCAGACGCATTTTCTGGATCGCCGCACGCCTTACACGCGTTCGCGATGACGTGCGATAATAGGAAATGCTTTGAGAGAGTAAAAAAAGTAGCCTTACGATTTAAGTTTTGCTTAGCGCAAAACGCCATTCATCATTAATACATGCCCCCAACGAATACGATGAAAACTTATGATAGATGTTAAATGATCGCTAAAACTACTTCATTAACGCTGACCCCAAAGCTGTATTCAAATCACGTTCATTTCAATTCATCATTTCTGAATCCCTACGAGTTCTACAAGCTGAATAGCGCACCCCTGCAATTCCCTATGAATAAAGGCACCACAAGCAAGTTACGAAACCTTAGTAAAAAACCAGCGATGTCAAATAACTTTTTTATTCAATTGCCATATTTAGACCTAGCTAACCTATTTAAATTCTTATTCTTACCCAACCCCGAAACCTCAACATTTTAAGTCAGCTTTGTTATGTTCCTATTTTTTAGGTACTTATAAAGGGTTTACCCTGTTTTCATAATCTTGATTTTCTAAGGTCTCGGACAAATCGTTTATGACGGCATTTTATACGGTTCATAGTTTGGCCGTTTTCCCCTCCAATACATTTAAATGAGAGCGCTTTTTGATGCTGCATCAAGTTACTAATGACGAATTTTCCTCTCCCGGCCTGTCGGCCACCCTCTCAGAGAGAGGGACAATAAAACACAATTCGGCATTAGAATTTGTGACTTCAATAAACTATCCTCACGCTCTGGGAGGTGGCTTCGAAGAAGCCGGAGGTGGAAAAATATGCCTACTATATCCTAATATTAACTCATTTGCTAACTCGTCATTGCGAACGAAGTGAAGCAATCCAGAGGCATTTTCTGGATCGCCGCACGCCTTACAGGCGTTCACGATGACGAGTCTACTTTTTTTTATGTCACCCTGAATTTATTTCAGGGTCTCAGATAATGCCAATTTGGTTGAGATGCTGAAACAAGTTCAGCATGACCCGGTTAATTAATCGTCATTATCCATTTGTGTTTGGCTTGTTCAAATTAACTGCTAAGACGCATGAGTTTCAGCTATAACAAGGGGTTGCAACCCCTTGTTTTCGCAAGTAGAAGAGAAAACGCGTCAGCAACGGCATTTTTCCAAAATCTTGTCTCATTTAACCGGGGCGATAGACACTTATGCCCCCGATCACCCTTAATCAAGTAAGGTGACATGGATTTTTATGGAGACATCCGAAGAAAAAAGCTAGACACGAACTTGCGGATAACGATACATCAACCCATCAAGCCCTTTAATTATCACTTCATCCCTACTCATTGTAATGACGGATTGGCTTGATACCGGGATTTTCCCACCGCCATTTGGCGCATCTATCACGAATTGCGGCAATCCCATCCCGGAAATTTTTCCTCTCATTCCCTCAATCAATTCAATGCCTTTTTCAACGCGGGTTCTAAAATGCTCGGTGCCTGCTGTCAGATCGGCCTGATAAAGGTAATACGGTTTTACGCGCACTTTTAAAAGCTCGCGGATTAAGGTAAGCAAGGTTTCTAAATCATCATTGACATCTTTTAAAAGCACCGTTTGGTTGCCCAAAGGCGCTCCCGAATCAGCAAGCATATGACACGCCTTTTTGGCTTCCGGGGTCATTTCGCGAGGATGATTAAAATGGGTATTAATATATATGGGTTGGTAGGCCTTGAGAATCTCACATAATTGGGGCGTAATGCGTTGCGGAAGAACACAAGGCATTTTTGTGCCGATCCTTACAAAATCAATATGCTTTATCTTGGATAAACGCTCTAAAATATAAGCCAGTTTATGATCGTCCAGCATCAAGGGATCTCCTCCCGATAATATCACATCGCGGATCTCAGGATGCGATTCAATGTACTCAATGCCTTCATCAATGAACTTTTCACTTAATTTTCGCAAATCGGAAACTTTGCGCCGCCTGGTGCAAAACCGGCAATATACCGCGCATTGGTGAGTGACTAAAAAAAGCACCCTATCGGCGTAACGGTGGGTTATACTCGCAATAGGCGAAACCGCTTCTTCATTTAAAGGATCGGATATGTTGAGCCCTTTTTGCAATTCTTTACTATCCGGAACAACCTGTTTATAAATCGGATCGTGTTTTGTATGAATCAATGACGCAAAATAGGGATTAATGCGGATATGAAAATCTTCATTTAAGGCTTTCAAAATCTCAAGATTTTCGCCCCAAATATCAGACACTTCTTCCGGCGTTTCAATACTCTGACGTAAAAGCACTTTCCATTGCTGAATTTTTCGTTGTTTTTCAGCCGGTTTAAGAAGGCTTTGAGCCAAAGAACCATTTACATGACCATTGTAAGTTTTTAAGGCTCTCTTTGATTTTGATTCAACCTGTATTGTTCTATTTTGATCGTTAGGTTTTTCTATGAGTTTAAGATTCATAAGTCGTACTGAAAAATTTAAATAAGAGGGAGGCTTCGTTTCAGTTTAGATGATGTTGAAACCGGTTCAAGTAATGATCTTCTTTCTCCGTCATGCGTTGCTTTTCCTCAGGGGTTTGATCATTATACCCTAACAAATGCAATACCGAATGTATGGTTACTCGAAACAACTCGTTTTCAAAGCTAACGCCATAACAATGGGCATTTCGTTTGATGGTATGAATGGAAATATAAAACTCCCCTTCAATAGCTTCCCCTTCGTTCAATCGAAAAGAAATTGTATCGGTAGGATAGGAATGATTTAAATAAGATTGGTTGATTTTTTTGATATAGTGATCGCCGCAATAGACTGCCGATATTTCCAAACATGATTTCTTTTCACTAATAATCACTTGCTCAATAAGCGTTTTTAAAGATTGTTCCGGTAAAACAGTTTTAGTGGTATTGGTTAAAAAAATGGGCATATTTTGGGCTTACACCAACACGATTACTTCATTTCTTCGAGTTTATGCTCGGTTAACGATAACTGAATCGCGCATCCCAATATTTCACCTCTTAATTTGAATGGATCTTTGGAGAGTAACGACTTTTGCACGTTGGTATAACTGGTAACACCGGCATCTTTACTGATCACAATACCCGATACCGTATCTTTTGTTTCAGCAAACAAGATGACTTCGCCAAGCTCCCCGCTCGCGATATAATTTGTGCATCCGTGCAATTGTATTAAACCAAGCGGTGTATAAATTGAAATTAAATTTCCTCTTTTATCGTCTATTTCTATATCCGTAATCACTTCCAATTCAATATTTCGACGCTTCTTTTGATCCTCAACCACAAATCTAACGGTCTCATCTGAGCTAATCGTGGCTTTTGCATCCAGGGCTTGTGAAATTTTTTCAAAATCGTCTTTTGTAAACAAATAGCTCATCTTAATATGGTTAAAATGGTGCTTGTGTAACTTGATTTAGCATATATACCAATCCGGTTACCGATCCTATAATGACAGTAAATATACCAATATTGCGAACTGAAAATAATTGTTCTTCCTCAATATTCCCATATTTTTTTTGAATTACGCTTGAATCCAAGTCATGCGATTCAATCTTAGTATTTAATAACGCGGCATAACGCTGCTCTTGAGTTAAACTCGTTCTTAAATACAGCGTGCATAAGGTCATTTCACCGGATTGGCTCAACAATGATGGCTTGTTAGTTTTTTCTTGAAAAACATTTGGCAGTGGGCAAGGCTCACCAGCTTCGGTTTTAACATTAGCGCCGAAAGCCTCATTGGAACACACCAATAATAACGCTAACCAAAGTATCCAATACGATTGTTTATTGCTCATGATTTAAAACGTAATTGGCTTTAGAGAGCGCCGATTCAATAATGGGCATGCGTTTTTTTGATACACTAAACCACACGTCTATATCTTCACCGTCGTAATGCTTTTTCAAAACGTCGGTTTTTTCATGCAACAGGCTAATAATTCGGTAGTCCGAAACATGAATGCGAATATAATGATCCTCAAAATCAGATTTTACCTGCTCTGTGAGTTTTGATTTTAACGCGTTGATGTTAATGGATCGAGCGGCGCTAATGAATACGGCATTTGGATAATGTTTCTTTAATGCCGTTAAATCCTGATCTTCACTGAGCCGATCAATTTTGTTCATCACCAATAACGTGTCTTTGTTCTCTACGCCAATGTCTTTTAAAGTATTCTCCACCACTTCGATCTGCTCTTCGTACTGAGGGTGGCTCAAATCAACCAAATGAATTAAAAAATCTGAGTCTCGCACCTCGTCTAAAGTGGATTTAAAACTTTCTACGAGTTTATGCGGAAGCTTGCGAATAAACCCAACCGTGTCGGAAAGCACCACATCTTCGGTACAATCCAAATCCAATCGCCGGGTTGTTGTATCTAAGGTTGCAAATACGCGATCTTCCGACTCAACCTGCGCTTTGGGGCAAAGCACATTCATCAATGTTGATTTGCCGGCATTGGTATAACCGACAAGCGAGAATTTAATGACATTATCCCGAAGTCGTGTTTGGGTTTGATGTTGTGTTGAAACTTGCTTCAGGCGTTGTTTAAGGGTTGAAATGCGCTGCCAGATCAATCGGCGATCTGTTTCAATCTGGGTTTCACCCGGACCTTTAGTGCCAATACCCCCTTTTTGTTTTGAAAGGTGAGTCCATTGGCGGGTTAATCGGGGTAAAAGATACTCGAGCTGGGCAAGTTCAACCTGGAGCTTTGCTTGGGATGATTTTGCCCTGACCGCAAAAATCTGCAAAATCAACGCCGTTCGATCCAATACTTTGCACTCAAACGCTTTTCCAAGATTTTTGATCTGCAATGGGCTTAAATCGCCATCAAAAATCACCAGATCAATTTTATGTTCATGCACAAAATCAGCAATTTCCCGCACTTTCCCACTACCAATGGAAAAGACCGGATCAACCTGTCGTTTATCCTGGATGACCTTTCCCAATACCTTTGCGCCGGCCGTATCAGCCAGTTGCTCAAGTTCCGATAAATAGTCTTCTGCCTGCCATTTATATACTTTCGGGGGATTGCTAATGCCAACTAAAATTGCCTTTTCTTGAGGTTGTTGTGCCTGTGTGTTATACTGTTCAGTGTGCTGCAAATCCATTATGCTTTAAGTGACAAAAATCCTCTATCCTTATAATAATACTCATCAAATCATTTTGATGTTTTATTTATATAAAATAATCACTAAACTTTTTTATTTTGCCAGTGTTTTAAAGCAATACTCATTGATCGTTTTGATGATTGCTAAATCGCTCTTTAATACGCTTTATTACTCCTCGATATTTGTTTCAAAGCAGGTGCTTTTATGAGTTTACTTATTTAATCCTATTTGCCGTCTAAAGTGTTAGAAAATAATCCACAAAAAATTTCGCCTCAGTGCAATATAAATCCTGCATCTTCTCAATCAAAACCAATTAAAACCGATCACCCTGTTTCATCCGAAGACGTTGCGTTAGCATATGAATACTGTCGGCAGGTATCGATGAAACATGCCAAAACGTTTTATTTTGGTACCAAATTTTTGCCAAAAAGCAAACAAAATGCGGTTTACGCGGTTTATGCGTTGTGCCGATATGTAGATGATTTGGTTGATCGCGCCGAAGATAAACTCAGCCGAAAAACCCTGACCAAAGAGAAAATCATCGCTTTAATTGAAACCTGGAAATCGGATTTGGATGCGTGTTATAACGGCGCATATATCAACAACCCGATTATGATTGCCTGGCACGATACCCTTAATCAATACAAAATACCAAAAAATCTTCCGTTTGAACTTATTGAAGGGGTTTGCATGGATTTGCAGTTTAAAGGTTTTGAGACGTTTGATGAACTTTATGTGTATTGCTATAAAGTGGCTTCCGTAGTAGGATTGATGACGTCGGAAATTTTTGGATACAAAAATAAAATAGCCTTGGATTACGCCATAAAACTTGGCGTTGCCATGCAACTGACGAACATTTTACGCGATGTTGGCGAAGATATCGATCGTGGGAGAATTTATCTACCCCGTGAAGATTTTAAGCGATTCAACTATTCTGAAGATGATTTAAAAGCGCATAAAGTTAATGGTCAGTTTTTAGACTTCATGAAATTTCAAATCGATCGGGCCAGAACTTATTATCACGAATCCGAAATTGGCATTCCGATGCTTGAGCCCGATAGCCGTTTTGCCGTTGCCATCAGTAGCGCCAATTATGGGCAAATCCTTGATGCTATTGAAAAAAACAATTACAATGTGTTTACTAAACGCGCATTTGTTCCTTTTTCAAAAAAATTAATAAACGTTCCAATGACTTGGTTAAGAATCAAAAAAGTTTAATATTAATTCCTAATTAGGAATTTTTAGTCGGTTTTATTTCACATAAGTTTAGTAGTACTATGAAAGTTGAAGGAAATTGTAATGGCGAGGTAATTCTTCATTCAGATTTACAAAGCACGTTTGGTTACCTTTCGGATCACGAGAAAATCCTTTTGTTTAATCCTCTTTGTAAACGTGTAACGCCAACCGCTTTAGAAAATGTGTATCAATGGGATTTTGAAGTAAGCGACCCCAAAGGCCATCCCATGAAATTGATCTTTTTTGTTGAACAAACCGAAGAACACATTTTAAACCTCCCGCCAGCGCATCAAAATGGAAACCATCATGATCTGCCCGAACATGTGACAAGCAATCATAAAGTTGGAAATAAAATAATTTGGAACGAGTATCCCGTAAAGATTTTAGATAAAATGCCCGACGAACGCACATTTATTGGCAAAGCCAAAGGGTTGATGGATATGAAAAAAATCCACGACAATAAAACTCAGGTGGCTGTTAATATTAGCGTTCATATTGATTTTGATGTTCCCAAGCTTTTTAAAATTTTTCCTGAACCAATTTTTAAAGTCATGGCTGAAACCGCTGTTGCAATATCCATGCAAAGCGTATCAAAAAAAATGTTGGATAACATTAGCCGCGATTTTCATTGCCAAACAATTGGTGAAACCAATTTGGGTACGGCAAAAACACGATGATCTTATAAAAGGAACGCTTTTTTTTCTTTTAAAAAATTCTTATACATAACTAGATTTTCAAATGCCGAGCGGGTGTATATACTCCGCTCGTTTTTATTTATAAACCATTTTTCTATGCCTGAACAGTTAGACCATTCATCACCATCCGAAGCCGAGAGGCATCACTTAGAAGAAGACTTAAACGACCAAATGAAACGCCGGCGCGAGGAATTGGATGAAATTCGCAAGCTTGGCATCGATCCTTATCCCCGATCATTTGAGGTGACTCATTTTGCCAAACCCATTTTAGATCAGTTTAAGGACCAGCAACAAGAAACTGTTCAAGTTGCCGGCAGGATCATGTCTATCCGAAAAATGGGAAAAGCCTCGTTTTTCCATATCCAGGATTCCAGCGGAAAAATACAGGTGTATTTAAAGCGCGATGATGTTGGCGTTGATTCCTATAACCTGTTCAAGCTGCTTGATATTGGCGATATTGTGGGTATTGTTGGCTATGTATTTCGAACTAAAAAGGGTGAAATTTCCATTCACGCCCAAACTTTGGAACTGCTTTCCAAATCACTACGCCCCATACCGATTGCCAAGCAAAAAGAAGTGGATGGTAAAACCATTACTTACGATGCTTTCAGTGATAAGGAACTCCGATACCGACAGCGCTACCTGGATTTGATGGTCAATCCCGAGATTCGAGAAGCGTTCAAAAAACGCACGCTGATGATCCAAACCTTGCGCCAATATTTTGTTGATCAGGGCTATTTGGAAGTTGAAACCCCGATCTTACAACCGATTTATGGCGGCGCTACGGCGCGTCCCTTTGTTACTCATCACAATTCTTTAGGCATGGATTTGTATTTACGCATTGCCAACGAATTGTACCTAAAACGCCTCATTGTAGGCGGGTTTGATGGCGTGTTCGAATTTGCCAAAGACTTTCGTAACGAAGGTATGGATCGTTTCCACAACCCGGAATTTACCCAGGTGGAGCTTTATGTGGCTTATAAGGACTATAATTGGATGATGGAACTTGTAGAAACTGTTCTGGCTAAAACCGCCCAAGCGTTGCACGGTTCAACCCAGGTAACATTTGGTGAACATGCCATAGATTTTTCGGGACCTTTTGAACGGCTCACGATGGCCGAATCCATCCAAAAATATACCGGCAAAGATATTGAAGGAAAATCTCTGGAAGAACTTAGGACGATGGCTAAGGAATTAAACCTTGAACTCGAACCTGGTCTTAGCGCTTCAAGGGTAATCGATGAAATCTTTGGCGAGTTTGTTGAGCCCAAGCTTATCCAACCCACCTTTATTATTGATTATCCGTTGGAAATGTCGCCACTGGCGAAAACCCATCGCGATCACAAGCATTTGGTGGAACGCTTTGAATTGATTGTAGCCGGAAAAGAATTGTGCAACTCCTTCTCTGAGCTCAATGACCCGCTGGATCAGCGCGAGCGTTTGGAACAGCAAGCCGACATGCGCGCCAAAGGCGACGACGAAGCCATGAGCGTGGATGAAGATTTCTTAAAAGCTCTGGAATACGGCATGCCGCCTTGCGCAGGCCTTGGTATTGGCATCGATCGCATGGCGATGGTGATGCTCAACCAACCCAGCATTCGCGATGTGCTCTTTTTCCCGCAAATGAAACCGGAGTAACGACGAATTATATTCCGAATAAAATCTGACGTCGCCGGCTTTCTCGCAAGCGGAGAGCCTACATAGATTTAAGTCATGCTATTTTACCCGATCGGAAAAATCGGCTTGTGAGCTATGAACGGAAAACTTAGCCATCGAACATTAATAACAACATTTTTGAGGTCAACATACCGCATACCCATCAACTATAAAGCATGTAAAGATAATAGATGGTATTTTATGGCGTAGATCATCAAACGATTGAAATTAAAATTCACAATTATGAATTTCCAAACACCGCCGATAAAGAGTGGGACGGCAATTGGCTGGAAATTTATTTAAACGTCAAAAGCAACGTTGGCCATTGGCAAACCATTGATCCAGCGCTAACGACCTGGGAAGTTCAAAGCATTATTGATTGGTTTAGCTTGCTATCGAAAAATCAAACCCCGGAATGCAAAGATTTGGGTTTTACTGAACCCAATCTCTCGTTTGAACTGCTTAATAAACCGATTGATGAAACCAAGCGTATTCGAATAAAATTCAACCTTGAATTCAAGCCACAATCGGCAGAAGTCGGTAAAGACTATTTTGTGGATATTGAAGCATGCAATGAAGAACTCAAAAAAGCCGCTTTGGCGCTGAAATGTGAATTAGAAAAGTTTCCCGAAAGAACGTAAAATATCAACGCCAACTTATTTATTTTACTCCATGCGAAAAATCATCTTATACATTGCTATGTCCTTAAATGGCAAAATGGCAAAAAAAAACGGAAGTGCAGCCTGGCTCGAAAGCATACCCAATCCCGAAAACATTGATTATGGCTACAATGTATTTTATGAGAGCTGCGATACTAACCTAATTGGTTATAACACCTATAAACAAATCATGGATTGGGAAATTTATATCTATTTTTTTACAAGCCGGAAATATTCAAAACCATGAAACCCTCATGCACTATACCATGTGTTGGCAGTAGGGCATTATTGTCCAATAGGTTTAAATTCACTTGTCTTGATACGTGCGTCAATGTACTTTTTCAACTCCTCAAATGTCATATTTTGAGTTTCAGCGTTTATTTTATCACGTGTCTCGCGCATCACCTTTACGGCGTCAAATGATTTTTCTTTTTTAGTCCTCGCAGTATCAATGTAAATCCTTTGTTTCATTAACCGTTTTTCATAAAGTTACAAAGGTTAATAATCATTTCGAAATCTCAGGGTTTGTAGTTCTTTTACATTACTGTCAACGTTTTGGCTATGCGCAGTATCCCGAAGGGTATTGCGTATAGGTGTTGTCGGGTGCAATTTTTTATTTTACTAAATCATAAATTTTGTTCCCTAGTTGGTCTATAAAATCTACTGATTGTTGTGTATCCGAGTGAGAAATTGATTGAACATTTCCAGTATATAGGTCAATATCTCCCTCGTGAACAATTTGATTTCTTCGAATTACAATATTTTTCAACTCTGTTTTTAAATCATTTTGGTTAGTTCCCATTTCTGTTGCGATTTTTTGCCACTTATGATTTTCATGCCAGATTAAACTTAGTGCTTCAGATACTTTATCTGGATCCTGAAATGATAAATGTTTATGACTGGAATTTATAGTTTGCTCAAATACAAATTCAGCTGGAGGTATTGATGCATTGTTAATTGCATCAAATTGATTCAACGAAATACTAAAGTTCTTATATGCATTTGTTGGTGTCCGAATTCCCTTAAATGCTTCTGTCATACCGACCTTTACTAAATCATGAATTAGCTTATCAAAACTTGAAATAGAATAGACTATTTCACTCCTTAATAAATCCGAAACATCTGTATGATTAAAGCCAAGTTGGTCTGTTAAGTGCAAGAATATGCTATCAATATTTCGGACTCTATTTATTCCGTTATCAAATAGTTGCTTAACCCTCAACATTTTCCTGTATAGCTTCAATTTTCATTGCAAAGTCTTCAAACATCTGATTAAAATCCCCTCTTCGTGAAACCATCTGCTCTAAAACAGTACCTGAACGTTCGATCTGTTCGTCTGATAGTGCAAATACAGGTATACCAAATCTATGTGACTGAGGGAGTAGACTTTGAAAATCTGGTATTTCAGCGAGACAATAGTTTTCTGGAATACCGGTTTCGGAATATAAATCTGCCTCTAAAAGCATATTGTTTTGATTCAATCTTGGTACTAGATTACCTCTTACGGATTCAAGGATTTCATCCATATTATTTCTATATGGAGTAGATGGTCTACCGCTTCTAATGTTGAATCTCTGAATAACTACTCCACCAAACTTTGGGTCATGAAGTGGGAAAGGATATGAAGATCCAGCAAATGTAGTTCTCATTTGTTGGGCCGCACTGTACCATCTAGGTAAGACCTCTGATAGAGTTCCAATTGCCATCAATGAGAATGGATCTGGGTTAGTTGGAACAATAAAAAGATCAGAAATCGAAAAGAAGTTTTGATTAATTGCACTTAGGCCTGGGTTTAAATCAATAAGGACGTATTCAATCTCATGATGATTCACGCACTTCTCTATTAAAGCATTGAACGCACCAGGTAAATTTTGCATAGTCGCAAATGCATTGTTGGAAGTCTGGGCGAAACTTAATGGTGGTTCAAGTTCTGTTAGATTCGGATGACCCGGAAGAAGGAATAAATTTTCGTTATTAGGAACATTATAACAATCGAAGGCACTAATAGGCTCTGGTCTTCCTTGAAAAGCTGAGTTTACGCCCTCCATTAAGTTATTATTCCTAGTTTCTTCTTCGGTATAGTATCTTTCAAAGCCATCCTGCATAATAATTCCAGATAGATTGCATTGAGGGTCTGCATCAACTAAGAGAGCTCTATGTCCTTTCTCTGCAAGCTTCCATCCTAAATGGAATGTAGTCGTGGTTTTACTAACCCCTCCTTTATGATTAAAAAAGATTATTCTCATCGCTTATGTATTTTATTCTTTTTAATTGCACCCAACATCGTGATAAACGCATTGCGTTTATCGGGAATATATGTTAATACCATGTTCGTTTATTACGAAAATTAGCGTAAATGATTGAGAAACGACAATAAATTCACATCAGTGTCGTTTCTAAAAAACCTACCCTACCAGCATCATAGAATTGAACTATAAAATGATATAAAAACTCTGCTCGCTTTTCTTTGATTGGTTCTTATTCAAGAAAAACCTAACTTTAACCTGTCCCAAATTTTAAGTCCTCCATCCGTATCTCAAATACAGATGGTTCCCATAAAGCGCCTAACGGTATGCTATTCTTGGTTCGCATAACCATTTTTTATCCGCGGGGACAAATTTCGATCGTCGCCATTTGTTTATTTAATAACAGCAATTTAAACCTATTTATAAAAAACCATGAGCAACAAAATTCAACTTAACGGTATCCGGTTAGACCCAACCACAGCCGATGGAATTGCCTCTAATCTAAACTTTGAGGCCGATGTTAAAAACTTAAGCATTGACGAAATCACAGGAAATACAAAGTTAAAAGGCACGATGCAAAACGGCGTGCTACACATTGATTTTTCAACCGTGTTTGACTGGGGATGGGGCAAAAAGTCCAAATTAAATGAAGACGAGTCCGTTGAGGAATTTAAGCAAAAACTGATAAACGCCGGTTTAGACAACGCACAAGCCGATTCGGTGATGCAATTAATCGAAACTGAAATTACGAACATCTCAGAGAAAACAACCGGTGAGATTGACTACCATGAGGATTCAAAAAAAGGATTGATTGGCGGAAACGAGCAGATCATTGAGGCTCAAAACGGCGGCATAGATTTTCATTTGTTCCCTGTGCCTATCAACGCCGATATAGACATTGATGCAAAAAATATCTCCGTTGATTCTCTTACCCTTTCTGCCGATACCCAATTGATAGCCGATAATTTTCAAACCAACACAAGTCAAATAGATGATGTAGAATTAGATTCCGAAGTCAGTCTTCCCTTTGAGAATTTGGAGTTGGATAAAACTGCTATCGGTCCCGTTAATGTACCGAGACTAGATATCCCGGATATATCGTCGTCATTTACCGTCGAAAAAGTCACATCACCAAAGTTATCATTAGAGCTGGATACAAAATCCGGCAGTTCGGATATTAACCTAACAAAGCTGGTAGACTGGCATCCAAGATGGAGCGTAAATATCGGGTTCAAATTTATCGTCTGGTACATTGGTATTTGGATTACATTTGGCATTAACCTGACTATAAATTTAAAATTCAAGCTTCTTATTGAGTCCCTGAAAATCAGCATGACTTTATCCAAGTTAGTTTTACAGGGTCTGTCCTTTTCATTAAAGCTGATTAAAACATCCATCGTTAATACAAAACTTGGCATACTCAATATTGCAAAAGTACTCGTCAGTAAAATCAATCCATCTAAATAAAAACTTTCAATAGGGAGCTTGTTATGGCTATCAATACATCTTTGTTTAAGGAAAGTAAGGCGTTTCAACATATTCAGGGTGAACTAGACCGGCTTGAAGAGGACGAGCATTTACGCTTTGATCTTTCAAATGACGATCACTATGCATATTGGAAGTTATTATTTAATACGCACAACATTACTCAGGAACGATATCCGAAACTTCATGAGCATTTAGATGCCTGTTGCACTCATCACAAACAGGGCGGAATAAACGCGATATCACAACTGCTAAACCAGACCGATGATGATGGGTTTGTGAATAGCAATGCCATTGCCGGGTTATCTTTTTTTGAAAAAAGCTTTAATGCGCTAGCCTATTCCACCATTAATAACGGCACCAATTCAACAACCTTGATCCTTCAAATTTTGGATGCCCAAACCCACGAAGTCATCGGCACTACGCCTATGACTGATATTGGGAACGGAAGATATGTCCAAATAGAAACCAAAGCCGCTTCAGAACCCCGTCAAATAAAAGCCGTACTTAATTATGCGTTGGTTATAGACAACACCCCTTACTATGGGGCTGTTAAAAGCGATAAACTTGCCGGCGCCGCCGATGTTCCAAAAGTGATCCAACCCGCTTCAAAACCTGAGCACAAAGATAAAAAAAACATCATGATCGCCCTCTCGCGCGGGCACAAAGCCGAGGATAGCGATTATTGGTTTCACAAAGGCCAGTGGGCAAATAACACGATTGTTGTACCCTTTAAAGGCAGCGTAACGTTTCAAAGCGAACTTCTGGAATTAATTCCTTCGGATACTTTATTTGTGGATATGAAGGTCGTTAGAGCTGAAGGCGGTGAAAAGAAAGTAACCCCTCATGATATGAATCAGGTGTATCCGTGGTTTTCCAGAAGCTTAGACGAGCAAAAAAAGTACACTATTCTGGAATGGAATCTTCCCGCCGACGGCGATGGCAAAACGGCTGGGAAAGCCATTTCGTTTGAAAAATCGCCGTGGGTAGCCGATACGGTTACGCTTTTCAGGTGCAATATTGGCGTGAAAACCAAAAACAGTCCGGATGCATTTGTATGGGCTTTTGTGTATAGCAAACAGGGCAAAGATTACGAATTAAACGACGCTCCCGGGTTAAAAAATATTAAGCCTCTGGTATTTTATTGGCATTGCCTGGCAAAAGATACTCAAATACGACTTTCTGACGGAACAACGAAATCCATTGAATCCATAGATAGCGGCGATGTGGTGCAGATTAATGCAAAAGGAGATACATTGCCTGTTCGAGCCACAACTTTAGGGCATTACAAAGGAACGGCATTACGGATCACGACCCAAAAAGGCGATCAAATTACCTTATCAAGTTGCCATGTTGTGATTACGCCGGATGGGCCAAGAAGCGCCGACGAAATAAAAAGCGGCGATACGCTCATTACCCTGCAAGGAAATGCGCAAATCAAAACGGTTGAAGCCATCGACTTTGACGACGATTTAATTAATTTATTGCTTGGCGATTACGATCAGCTTGAATCTCTGGACGATTACGGAACTACAATGTTTGCTAATAATATCCTGGTTGGCGATCACCAGATACAGACCAAATATTTAAGCCATCAACGAACGCATCCTAAAAATATTCTTGCCAACATCAGTTCCGATTGGCATACTGATTTTCAAAGCAGTTTAACCGATCAAAACACATGATGGCTTTAATCTTTAGGCGACAATGCCTTTAAAATTTTTAACCATGAAAGATGAAGAGGGCGTCAATATTTTCAATAAAATTAAACACCATCAAAAACTCAATCGGTTTACCTCTTTAATTGATATAACAATACAAGTAATTCAATTAAATTCAAGCGCCTGTTTTAACTTGTATTGAAATCAACATGATGGATGAAAAAAACTATTTATTAACCGTATCAGAAACCAAAGTTGATATTACCCCATTTTTTGACATAGCTATTAATGATGGTAGTTTCAGAGATATTTTGGTCAAAAATCTCTTGGAAAATGATTCAATAAATATTTACTATCACTCCTATTTGATTCTTGAAAAAGCGACAAAAAACGATCCATCTCTTTTTTATCGCTATTGGGAGAATTTCGCAAGCTTACTTAAACATCAAAACTCCTATCATAGAAACTACGGTATGGGTTTGATAGCGAACTTGATTTCTGAAGATAAAAACAATCATTTTGACTTGATTGTAGAAAATTATTACAAACAACTTCATGACGAAAAAATTTCGACAATTAAATGTTGTATAAATAATTCAGCAATAATAATAAAAGAAAAGTCGCATTTGGCTTCAATGATTATTTCAAAAATAATTGATTCATTAAGGATAAATACAAATTCAGAAAAACATCAGAATTTCCTGCTATCAGAATTTATTAAGTTACTATCTTCCATAGATCATAATTTACCGGATAAGAAACACATCGGCGATTTTCTAACTTCAGTTTCAAATGAGACAAAATCAGATAAAATTAAACGAGAAATAAAAAAATATGAGTTGCAAAGTAATAAAATTTTGCAACGGAGCATTTCATAAATCGAGAGGCAATTTCATAAGCAAATGCTTCAAATTCGCGTTCATTTCATATGCGAGCCGCCAGTAATCATTTCAGTGAGTCCCCTTTACAGAGCGAAACAATAAAAACCATGCAACAATGAATACGTCAAAAAAGGATTTTCTAAATTCTCTCGACTTGATAGACCCGAACATGGAAAAACATGTCCCCTACGCTCTCCAAGATTTATGGGAATTAGGCAGTATGCCCAAGTATATCATTAAACTGATTGAAAAAAATATAGAGCCATCAACAATTGAAAACATAATAGATTTTGGTTGCGGCAAGGGCGCTGTATTAATTAAACTTAGTCAGAGGATTGACTTTTACGGACTTGGTATTGACATCGTCCCCGAATTTATTGACTCCGCCAACAAGTATGCCATAGAACATTCATTAATTGACAAGGTTAAATTTGAAATCGGCGATTTAAAAGCTTACTTACCAAAAGCCAAGAATTACGATATTGCTATTTACGGATATGACTCCACTCTTTTAGGAAACATTAATCAAACGTTGTTGCAGCTAAGTCAATGTATTAAGGACAAAGGATATATTGTTTTAGAGATTGCTTTTACCCTGGATTCCAAAAATAGAATTCAAGACATCCCAAGCGAGAAAGAACTCAATGGACAGCTTTCCGAGAGCCAATTAAAACTTGTTGATCATGTATTTTGGGATATAAATAAGATCAAAAAAATCAATCGTTCCAACAACAAATTTATTGGCAAACGAATTCAAGAACTTAAAACCCTATACCCTCATAAAAGCAAAATTTTTGAAACTTATATGACTAATCAATTAGAAGAATCTAAACGGATTGAAAATGATATGATTTGCTCATCATGGCTCCTAAAAAAATAAAATTGCATTCCCTAATCCCTTATAGAAACATTTGCCGCAAACTTGAAATCGCCAAATCATCGACTTGGTAAAATTTGCACGGTGTTTATGAACGAATAAATAACCCGTTGGCGGAACTGTCCGGTTTGATTCTGAGCGGTTCAAACCTTAAAAGCAAAAAATGTTTGGACTTCCTAAAAACTGACGCGACATGAACATGACTTTGAAAAAAAAATTGCTTCTGTTAAATTGCTTTCCTGTTTTTATCCCATGCCGGTTTAAAATGCAAACCGTCCTTCAACAGTAGTTTCAGTACAAAAATTTGAATGGGTTATCACTTTCTAATCATTTAAAACGCACATTATGAAAAATCTTAAAAAACTATTTGTATTACTTGCTTTATTGATTGCTGCATCTCAGGTAGAAGCTCAGGAAAAGTCAGAAATTATTTCATTATATCAAGGGAGCAAAGTTGAGTTTGATGACGCCATTGGATTTGAAAAACATCATATTCTCGTCAATGATACGTTGATTCAAGTTGTTGAGGGAAACGTGAGAAGGCAGTTTTGTTACGCACCCGCGAAAAAATCTTCTTATGAGATCATAAAAAACTATGAAAAAGCCATAAAAGCCAAAGGCGGATCTATTATTAATATCTCAGATAAAGCAGGAAATATTGAAATAGGTGACAACTACTTTGTCCGCGACCTTTTCACTAAAGAACGAATAACGCGGTACAATCCATATTCATACCTTCAACTTCCCAATTACGCAAACGACTACCTTGCCGGTAAAATTTCAACGAGTAAACATGACATTTATATTACCATTGCAGCTACCAGAATAGAAGACGATGTAGTTTATACCTTAGTTACGGTTGAAGCAGAGCCAATGGAAATGAATATGGTAACGCTTAACGTTCTTAACGATGGCATTGCAGCAGAAGGCAAAGTAGCTATTTATGACATTTATTTTGATAGCGGAAAACATCAAGTAAAAAAAGAATCGTCAAATGCATTAAAAGTGATCGCAGGTTATTTGAAAAATAACGCCAACAAAAAATTTTTAATTGTTGGTCATACCGACAATACCGGTAACTTTGAATCAAATGTTAAATTATCGCAAAATAGGGCAAACGCCGTTGTCAAAATGCTTGTTTCAGAATATGGCGTAATCGCCAATCAGATTAAGCCATATGGAATAGGCTCTACATCGCCTAAAATGAGTAATTTAACGGAAGATGGAAAGGCAAGAAACCGAAGGGTTGAACTGGTTGAGAGATAATAACTACCGGCAACCGCACGATATCTTTGCCCAGATTGCTTTAAAACGCCAGACTTTTTAAAATGTGAGCCACCTAAAAACAGGTTTTTGATTCAATAAAGGTATTTATTTTTTATGAGAGAGGCTCGCGCCTCTCTTTTCTAAAAAAGCAAATCATCATAAACCCAGTGTGTTTTGACAGCAAATCAAAAATTCGAATCCTATGACATACTTAGACCCTAACAGCTTATTTAAAACCATTGACAATGTTTCCGAGGCATTGCTTTTTGGCGTAGAAATTAATGAGGATGAAAAAAATCAAATCGTGGATTTTATTGTCAGCCGGCAAGGCAAACCACTTGCTTATGCCGAAATGTTTGCTCCTACAGACGATGATATGAAAGATAATTTAATCTTGTTTACCGGCGAAAAAATCACTTCGCGTGTTGGCAAACGCCACATGATCGGCGAAGAAGCGAGCCGTTTGTTGCACAAACTGGGCGTAAAAACCAAGCAAGTGAAACAAGCCTTGCAAAAATCAGATACCAGCTTATTAAACATGGTAAATTCTCTACTGAACGATCCAAAGTACAATTATGAATATGGCATGTATTGCTGCAAATCCTGCTCATGCGGGTTATGGTTAAACCTTGGCTCCGGCGGACTGGGTAATGATACCAACATGCTTAAAGCCGGCATCAATTATCTGAAGCGCCATAGAGATAATACCGGCAAATGGAAAGGATTCCCCTATTACTATACCCTGTATGTGCTCAACAACATGGATGATGATATTGCCAAAGAAGAAATGGCATACACGGCTCAAGCCATAGAGCGAAGATTGGGTAAAAACCGTCCAATGAAAACAAAGTATGATATAAGACGAAATTATATCCTTGAACAGATTATGACGAAAATTTGCGTCTAATCATATAAGCCACAACAATGCTAAACATAGCTAATGTTTGGTATGAAATAACTGCTCCCCTTGCTAACCTTAAACCTTAATCATTTAAGCAGCGTCCAACCCGCATTTATCACAATTATCAAAAACCGGTTATCATGAAAAATCTGGTTCAGCATTTTTTAGGATTAGCATTACTTTTAATGGCGCTCTATTCTTGCGACGATTCGGAAGAGAACGGCCTAACCCAAACCGCTCAAACACCAACTTATTCCTACAAAATTGTTGATACCCGGCAAACAACGTTTTATAACAACCAATCCGTGATCGCCGAACCGGCTGGCGGAGAAAGCTTTTACGGACAAGATGCCCATTATACGGGCAATCAGGCTTCTTACATTGATAATGGCAATGGTACGGTGAGCGATAATGTCACCGGTTTGATATGGTCTAAAGCGGTGAATGTAAGTAAAGTCTCTCTTGCCCAAGCCAAAGCTATTGCCGACACCATGACTTTGGGCGGCTACGAAGACTGGCGCGTTCCCACCATCAAAGAACTCTATTCCCTGATCTTATTTTCAGGATATACCGGCTCGGGAGAAGATTTCTACACCATCCCTGCCGATGCCATACCATTTATTGATACCAATTATTTTGATTTTGCTTATGGCAATATCGACAATCAGGAAGAGCGATACATCGATGCGCAATGGCTTTCTTCCACCGAATATACCAGTACAACGATGAATGGCGATGCCACGCTTTTTGGCGTTAATTTTGCCGACGGTCGAATCAAAGGCTATGGCTATAGCAATCCCCAAAACCCTGATACTGAAAAACACTTTTATGCCAGATATGTCAGGGGAAATGCGGATTACGGAAAAAACCTTTTTGTAGATAACGGAGATGGCACCATATCCGATCTGGCAACCGGGCTCATGTGGCAGCAAGCCGATGACGGCTCAGCCCGTAATTGGCAAGACGCCCTGGCTTACGCTGAAAACCTGGAACTCGGCGATTACACCGATTGGCGATTGCCCAATGCCAAAGAGCTTCAAACCATTGTGGATTATACCCGAAGTCCCAATGCCACTGATTCGCCGGCCATTGATCCGCTTTTTGACGTCACTGAAATTACCGACCCCGATGGCAACAGCGGCCAGTATCCTTACTTTTGGTCATCCACCACGCATCTTGATGGCCCCCAGGATATGAAATCATCTCAGGCCGTTTATATTGCCTTTGGTGAAGCCCAGGGAAAAATGAATGACATGCTTTTTGATGTGCATGGCGCAGGCGCTCAACGCAGCGATCCAAAATCGGGAAATATATCCGATTACCCACAATTTTTTGGGCCGCAAGGTGATGTACGATATGTCTATAATTACGTGAGAGCTGTTCGGAATATAGAATAAGTAAAAACCAATGTATTGTTAGAATAGTACACTTAAAATCGTTCCTCAACGCCCTTTACAACTATTGTAAAACATTTATTATCTTTTGATAAAACAGTTGCATTTGCTATTCATTGAATATTTTATTCAGCAAGATTAGTGTTTCAATTATCAAATCATTAGTTAAGTGAGAAAAAACTGAATGGCTCTAGATTCAGACCTACAAGAAAAGAAAATAGAACTCTATCAATTTGTTGAAATAGCCAAAAGTGTATTGAACTACCTTCCGGCTGTATTAACTAGTTTCAACGACAAAGGGGATTACAGAATATACATTAGCGAACAGGCAGGTGTTAAGAAATTTATTCGCCCAATTAATACTCGATATTTCATAGCTGATCTAAATAAATTCCAAATTACGCTTTCGTTATTTTCTGAATTATTGATCAGAATACAAAATGGTGATCGGACTTTCAGTACTGAGGAACTATTGCTAATAGATCAAACCCTATACACAATTCAACAATCTATAGGAGCAGGTCTCGATCTTCTCGTAAACCCAAACAGTGCACGAAAGCATGTTGGGAATAGGTTTGAAGAATTGATCAAGGTGATTTTCACGGAAATAGGAATCTCAAACAAAAAGACTATACTCCAAATACCTTATGAAACAGACGAAGGAACTAAGGTATACAAATGTGAGAATGACTTGATTCTATCTCCATATAGATCAGTAAAGTCAACATCTAAATTTTTGGACAAGGATGAAATTGTGGTATCCGTAAAAACTACTTCCAAAGATCGAATGGGGAAAATGTTTATCGACAAAATCCTGTTGGAAAGATTCGTTAAACATGATCAAAAAGTAATCGGAATATTTTTGAATGACGTACAGAGGAAGGAAGAGGCCAATATCAGTTACACTCTCGTTTCAGGTCTTTTTATGGTTTACAGCAATTTCCTAACAGAGCTAGAGGGCGTTTATTATCTTGATCCACCTCCTAATGCAAAAAAAGAGCCGTATAGCAAATATATCAAGTCTTTTTCCGAGCTAATAACCTCAGATATCTGGAAATTACTATCCTCTTAACTTTTGTCTTCTTTTATTGGATTCTTTAGTATCAACTTCACTTTTTATTCTTGACAAATGATCTTGATCAGAAAGCCTTTGAGAAATGATATAACAATAAGATACTTCTTTTTCTATACCAATCCATTTTCGATCATAAGCCTCTGCAACAGCATAAGTTGAACCCGAGCCACCAAATGGATCCAAAACAATATCCCCTTTATCTGTAGATGAGAGTATTAATTTTCTCAAAAGCTCAATAGGTTTTTGTGTCTCATGAGCATAACGTTCCCAAGAACCATTTGATAAGGTAGGTATTTCAATAACATCTTTTGGTTTTGCCCCTAATGGATGAGGCTTCCAAACATATTTCTTTCCATTTTTCTTCCCTTTTGCATATTGAGATGACTGAGCTTGATGTCTTAATGGATATTTCAATGTATGATTATTATAAGGGACCCGAACTTCATCAATATTAAATTTAAAGTCCTTAGACTTTCTTAAATGTAGAATACTTTCATGTGATCTCCCCCAATCACCTCCCAAGTTCGCCTTATTCCTATAAAACCATACTAACCACTTACATCCCTTGAATAAGTGTGCTGATGCCCACTTTACATCCGCTAATATTTCTGAAAATCCACAGATATAAAGAGAACCAGTATTCTTAAGTACTCTACTTGATTCAGCTATCCATTCCAAGCTCCACTCAACATACTCTTGTTGTGAAGAGAAGGAATCCCATTCAGCCTTTTTAAGGTTATAAGGAGGGTCAGCAAAAATCAGATCAATTGAATCTGGTTCTAACGTCTGCAAAAATTCCAATGAATCTGCGTTATACAATTTACCTAACTTAGTTTCAAAGTATGTATCGTGCTTAATTGATGAAACATTCCTTTTTCGATAGGTAATTTCCATCTGCATTTCTTCAAACAACGAAAGAACCTGTCCTTCGCTATATACTCGATAATTATTAATTGGATGTCTTGAACTCTTAAACTTACCAGACTTATCCCAACGCCTAAGAGTCTCCGAACTAACGTTTAATTTCTCAGCTGCTTCACTAACAGATAAATATTTTGACATAATAAAAGATTATACAACCTTACACAACATTACGCAATAAAATTATAAAATATCTGGTAAATAAAAAACACAATGACTAAAAAATACTATACTACCATAAGCCAACTGATGTGTTTGTAGCTGAATAAGCTTTCCTCTAGCTCGAAGAAATTTAGAAACGTTTAGTTTACGGCATTTAACTTTACGTTAGCCTTAATACTCATCTCACCGAAACCTTAAAAAAATAATTACCATTAAGAAGAAAATACGACATTCGTATATTCAGATGTTCGTGTGAAATAGTAGTAACTGTAAAGTAGTTATTATGTCTGGTTATTCTGGAACACCTCTTGTAAAAAAGCTTGGTATAAAAGCCGAAATGTCTATCTTAGTAAAAAACTCACCAATGGAGTATTCATACCTTGTACCAGATTTACCAGTAAACCTTTCTTTTTATACCAAATGGAAAAAGGGTCTCAATTTTATTCACCTTTTCTCTAATAAGAAGTCGGAGCTATTCAATCTTATTTCCTTAGCTAAAAAAAACATCAAACCCGACGGTGTTATTTGGAGCTCATGGCCAAAGAAGTATTCAAAAGTACCAACAGATATCACCGAAGATATTATTAGGCAATATGCACTGAAAATTGACCTTGTAGATATCAAAGTGTGTGCAATTGATGATGTTTGGTCTGGGCTAAAATTAGTCATTCAAAAGGAGAAAAGGTACTCAATGGACTTTCAATAAAAATGCTGCGACCAAACACAGCCAAATCGTGTGTTCCGTTCCTTTAAGGTCGCTAATACAACTTACGCAAAAAAAATGACACTTGAAGATTTAGGCTATAACGCCGACTTAGAAAATTATAGAACAGAAAATGGGCTTGATTCATTTGCTGTAGGACGAGTAATCGCTGAACATAAGGAAAGATATGTTGTTAAAACTGCGGAAAAGGAATATGAAGCCGAGATACTTGGAAATTTACGATATACGGCACAAAGCCGGTCTGATTTCCCTGCTGTAGGTGATTGGGTTGCTATTTCCGAGTACGATAACGATAAAGTACTTATTCATTCTGTCTTTCCCAGAAAATCCATTATTGAAAGGCAATCGGTCGGCAAAAAAGGCGATAAACAAATTATAGCAGCCAATATCGACAAAGCTTTTATCGTACAAGCTGTTGATAGAGATTTCAGCATCAACCGAATTGAACGATACCTGACTATTTGCAATACCTCGCACGTTACACCAATTATTATTCTCAACAAAATTGACTTGGTGGACGATATTGCGTTATCCCAAATGATTGAAAGCGTTCAACAACGAATAAAAAATGTCCCCGTATTTGCCATCAGTAATGAATCACAACAAGGCATTGAAAAATTGAAAGCGTTTATTGAAAAAAGTCAAACATATTGTCTTTTGGGTTCTTCAGGGGTTGGAAAGTCAACACTTTTGAATACGATTTTAGGGCAAGAATTGATGAAAACAAACGCAATAAGCGATCATTCAAACAGAGGACGACACGTGACCACACATCGTGAATTGCGAGTTCTTGAAAATGGCGGAATTTTAATTGATAACCCAGGAATGAGGGAAGTTGGAATCGCAGATTCCTCAGCTGGATTAGAAATCACATTTGATTCAATATTTGAATTATCAAAAGATTGTAAATTTAAAGATTGTTCCCATACAATAGAGACAGGTTGTGCAGTTTTAGCAGCCGTGGAAAATGGAGAGATTGATAAATCGTCCTACGAAAATTACCTGAAAATGGAGCGAGAAAAAGAGCATTTCGAATTGACGATTGCTGAGAGGCGCAAAAAAGATAAAAATTTCGGGAAAATGATAAAGAATTATAAAAAAGGTAATTTTAAAAAGTACTAAGCGCAATACGCTGTGCGGAGCGATGTTGTATATTACACGTGAGCACATTAGTAAACATAGCGCCAGTTTGATTGGTTATTTTCCCGCAATCGCCTACAAATCTTACACTCACTGTTATATAATTTTTTAAAAATAAAATGAGATCGTATGAATAAAGAATTTAATTATTAATTTGTTTAAGCTTAAGCCAAAATTTTTTAGAACCTACTCCCGTTATTCCGTATAAATATTTGCAAAAGTTGATTGTTAAAAACCACTATCTCTTAAGGAATTCCAGCACGTATGGCATTGTTTTTTCCGGTTATAACCATTTACATTATAGCGTTCCTGGCTCCGTTTATCCAAAAACATCTGCCGAAGCATGCTTGGCTAATATTGGATGCCGCACCCGGCGCTTCATTTTTGTTTTACTTTTACCTGGCTCTGGATTTTGGCAATAGCGCCCCAATATCTCATTCTGTTGATTGGATTCCCTTTTTAGGCATAAATCTCTCCCTGTATCTGGATGGACTGAGTTTGCTGTTTTTGCTGCTCATCACTGCATTGGGTTTTTTAGTGGTTGTGTATTCAGGCACTTACATGAAAAACTACGACCTAAAAGACCGCTTTTATTTATACCTCTTGTTTTTCATGGCGTCCATGATGGGACTTGTGCTGTCAGGAAACCTCATTACCATGTTTGTGTTTTGGGAGCTGACTAGCGTGAGTTCGTTCATGTTGATTGGTTTTTTTCATGAAAAGGACGAATCGCGCAATGCATCGCTGCAAGCCCTGCTTATTACGGTAATGGGAGGCTTAGCGCTGCTTGCAGGTATAGTTTTCATCAACCAGGTAACCGGCACGTTCGAATTAAAGGAACTGCTTTCCAATCCCGATGCTTTACGAAACAGTCCGTTTTATTTGCCGATTCTGATTTTGATTTTTATCGGCGCGTTTACAAAATCCGCACAATTTCCGTTTCATTTTTGGCTGCCCAATGCCATGGCCGGGCCTTCGCCGGTAAGCGCCTTTTTACATTCGGCAACCATGGTAAAAGCCGGCGTGTATTTACTTTTAAGGCTAACTCCGGTATTAGGCAATACTGAAGTCTGGCAGGTTGTACTTAGCTTGTTTGGCGTAACCACAATGTTTATCGGGTCCTACTTTGCCCTTTCACAAACGGATTTAAAAAAAATACTGGCCTACACCACCATCAGCGCCTTGGGAATTTTAGTGATGCTCATTGGCAACAACACCCCCGCATCCATTAAAGCCGCTACAATTTTCCTGGTGGTGCATTCACTATATAAAGGCGCCCTGTTTATGCTTGCCGGTTCTATAGATAAAAAAACAGGTACGAGAAATATTGAAGAACTTGGCGGATTAAACCGAGCGATGCCTCTGACAACCGCAGCTGCCTTAGTGGCGCTTTTTTCCATGGCAGGCTTTCCACCATTTATCGGTTTTATCGGAAAAGAATTGATCTACGAAGCCAATATCATGACTACCGGCCCGGCTTCTTACTTGTTAGCGTTAGGAGTGGTTTCCAATGCGATTATGGTGGCTATTTCCGGAATTTTAGCATGGAAGGTGTTTTTTGGAAAACGTGGCAACACCCCGTTAGAACCAACAGAAACGTCCTTTCGGTTATGGTTAGGGCCTGGTGTTTTGGCCGTGTTTAGTTTTGTTCTGGCAGTTTTCCCAGACTTTTTCGCTCAAAATGTATTCAGTCCTGCGGTAAGCGCTGCAGCAGGTATGAAAATTGATGTCAAAATCAAACTTTGGCATGGGTTTAACGAAGTATTATTGCTTAGCATTTTAACGGTTGGGCTGGGTGCACTGCTTTTCATATTTCGTGAACCGGTAATTGGCACCGTTAAGCGCTTGGATAAGGCTTTAATCCGGTTCACCTTTTCAGACGCTTTCAATACACTGATTGAAAGCTTTTTAGTGTTCACTAAAAAGAACACCAAGTTTATTCAAAACGGCATATTGCGCGTCTATCTAATGATTATTTTTGCCGTTGCCTCTGCATTTGTATGGTTTCAATTAATCTATACTCAATTCTGGACAATACCGTTTGAATTCGACTCAGCGCCTTATTACGAAATTGGGCTTGTGCTACTTATGATAGGCGCAACAGTATTTACCGTGGTCACCCGGTCGCGACTGACAGCTATCATCTCAATGGGTGTTATCGGTTGGGGTCTTGCGTTGATCTTTGCTTTTTATGGTGCAATTGATCTGGCCATTACACAGATTATGGTAGAAACGCTGGTAGTCGTCCTGTTTGTGATGGTCATCTACTATTTGCCCGTGTTTAAGCTATATAGCAATACGGTTGGAAGAATACGCGATGGTTTAATAGCCGTGCTCTTTGGTGGATTTATGATGGCCTTAACCTTTAAGGCCCACACATTGGAAATATATCCAAGTATATCCCGTTATTTCAACGAAAATAGTTACACGCTTGGCAAAGGGCAGAATATTGTTAATGTGATCTTAGTTGACTTCAGGGCTTTGGATACGATGGGAGAAATCGTTGTTCTAACCATTTCAGCGATCGGGGTGTTCTTTCTAATGGGTCTGAGTATTAAAAAAATCAGAAAAATCGGGTAAGATGAAAATACAGATATTATTGATTTCAGCGCCTGTTATTAAACCGTTGTTTATCATCTTAAGCCTTTTTGTACTTTACCGGGGGCATAATTTACCCGGTGGTGGATTTATTGGCGGTTTGCTTGCTGCATCGGGATATGTGTTTTACATGATGGCCTATGATGTGGAAACCACATTTGAAAAAATGCTTATTTCCCCGTTGCAACTCATGGCATTGGGTCTGCTACTGGCTTTTTTCAGCGGATTGCCGGCAATTTTACATTCCGAACCATTTATGACCGGGCAGTGGCTGTCGTTTTTTGGAATAAAACTTGGAACCCCCACATTGTTTGATGTTGGGGTGTATTTAACCGTTCTGGGTGTTTTAGTCACCGTTATGGGCGCTATTTTGGAGAAAGAAAAAAAATGGGATTAGTTCTATCCATATTAATCGGGGTGATGTATTCAGCCGGGGTATATTTAATGCTCAGGCGTAGTCTGGTTAAGCTTATTCTGGGTATTATTTTCCTCAGCAATGCTACAAACCTTGTGATTTTTGTTTCGAGCGGCTTAACCAAAGCCAAACCTCCATTCATAGAAAGCGGGCAAACAGCCATATCAGATGTTGCCGACCCTTTGCCACAAGCGTTAATATTAACGGCTATCGTCATTGGTTTTGGCATTACCGCCTTTTCATTGGCTTTGCTTTATCGGTTCTACAAAGTAAATGAAACAGAAGATTTGGATATGGTTAAGGAGGATCTGGAATGACACAGACCATCCTTTTACCCATTTTGCTTCCCCTCATTAGCATTATTGTATTGTTGGTTTTAAGAGGCTCGAAACTGCTTCAGCAAGTGATCGGTTTAAGCGGTATCGCCTTGCAACTGGGTGTGGCATTGTTTCTCTTCCATGAGGTTAATACCCATGGCATTCAGGTGATTCAGGTTGGTAATTGGCCGGCGCCTTACGGGATTACATTGGTTGTTGATACGCTCAGTGCAATTATGTTGATTATGTCGGGCTTGATAGGGCTTTTGGTTGCCATTTACGCCCTGCCAACCATTGATGACCGGTTTCAACGTTTAAGCTTTTTTCCGTTATCTCATGCTCTTTTGATGGGAGTTAATGGCGCTTTTTTAACAGGGGATGTCTTTAACCTGTATGTTTGGTTTGAAGTGATGATCCTTTCGTCGTTTGTGCTTTTAACCATGGGTGGAAAAAGCAAGCAGCTGGATGGCGCCATTAAGTATGTAACGATGAACCTGATCTCTTCTTTGCTTTTTTTAGCCGGTATCGGTCTGCTGTATGGTAAAACCGGAACACTGAACATGGCTGATCTGGCCGTGAAAATCCGGGAATCTGATGAGTCCATATTGCTTAACAGCTCGGCTATGCTGTTTTTTGTGGCATTCAGTATTAAATCGGCGGTGTTTCCTTTCTTTTTCTGGCTGCCGGCTTCGTACCATACCCCGCCCATTGCCATTACGGCTTTGTTTTCGGGATTGCTTACCAAAGTAGGCATGTATGCTATGATCCGTTTTTTCACACTGTTTTTCGTCCAAAATCCGGATTTTTGGCATCCGTTGCTCTTAATTGTCGGGGGTACAACCATGATTGTTGGGGTGCTTACAGCCGCTTCGCAGTACGATGTCAGAAAAATTTTATCGTTCCACATTATCAGTCAGATAGGCTATATGGTCATGGGTTTGGGATTGTTTACCGTGATGGGCGTTGGCGGGGCAATCTTTTACATGGTTCACAATATTTTAGCTAAAACCAATACGTTTTTAATTTCAGGAATCATTTATAAGATCAAAGGAACTTATCAGCTTAAAGCTATTGGCGGTTTGTACAAAAATTACCCATTTCTAACCCTCTTGTTTCTGATTGCTTCATGCGGATTGGCAGGCGTACCTCCCCTTTCGGGATTCGTCGGGAAATTATTACTCATTACGGCTGGTTTTGAAAATCAAAACTATGTGATCACAGCCGTTGCTATTTTTGTTGGATTAATTACACTTTTTTCCATGGTCAAAATTTGGAATGAAGCTTTTTGGAAAAAACAACCCGGCGATTACGTAGCGCCTAAAATTGATTTACCGTTTGGAATGATGTTTCCGGTTGTGATGTTAGCTTTGGGCACTTTAGCGATGGGTTTAATTGCCGAACCATTGATTCAAATTACCGCAAAGGCCGGTACAGAATTGCTAAACCCTGAAGAGTACATTCGCAGCGTACTTAAACCTTAAAGCACTTACTCTTTATGAATCTATTACGCAGATTATACAAATTGATCTTGTTTGTGGGGTATTATCTTTTCCAGCTCATCAAAGCAAATCTAGCAATGGCAAAAGATATTCTTTCGCCAAATCCTAGTTTCAACCCCGGAATAATAAAAATCAATTTGGAAGTAAAAACTGATCAGGAAATTCTAATTCTGGTTAATCTGATTTCAATGACGCCGGGGAGTTTATGCTTGCACATTACCGAAGATAAGTCAGCCATTTATGTACACGATATGTACTTAGATGATGTTGAAAAAGTAAAACATCACATCAAAGAAGGCCTTGAAAAACGCATCTTAGAATTTACACGATGACTTTAGAGTTTAACATTATTGAATTGGCAGCCGGATTGGTTTTTGGGATGATTTCTCTATCCATGATCCTGGCATTTATTCGGTTGATCCTTGGACCAACCGCCCCTGATAGAGTGCTCTCACTTGATTTGATTGCCAGTTTAACCATTGGCATTAGTATTGCACTTATGATTATCAGTAAACAGGCCGTGTATTTGGACATTGCCGTCTTCATTGCACTTATTGTTTTTATAGGAACAGTTGCTATCTCAAAATTCTTAAAGCGGAGATTTTATGATCAGTGAGTGGATTGCAGCCGTACTCTTGGTATTGGGAGCAATGTTTATGCTTATTGCCAGTATTGGCATCCTAAAAATGACCGATGTCTATCAACGCATGCATGCCGTAACGAAAGCTCCTTCACTGGGCGCTTTTTTAATGATCCTTGGTATGATTATCTACTTCCAGGATTTTTGGCTTACGTTGCAAGGGATATTAATTAACGTTTTTATATTCATGACAACACCTGTCGGCACTCATATGCTTGGCCGAGTTGCTCATCTGATGCAAATAAATCAATCCAGCGAAACCAGTATTGACGAGTTGGAAGAAAACGATGATGATTCGTTCGGGATTACCACAACCATTTATGATTAACCTTGGTATCACAAAAACTAACGAAGGGGGTAACAAACTCCAAAATCGATCATTGAGCATAGCCGAAGTGCCGATTTTTTTTTCGGCTTTTATCAAAATTTTCGATTGAAGTAAAATTATAGAAATTGTCAATTGTGCTGATCCCTAATATTTACACTTGATTAATATGATGGCTTAACATCTAAACGACGTCAATTTTTGGATTTTGATTAAATGGCATAGTTTTAATACCTTTAGGGAATGATGGAAAGCCTTTCATCACCAGATTATTTAACAGATCGCTAATAATTGCGACTGACTTAAAGACAATTTTTTTAACAAATTTCTTTAAATTAGTACCAAATCATTAGTTATTAATCCCGGATTTTGGGTCCCAAAAAAACTAAGCTCACACAAATGCGCCAAATTTCATACGCTCTCTTTTTTATTACTTTGATAAGTTTCACCTGTTTTATAGGATGCGGTGGATCAAAAGAAGCTGCTTATCCGGAAACGTCTTCAGACGATATGATGTCTGATACTTCCGAAATGGCTGCTTTGCCTGATATTCCTGATTCATTAAGGGTTGCGGATACATCGTCCATAGCTGCGGCTATTTTTGGCGAACTCGATTCGGTTAAAATCACAACCGATGCGCGAATAAATCCGGTAATGGCTTTACAAAATGGCACAATTTCCAATGCCGGTTTGCAGCTGGAAAAAGTTACCGAACCGGGTTTAAGCTGCGAGTATTATTTACCGAAATCATGGATAGCTTCTCGCAAAGAGTATAAAAATCTGGTTAATTACATCAATGGAAACAATCTCAGTGTAACGGTATCAGTTGCCAAACCAGCCTTTGATTCTTTGAATTTATGGGCTCAGGTTGAAGAAGCACTCTCTTTCGGCAAAAATCAAATCCCAAAACATTATCAGCGTTTTAATTCTGCCGCCGAACAAAGCATGAAGTGCAGCCAAACCTATATAGGGCGTTACGAATTTGGTGGCAAGCAATACAATAATGCCTTTTATCGTTTTGGCGACTATCAATTTAACATCATCACGTTTCATCCGGTTGATAGTTTAGCTGCCGAAGATGTCCAGGCTTTGAATTACCTGTTTTCAACGTTTAAAGCAGCAGAACCAAAAGTTGAAATACCCAAACCTGTGTCGATATCGTCGGAATCGCCCATTGAGAGCGCAACAAAAACCAAAGAAACAAAATAATTATCGGCGCTCTGAATTTTTCAGTGAGTTTGCGATGTTCTTTCCATAAGTCAAAGCCTCTGCGGAGCATATGTGTTGCTGTTTCCAATAATATGAAGCGCCTTGAATTATGTATTCAGAAATTGAACTTCTCCAACTTGTTGAACGCGGAGAAGATGAGCAAACCGAATTTAAACGATTGGTTCATTCGCCCGGAAAAATTGCCAAATCGATGGTTGCGTTTGCCAATACCAAAGGTGGCTTTATTTTAATTGGCGTTGATGATGACAAGCGCATTATTGGGATTGAGAGTGAAAAAGAAATGATGGAAGTCATTCGCGACGCTGCCACACACCATATTTCTCCTCAAATTTCATATCAGCAACATGTTGTTGAATACCGAGGCCGCGATGTGCTCCTGGTTGAAGTTGATGAATCACCCAATAAACCGATTTATCATATTACTGAAAACCCCCATCCAAAATCACACAAACCGATTCGGGAAAAAAAAGTATATATCCGCAAACAAAGCCACAATATTTCGGCCAATAAGGATATGGTAACCTATCTAAAATTTGAAAAACGCCCGATTCGCTTTAGCTATGGCGAAAATGAACAAACCCTGTTTCGTTACCTTAATTCATACCATCGAATCACCTTAGCGGAATTTTGTAAACTCGTCAATATTTCAAGTTCTCGCGCTTCGGCCATATTGATCACACTGGTTAAAGCTGGCGTTATTCAACTGCATCATGAAGGACGGCATAATTATTACACATTGGCAGCGCTATCTTCAACCAACTAATGTGTTTTTAATCGTGTTGGTTTTAAACAGGTATTAATTGAGGCTTTTTTTGAAGTTAACTTTTGGAATATAAATCTTTCCTTCGGTTTCATCCCCAATGCCTTCCGTAAGGTGGTTATAATGAAGATAGGCTGTGTAAGCGGCTAAAATGGCATCCAACGCATCAGAGCTTAAAAGCACTTTTGAAGAGCGGGGCATATTTTTAACAAATCGCGATAATCGGCTTTGAACCAATTCACGATTTTTTTCAGTATGTTTCTGACCTTTGTTTTGAACGCCCATTCTGAGGCGTGTCGCATGGGGATAAACTTCTATGATCTGATATTTTTTGGATAATACGGTTTGAATGGTAAGAGCCCGGAAGGTAAGCTGCGCAAGCATGGAGGTGGCAAACGTAGGAATACCAAGACTGATTAAATCGCGGTCGCATTTTCGGCTGGCGTATGTGCCGAATTTACCATTAGGTATAGTTAAAGGAGCATCTATGCCGATGATAACCGGTCGATGATAATCAATATAGTTTCGAATGGCAATATCAGGTTTTACTTCATTGACAAATACCAATTCTTTTTTTTCGGATACTGCAGCTATACCGGTTACCTCATCGATGCGTCCTGCTAAATCCACACCAAAGAAAATTTTACTCCGAGCTGACATGCAAGAATTTTACCTTCTCTTAAGGCAGGTTATGAAAACGTTACCTGAATATACATGTGTTAGGAATAGAAATCCAAGCCAGAAGAAAGTAAATCACAATAGTAGTTATTGAGAGAAAATTTTAAAAAGTGGGCTTCTAAGTATAAATTAATTGCTTGTTGCGACTTTAAATCATTGATCCAATTATGAAATTTCCAGTATGCGAGCTTTATGAAGCCGAAGATTGTTTTTATTGCCAATGCGCAGGGTGCCCGGTGGTTTCAAATTCAACGCCGGGTTGCGTGCTTGAAGAAATTAGCTTTGGGACTTACCGGTTTCTAGGCGATACACCTAGCGGAGGCAATAAAGCATTATTTTATTTTACGAATAACGATGGTAGTAGCGCATCAAAAGAAGATGCTATTCATGTAGAAATACGCGAATACAATAACGATGAGAAGCAAATTGGCGTATTATTCGGATTAATTGATCCGGACGGAATTTCAAATCCACCCATCAATGAATAATCGTTTAAGCCACGTTTTTGTTAGGATTTCTTCCAAGATTATTAAAAACCAATTGCATTTTTTACATTTGACTTATGAGTACTTCAAAACAATTACCTTCCGACATTTTTACAGAAGTCAGAGATCTAACTATAATTGGCGGCGGACCAACGGGTATTTTTGCTGCCGTACAGTGTGGTATGCACCACATTAACTGCCGAATTATAGACAGTATGCCTTCGCTAGGCGGTCAGCTTACGGCGCTATATCCCGAAAAACATATTTATGACGTTGCCGGATTTCCCGAAGTTTCGGCGGCGGGATTGGTTGAGCAGCTCTGGTCGCAAGCCGCGCGTTATAAGCCTGAAGTCATCCTGGAAGATCAGGTCACTCATATAAAAAAATTAGAAGACGGCTCGTTTGAAGTTTCTACCCAAAAAGGCCAAACGTATTATTCGCGTGCCATTTTAATTGCAGCAGGGCTCGGCGCATTTTCACCCCGAAAATTGCCACAGCTTGCAGCTTATGAACACCTTGAAGAAAAAAACATTTTTTACAATGTTCATGCTCCGGACGATTTTAAAGACTCACGTTTGGTTATTGCTGGCGGCGGTGATACGGCCCTCGATTGGACAATGGCCTTAATTGAGGTTGCAGAAGAAGTCACCCTGGTTCATCGAATGAAAGAGTTTCAGGCTCATGCTAAAACCGTTGCAGATGCCTTTGAAGCCCAGAAAGCCGGAAAACTAAAGATTTATCTCCAGGCTGAAGTCGCTGATCTTGTCGCTGATCCTGAGCTTGATACGGTTATTTTGAAAACAAAAGAAGATCGCGTTGAAATTAAAGCCGATCGTCTCTTGCCATTGATCGGGTTTAAATCAAATATCGGCCCGATTAAAGAATGGGGTTTAGAGCTGGAAAAAAACGGTATTTCGGTCGATAATCACATGCAAACCTCGTTGGAAGGCGTTTATGCCGCGGGCGATATTGCCGTTTATGAAGGAAAGCTTAAGTTGATCCAAACCGGGCTGAGCGATGCGGCGATGGCGGTTCGCCACAGTCTCAGATATATCAAACCAAAAGACAAAAAGAAAACACCCGCAGGTTGATCGCCTTAAGGTATTTTATCACAATCGTTTTTAGAATGGAATTAAGAACTGATAGCTCAGATTCAGCACTGAAAGTTTGGCTGGAAGCCCTCCGTCCAAAGACGCTGCCTGCCGGCGCTGCGCCGGTTATCCTGGGCTCTTCGCTTGCATATGCGCACAACAGTTTCTCGACAGTTCCTGCGCTTGTAGCTTTGATTTGTGCACTCCTGATCCAGATCCTTTCAAATTTTATCAACGAGATTTATGACTTTCGCAAAGGCGCCGATACGGAAGAGCGCTTAGGGCCAACCCGCGCTGTGGCTAAAGGCTTAATTTCTGAAAAAGCCATGATCAACGCTTCGATTGCATTGGCATCAACAACGTTTGCAATCGGCCTGTATCTGGTGTATCTGGGCGGATGGCCAATCTTTCTTATCGGCGTGTTTTCGTTGTTTTTTGCCTGGGCTTATACCGGAGGGCCTTATCCGTTAGCCTATAAAGGTGTTGCGGATTTTTTTGTTTTTATTTTTTTTGGTCTCGTTGCCGTATGCGGCACGTATTATATTCAAACCTTTACATTAACCCCGGAAGCATGGCTTGTTGCCATTACGCCAGGCGTTCTTTCCATGAACATTTTAGGCGTCAATAATATCCGCGATATTGATACGGATCCAAAAGCCGGTAAAATTACTCTTGCCGTCAGACTAGGCTTAAAAAACGCCAAAGCCTTGTATGTTTTTTTACTTGCACTCTCCTTTTTACCGTCGCTGCTTCTATTTTTCCGAGGGTATTCAATTATCATCCTGTTGCCGTTTTTAGGATTGCCCTTAGCGTTCCAGTTAATTAAACATCTTTACACGCTTCAGGGCAGAGCGCTTAACCAAGTTCTTAGCGGAACGGCAAAGTATTTAGCGATCAGCAGCGTTTTACTTTCACTAGGATTAATTCTTGCCTCTTCCTAGAAATGCATTATATTCCCTGCCTTAAAGCAGCTTGTCAATGAACTAAGACCATCAATTATGAGCAATTCAACGGTAACACTCGGGCTTGTTCAAATGACATGTTCAACTGATCCTGAGAGTAACCTTGAAAAGGCAATTCATAACATACGTGAAGCGGCCACACAGGGCGCGCAAATTATTGGGTTGCAGGAGCTGTTTTTATCCCGGTACTTTTGCCAAACCGAAAGCTATGAACCGTTCAATCTGGCTGAAGCCATACCGGGTCCAACAACGGGTAAACTTTCGTTACTAGCAAAAGAACTTGGCGTTGTCATCATTGCATCTTTGTTTGAAAAGCGTACGCAGGGTTTGTATCACAACACGGCAGCCGTAATTGATGCCGATGGAAGTTATTTGGGAAAGTACCGCAAAATGCATATCCCAGACGATCCGGGATTTTATGAAAAATTTTACTTTACGCCCGGCGACTTGGGCTACAAAACATTTAAAACCCGATTTGCCACGATTGGCGTGTTGATTTGCTGGGATCAGTGGTTTCCGGAAGCAGCCAGGTTAACTGCGCTTCAAGGGGCTCAAATTCTTTTCTATCCCACCGCAATCGGCTGGGGCACGCAGGATTCCGAGAGAGCCGTAAGAAATGCGCAGCATCAGGCTTGGGAGTGCATTCAACGAAGCCATGCAATTTCCAACGGGGCATTTGTTGCTTCAATTAACCGTGTCGGGAATGAAGGCGACCTTGAATTCTGGGGTCAAAGCTTTGTAAGTTCTCCGTTTGGCGAGCTAATTTCAAAAGCCCCAAAAGATGAAGAACGTATTTTAATGGCTGAGTGCGATTTAAGCCAGATAGATATCTACCGACAACATTGGCCTTTTTTGCGCGATCGCCGGATTGAAAGTTATGCAAATCTTACTCAGCGGTTTCTTGATACATAATATCCAGAAACGTAGATTTCGGACAAATGGTTTTTTCACTATTACTCATGAATTTTTTAACCGCTAATTTCAAGTACCTGATTTCATGAATAGCTACACCCTTATTATTGCCTTTACGCTCATTTTCACCTACATCTTAAAGATCATTTCCAATTCAATGAATCTTCGTGCGGCTTCAAGCGCTCTGCCTAAAGAATTTGAAGGCACGTACGATCCAGAAGCGTATGCCAAATCGCAAGATTACCTGGTTACGCAAACCAAGTTCGGTCTTTTTCATGAGACGTTTGATCTGCTGCTCATCCTTGGTTTTTGGTTTTCAGGCGGATTTAACTGGCTGGATGGTTTTGCTTCAGGACATGGCTACGGGGTAATTGTAACCGGATTGATTTTTATCGGGATTTTAATTCTTGCTCAAGGCATTCTCAGTTTGCCGTTTGAACTTTATTCGACCTTTGTGATCGAAGAAAAATTCGGCTTTAACAAAACCACACTCGCCACCTTTTTTTCCGATCACCTGAAAGGCGTTACGTTGGGGATTATTCTTGGAGCCCCTTTGTTAGCCGGCATTATCTGGTTTTTTGAATACGCCGGCCCACTTGCTTGGCTGTGGTGTTGGATTGGCATAACTCTTTTCACACTAATTTTGCAATATGTAGCCCCAACCTGGATTATGCCGCTCTTCAACAAATTTGTGCCGCTTGAAGATGGCCCGCTAAAATCAGCCATTATGGATTACGCTAAGGCTGTAAACTTCCCCTTAACCGGTATTTATGTCATTGATGGCTCTAAACGCTCCACCAAATCCAACGCTTTTTTTACAGGATTTGGCAAAAACAAACGCATCGCGCTTTACGATACGCTGATCAATAATCACAGCACAGATGAACTTGTTGCCATTCTGGCACACGAAATTGGCCATTACAAGAAAAAGCATATCCAAAAAGGCATGATCATCAGCATTGTGCATACCGGTATTTTGTTTTATCTCTTATCGGTCTTTTTGAAGGCGCAAGGGCTGTTTGATGCATTTTTCATGGATCAAATTTCGGTATATGCCGGGTTAATTTTCTTTGGCTTGCTTTATACGCCCATCGAATTTATTCTTTCCATCGGTATGCAAATTTTCTCGCGCAAAAACGAATATGAAGCCGATCATTTTGTATCGCAAACCTTTAACAATCCTTTGGCGCTGGTGGATGCGCTGAAAAAACTATCGGTAAATAATTTATCGAACCTGACGCCGCATCCGTTTTATGTGTTTTTGAACTACTCTCACCCGCCGGTTTTAAAACGCATTGAAGCCTTGCGAAAAGAGGTTGCTCAATTACAAACCGACCATCAAACAGAGCTTGTTTAGTTAGAAACCATGAGCAATACACCTTCTGAATTGGGATACGCGATTCGCCCGGAATGGGCGCCACACCGGTCAACCTGGATTTCCTGGCCGCATAACAAAGAAACCTGGCCGGGTAAGTTCGAGCCAGTTCCTTCAACATTTGCAGAGCTTGCACGCATTCTGTTGCCGCATGAAGAAGTCAATTTAATTGTCAAAGATGTTGCCATGGAAGATGAGGCGCTTGATCTTATTCTGGATTCTGCAGAAGCAGCCAAGCATTATCACAAGCTTGTGTTCCATCACTTCCCAACTAACGACGCGTGGAGCCGGGACCATGGGCCATGTTATGTGGTAAAAAACACAGATGGGAAAACCCAAAAAGCTATTATCAATTGGGGCTACAATGCCTGGGGGGGCAAGTACCCTCCTTTTGAGTTGGATAATGCCATCCCCCAAAAAATTGCCGCCAGATTCAGCATGCCTGTCTTTGACCCCGGTATGATTCTGGAAGGCGGTTCAATCGATACGAACGGCGAAGGCTGTTTGCTCACAACCCGCTCTTGCCTGCTAAACCCTAATCGAAACCCTCATCTTAATGAGCAAGAAATTGAAGAACGCTTGAAAACGTACCTGGGCGTTCAAAAAATCTTATGGCTCAACGATGGCATCGCCGGTGACGATACCGACGGCCATATTGATGATATCGCCCGATTTGTAAATCCCACAACCATTGTGACAGCGATAGAAGAAAATCCTGAAGATGAAAATTACACGGTGTTGCAGGAAAATTTTAACGTTCTAAAAACCTTTACAGATTGTAACAATAACCCGTTTGAAATCCATACGCTCCCCATGCCGCCTAAACTTGAATTTAATGGCGAGCGTCTGCCAGCCAGCTACGCCAATTTCTATATTGCCAACAATGTGGTTGCCGTGCCAACATTTGGTCATCCTAATGATGAAGTGGCTATTTCTACACTAAAAAAATTGTTCCCGGAGCGCGAAGTGGTGGGTATTGATTGTGTGGATTTAGTGTTGGGTCTTGGCGCGTTGCATTGCATTACCCATGAAGAGCCGGCGTAAGTTCTTTTGGCTTGTTATTCTTGTAAATCAAGCTGCATAGTTACATATCCGATTTTAAATCATCCCAAATCATTTTTCAAATCAACATTGCTTGAATCACGATTAGATATTTGGTGATAAAAATGTGATTTTTATTAGTTTTATTGGTTTGCCTAAGATGCATAAACGATTAAAATTTTGATGATTTGAGACTACTTTTAAGCTTGTTTTTAACGTTTTCATTGCTTTTTCCAACGTTAAATAAACTGTGGATTTTGGTTGATTTTAAAATCAATCAGGATTTCATAGCTGCGGTTCTATGCATCAACAAGGATAAGCCCAAATTAAAATGTCATGGAAAATGCCATCTATCAAAGCAATTAAAACAGGCTGAAAAAAACGCCCAAAAACATAATCCGCCAACCCTAAAAGAAAAACATGAAAGTGTAGATCTAAGTTTTACACGCCTAAAAAACAACGTTTTCCCGAAGGGCGCTTTTCAACATGTAAAGTATCTTTACAACTTTTCACTATATGTATCCCCTTTTATTGATGAAATCTTTCACCCTCCGTCCCTGATGGTTGTACCAACATAATTTTACTTAAACGCCACCCATTTTAAAAAGCGTGCGATAACAACAAGTGCGGTCTTGTTGCTTGGTTTGCGCACTCTTAATTAACCAAAAAATTCAAGACATATGCGTTTTTTTAAAGTCATTATACCATTTGTGACTTGTATGGCAATCATTTGCATGCAAGCCCTGAACGCTAATGCCCAAAAAGCTGAGCGAATAAAATTGGTGGATAAAACCACATCATCGCCGATTGTAGGCGCATCGTTTCAATACGGAAGTTTTACAGGCGTTTCAGATGAAGAAGGAATGATTGAGTTTACGCCTACTGATGAGAAAAGCATATCGTTTTCGCATCTTAATTACGGAACATGGCAATTAAATGAAATCGAGTTACAACAAGCGATAAAATCAGGCGTTGTTTACCGGAAGCAACAAAGCGTGGATATGTATCCGGTAACCGTCATTGCGTTGAAGCCAACGCAATCCCCATCCGATAAGCTCGAAATTGACTATCAAGATCGGATGGCTCACGATGGCGCGGCCATCTTAGAACAAATACCGTCTATAAGCAGCGTCCGAAAAGGCGGCAATTATGGCGCTGATCCCGTTTTAAGAGGATTCAAAAACGATCAGTTAAATATTGTGCTGAATTGTGCGCAATGCGCAACGGCGGCGTGCCCAAACCGGATGGATCCGCCCACCAGCCAAATGGCGCCGAACATGATCGACAGGATTGAAATTCTAAAAGGTCCGTATGCGCTTCGATATGGCGCAGGTTTTGGAGGAACCATCAATTTTATTCCCGCCCCGCTTCGTTTCGAAGAACATCCGGAAGTTTATGGTCGGCTATCCGGCGGCTATGAAAATAATGGCAGCGTTAAACGAAGCGAAGGGTTAGTTGGAATGAGCGGGAAAAATTACGACCTGGGTTTATTTGCTTCCTGGTCTGAAGGCAATGACTATGAATCCGGCAATAATCATAGCATTCAAGCCGACTTTTTAAGAGCCAGCTTTGGCATTAATCTGGGTCTGAAACTTGCCGAATATCATGAGATGCGAATTTCAACCAACCATAATATTGCCAGAGACGCTGATTTCCCTGCTCTGCCTATGGATTTGCGTGAAGACAACACCTGGATGTTTAATATCCAACACGAAATGGTTTTCGACGCTGAGTATCTCGATACATGGACAACCACCGTTTACGGATCATTTGTAGATCATCTTATGGATAATCGGCTTAAAACGCTTAACCCCAGAATGCTTAATGCCGAAACCGACGCCAATACATACAACTACGGCGCGAGAACCGAAACCTACTGGGATTTGGATAATGGGCCATTTTATGCCGGCGCTGATTTTCGGGTAGAAGGCGCTGATGGAACGCGCACTCGTGACTATCTCATGGGCATGCAGGCTGGTAAAACCTTTGAAGATAATGTCTGGCAAGATAGCCGGATTATAAAAACCGGGTTGTTTGCCGAATACCAATACAAAAGCGCTTATACGAATGTCATTGTTTCAGGTAGGGTTGATCTGGTTTCCGCCGAGTCAAACGATCCAAGTGCGGAGTTTTTAACTGCTTATTCTAAAACATCGGAAACCCAAATCAATCCAAGCCTAAGCTTAGGCATAACGCGTCATCTTAATTATGAAGTATCGTTAAGTTTATGGCTTGGCCGCGTTCAGAGAAGCGGCGGTTTAGTTGAGCGGTTTATCAATTATTTCCCGGTCGGTCAAGATCCTTACGAATTAGTAGGAAACCCAACCCTTAACCCTGAGATCAATAACCAAATTGATTTCTCATTGCGATGGATTCGGGGCGAAACGGCGTTAAATGTGGATATCTTTGCCTCTTACCTGCAGGATTTTATTTCGTCGTCTATCGATACGTCTTTAACGCCTCGTTTACCAATGAGTCCGGGAGTACGACGTTTTACCAACATTGGCAAAGCGTATAAATTGGGCTTTGAGTTCAATTGGAAACAAAACCTTTTTTCCGGGCTTCATCATCGATTGGGTATCGCTTATACTTATGCCCAAGACCTGGAACGAAAAGAGCCTTTACCTGAAATTGCACCATTGGATATCAGGTATACGATTTTTGGTAATTTCCTTGAAGATAAATTGCAGCCCGAATTCACCTTTCGCCATGTCTTAAAGCAAACCCGGGTTTCATCTGAATATGGCGAATCCAAAACACCGGGCTTTTCAATTTTAGACCTAAAATTAAGCTATCAGCTTCTGGAAACCTTTCGTGTAAGCGCTGGTATCAATAATGTGTTTGACACCAATTATTATGAACACCTTAGTCGTTCGGTAAGAGGTACAACTGACCCGATATACTCTCCCGGTAGAAATTTCTATACATCGTTTAACATTGGTTTTTAACTGTTTATCAAGATGGTTGCTCAAGCGGCAACCATCTTATTTTAACGATAAAACGTGCATCATAAGCACAGTGCTTTTGCCATTCACTTCAATTCCAGTTTGCGCTGGAAAAGGATTCGCAGCAATCTTAAGGGTATTGAACCTTAATACAAAATAAATCATTGGTTGTTTTTTATAGCATGAGCGCAACTGCCATTAATTTTTATTTCACTCGCTTGAATTTAATAAATCCGTCCGAAACAATTGGTGTTGAATCAGCTTCCAATGACGAATTTGCAAATGAGTTAACTATTAGGATATAGTGGGCATATTTTTCCACCTCCGGCTTCTTCGAAGCCACCTCCGCCAGCGGAGGATAATTTATTGAAGTCACAAATTCTAATACCGAATTGTGTTTTATTGTCCCTCACTCTGAGAGGGTGGCCGATAGGCCGGGAGAGGAAAATTCGTCTTTCTCCATCTTGATTTTATTAAGAATCGTTTAAACCAAGAAAACGGTTTGAAATTCTATAAAAATTTTAAAAAAGTAGTTTTAAGTTACATGCCCGACTTGTATTTTATGGCATCCTTTCCTGAAATTTAACAACATTATGGATACACCTGATTTATCTGATTTAAAAATTGACCCTCAAAGTCGCACTTTAAAAAAAACATCTTTAAGCAACCCGGTTAAGTATGCTATTATTGGCTTTGCTGTGGTTTTGATTGCCTTACTGCTGATTAATTTTGTTTTTTCAGCGCCTAAAAAAGTTAGAGTAACGACTGTTAGTCTTTCTTCAACCCAAACTGCAAGTAGCGGTCTTACGGCAAGCGGGTATATTATCCCGCAACGCAAAGCAGCCGTTGCTTCAAAGGCTACCGGACGGCTGGTATATCTTGGCGTAGTTGAAGGGGATCATGTTAAAAAAGGCGATCTCATCGGGCGAATTGAAAATAATGATATTAAAGCCGAATGGCTGGATGCTAAGGCAAACGTTGCAGCTTTAGAAGCGGTTGAAAAACGAAATTTAGCCGAGCTTAATCGTCTTAGAAAAGACTTCAACCGTCTGAATAACCTTCATCAGAGTGGCGCGATCTCAGAATCAGAATTGGATGAAGCCCAAACCAATCTTGATGTGGCGATTGCACAAAAAGATGTCGATATCGCCAATATCGAGTCGGCCATCGCCCGAATGAAAGCCGTAGAAGTTCAACTTAACAATACTGAAATACGAGCGCCGTTCGATGGCACAATTTTAACCAAAGGGGCTGATATCGGAGAAATTGTTGCCCCGTTTGCCGGATCGGTTAATGCCAAAAGCGCTGTGGTAACCATGGCCGATATGTCGTCGTTGCAATTGGAAGCCGATGTCTCCGAATCAAGCATTCAAAAGGTTAGCATTGGTCAGAGCTGTGAAATTGTTTTAGACGCCTATCCACAAACCCGATACCCTGGCGTGGTGGATAAAATTGTACCAACGGCTAATCGCAGTAAAGCCACAATCCTTTGTAAAATCAAGTTTTTAGATATTGATGAAAAAGTGTTGCCGGAAATGAGCGCAAAAGCTACGTTTCTTTCTAAGCCCATATCCAGGGAGCTTCAAACCGAAAAACCAAAACTGTTGATCCCCCAAAAAGCAATCGTTTTCAAAGATAATCAAAGCGTTGTGTTTAAAGTATCAGACAACAGGCTTATCGTTCAAAACATTAAAACGGGTGCATCTGACGGTAGTAAAATTGAAGTGTTGAATGGCTTGAGTTCAGGTGATAAAGTGGTTTCAAACCCCGATGAAACATTGCAGGACGGAGATCAGGTAGAAATAGTGCGATAACTCCAATCCGACAAAGCCCATGAACGAACTCATTTTTCAAACCCTAAAAAAAACAGACCGAAAATATTACAAAGACGAGTACATATGCAGAATCAATAAAATTATTGAATTAATTGAGCTCCACCCCAACCTTGCTCATGATCAGGAAAAACTGACCAGGCTTTGTTATTTTTCACCACGTCATTTTCATCGCATTTTCAAAGCCTTTATCGGCATTTCACTTTCCGATTTTGCCGAAAAAATTGTGCTTGAAAATGCGGCGCATTTACTCATTGAACAGCCGCAAAAAAACATTTCGTTAATTTCCGAAGAGTGCGGTTTTGAAAACACCTCATTATTTACAAAGCAATTTAAAGCGCAATTTTCCGAGAGCCCAACCGTTTGGCGAAAGAAAACGCGTTCCAAACACCGTCGGGATAAAATTCAGAATGACGGCCAAGATGATCAAACCATAATCCACGATCACAACCCAAAAATTCACCTTCCGGTTTATGCATCCATCCCGAAATTAAACATCTGGCCAAAAACATCGCTCAGCCCTCTTCATAATTTTTGCATTGAAGAATTTGAGCCTCAAAACATGGTTGCGCTTCAGTATAATGGCTCTTATGAAGATATTAATACCTCGCATCAAAAGATTGAGGTTCTTTGCCAGCTATTGGATTCAGCGAATTTATTTAATAACCTTAACCCAGAATTTTTACACATTTATCACCACAACCCGGATATAATCCCCCCTGATCAGCAAACATCGAGCATATGTCTGAAAGCCTTTTCAGAAGAATTAAAACACGGCGGTCTTGAACCTTTGAAGTTAGACGGTGGGACATATGCGGTTGGGAAATTTCAACTAAAAACCCAAGACTATGCTAAGGCATGGAACACTTTGTGCGGAGTTTGGTTACCAGAAAGCGGTTATCAACCGGATGACAGACCCTGTTTTGAACTCTATCCTCATAATCCATGCTTGAACGACTCAGGGCCACACCCTGTTAAACTTTGTATTCCTGTAAAACCTTTATAATTTTGCTAAATGTCAACAATCATAAACATAGAAAATTTAAGTAAAACTTATCATCGCGATGCCGAAGAGCTCCAAGTGCTCAAAAGCATCAACATGCAGGTGGAAAACGGTGAATTTCTCGCGCTGATGGGTCCTTCAGGTTCAGGCAAATCTACATTGCTCAATATGATTGCCGGACTGGATACGCCAACATCTGGAAAAGTGACCATCTGCGGCTCGGAACTGAGCCAAATGAATGAATCGCAACTGGCCGGTTGGCGATCGCAACATGTTGGTTTTATTTTTCAGTTTTATAATCTCATGCCCGTGCTCACGGCTTATGAAAATGTTGAACTTCCCCTGCATTTGATCAACCTAAGCAAAGAGGAGCGTGATAAAAAAATTCGTTTGGCGCTAAACCTGGTGGGTTTGCCCGACCGCATGGACCATTACCCCAATCAGCTCTCCGGCGGTCAGCAGCAACGCGTTGCGATTGCAAGAGCTATTGTGACCGATCCATCCATTATTGTTGCCGATGAACCAACCGGTGATTTGGATCGTAAATCGGCGGAAGAAATTTTGAATCTGATGGTAAGATTTAATAAGGAGTTAGGAAAAACCATCATTATGGTCACCCACGACCCGCATGCTGCCGGTCGGGCGCACATTAAGAAACATTTGGATAAAGGCACATTAAACGGAGCATAAGTATGATTATTAAATTAATTGCCAGAAATGTATTTCGCCATAAGCTTCGTGCCATACTTACCATTTTAGGCGTAGCGATTGCCGTTTCTTCGTTTGGCTTTATCAGAACCGTGATTACCGCATGGTATATTGGGGTTGAAGCGTCTTCTTCTAATCGAATTGTCACCCGGAATGCCATATCGATTGGCTTTCCGTTGCCATTAGCCTATAAAAACAAATTGGAATCCACGCCCGATGTGCTGGAAGTTACCTATGCGAATTGGTTTGGCGGTATTTATAAAGATCCGGGTAATTTTTTTGCTCAATTTGCGATTGATCCGGTCTCTTACTTTAATGTCTACCCGGAATACGAGGTTCGCCCTGAACAAATGCAGGCATTTTTAAAAGACCGCTCCGGTGCCATCGTGGGGCAAAAACTTGCCGAACGCTACGGCTGGAAGGTTGGAGATATTGTGCCGCTAACAGGAACCATTTACGAAGGCGATTGGGATTTTACGATTCGAGGTCTATACAAAGGCGCCAAAAAAAGCGCCGATGAAACTATTTTCTTTTTTCATTGGAAATACTTGGATGAACGCGTGGCGGAAATTTTCCCGGATTTCACCGGAAATGTTGGATTTTATATTGCCACCATAGATAATCCTGATAATGCGGCCCTCGTTTGTCAGGGCATTGATGAGCGGTTTAAAAACTCGGCCAATGAAACCTTAACCGAAACCGAAAGCGCATTTCAACTCAGTTTTGTAACTATGTCTTCTGCAATCATTTCAAGTCTGGAAATAGTGTCGTTTGTGATCATTGCCATCATTATGCTTGTGTTAGCCAATACGATGGTTATGTCAGCCCGGGAGCGAACCTCGGAATACGCCGTCATCAAAACCCTGGGTTTTCAGCCTGGCTTTATCTATGCAATGATCGTAGGTGAATCGTTGTTGCTCTCGTCGCTCGGAGCGTTATTAGGACTTCTGATTACATTTCCAATAGTCAATGGGTTTGCAGACGCTGTCGGCTCATTTTTCCCATCATTTGATATTTCAACCATGACATTAATTGCTGCAGTTATTGCAACATTAGTCGTTGGGGCTCTTTCGGGAATTATGCCAGCCATCAGAGCTGCTCATCTCAACATCATTGATGGTTTAAGGCAACTTTCATAAAACAAGTCATGAAATTACCACTTAATTATAGCGCGAAAAGCTTATTTGTTCGAAAAACCACCACCATTGTAACCATTTTTGGCATTTCATTGGTATCGTTTGTTTATGCCGCGGTATTGATGCTATCGGGAGGAATTAAAGAAACGCTGGTTCAAACCGGCTCTCCCGATAACGCCATCATTATTCAACGCTCCTCGATTACGGAAACTACAAGCTCTTTAACCAGAGATCATGCCAATATTCTGAAAAGTTATCCGGGCATTGCCAGAAACGCCGAAGGTCGGTTGATTGCAACACCTGAAGTAATGGTCATCGTGAATCTCAAGAAAAAAGACAGCGATGATATGGTGAATGCACCACTAAGAGGTACGGAAACCAATGTGTTTGATCTTCGCCAAAATGTTAAACTCATTGAAGGCCGAATGTTTACGCCCGGAACATCTGAAATAGTTGTTGGCGCGGCGGCAAGGCGAAATTATGAGCAGTGCAAAATTGGCGACAAGCTCTTTTTTGGAAAACGTGAATGGAATGTTGTGGGTGTCTTTGATGCAGGACGTACCGGCTTTGATTCCGAAGTCTGGGGCGATACCGAACAGTTTATGCAAGCCTTTCGCCGACCTCTCTATTCTTCCATGACTGTTAAGCTTACCGATCAGGAAGCTTTCGAAAATTACCAGGCTTTGGCCGATAACGATAAGCGGCTCAGGGTTGATGTCAAACAAGAGCAACAATTCTACGCCGATCAGTCCGAAAACATTGCCGGCTTTATTCGAATCTTAGGAACGGTTGTCACCACAATTTTCAGTATTGGCGCTATTATTGGTGCGATGATCACCATGTATGCGGCTGTTGCCAATCGCACACGTGAAATCGGCACACTTCAAGCGCTGGGTTTTTCGCGGAAAAGTATTTTACTCGGGTTTTTAATTGAATCGTCATTACTGGCCATGATCGGTGGGCTGATTGGCTTACTTGTGGCGTCGGGATTAAGTCAATTTTCAATTTCAACTGTCAATTTTGATTCCTTTTCGGAAATGGAATTTCGGTTTTCACTCACAACTGAAACCATAACCAATGTTCTTCTTTTTGCTTTGTTTATGGGGTTTAGCGGCGGCTTTTTACCGGCTGTACGCGCGGCTCGTTTAAAAGTGGTGGATGCCTTGAGAAGCGTTTAGATTCTGAGTTATAAAGGTTTAATCAAGTTCTCATTACAACGGGTGAGCACCTGCAAATCCATTGTTTTTAGACCCTGAAACACGCTCAGGATTAGTATTGCTAACTTTTGCCTATAATTAACTTGCTATTAAGTATTTTTTCTATGGCGATTTTTACACCTCTCCTGTTTAAGCAACGCTTCTTTAATGATCAAAAAACTTGATATCAAGATTTTCACCATCTTTTTGTTCGAGCTCATAAGTTCCTTTCATTGTTATTTCAAAGGCATGTAGCGGCCCTTGTTTTAATAATGCCTCACTCAGGATTTTAATCTTGTCCGGTTTATACGCATTATTAAAATATATATTCAAGTGGGTTGGGTGGTCTGTAAACTGGACAATAAACGCGTTGTGATTGATAAACACCAAATCGTCGTAGGCGTAAGTCACTTCGCTTCCCATCTCTTCAACCATCTGCATCACAGTTCCTAACGGGCGATTTTGTACGTCCATCATTCACTCTTTTTTATGAATTAAAACAACCATTTTGTAGCATAAATAAATAATTTAAACAAAATAACAAATATACCTAAATTATTTATAAAATTTTGTCGTTTATTATTAAATAATAACAGGTATTTTGATTTTAAGTGTAAGAGAAATGAACTACTCCTTGACTGGTCACGAGGTATCAGACGACATGTGGGAGAATATTCGGTATCCAAAAGCTTAATGCTTTGGCCAGTCAGTACTAATCCGGCCTGCACCCAAATTACGATTGGCAACAATTTTAGGGGAATAGAATCAAAACAGATAAAATGCTAAAAAAATCGTTTTGATTTAAGGTAACCATTTATCCCGATGCTTTTTTTAATCAGCAAATCGCGTTTTTTCTCACCTTAATTTTGCACCTTCAACATTTGCTTATCTGCTATCTGTATCACATCTTTTTTCCAAAAGTGTTGTAAATTAACTGCGGTTGGGGAATCCATAAGGATTTCACTTTTCTAACACTAACACGGGTGCATTATGAAAAAAATTTTTGTTTTTCTGGTTACTGCTTTGCTTTGCTTTCCTTCACTGAGCCATGCTCAGGTTGAAATCATTAAACCCTTAACCGTAAAAGGTGGCATTGGCGGTGGCCTTTCACTGGGCCAAAGCGATTTTTCAGACTTTAACGGTTACAACCTTGGCGGAAAACTTAAGCTGGATATTAAAGCGCTCCCATTTAAGCTTGTCGGCCATGCCCATTATAACTCGTTTAGCGCCGATATTGATGTTTTTGGTCAAGAGGTATCTGTTGATACAGAAATCATTTCAGTTGGCGGAGGTATTGAGTATAGTTTGCTGCCTCTTCCGATGATCTCGCCATACCTAAGCGGCGATTTAGCCATGAACTTCTATTCCGGCGATAATACTGATTCCGAGTCGCGTTTTGGTGCCGGACTTGGCGTTGGCGCTCAAGTCGACTTGCCTTTGATGCCCATCAGTTTTGATGTGGAAGCCAAATACCGCTTGAACAATGCATTTAATAAAGAAGATAATGAAGGCGATTCGAACCATTTCCAAATATGGGCTCAGGTTATGTTTGATATCTTTTAAACGTGAAAGCCGTCCAACCTCCGGACGGCTTTTTTCATCCCTTTTGCGTTTCCTCTTTGAGATAGCCAATATTTGTGCTTAAGTTTATCACATCTTTACCTTTAATTAACTATGATTCCATGCGAGAACTGAACATTTATGTTTCTTTAGGCATTGCTGTGCTGATCCTTGGGGTGCTTCCTTTGATTGAAAAAATCACGTTGGGCGTGCTCTCCCCGGCGCAAATGGCATTTTTGAGAGGCCTCTCTCAAGTATTGTTTTACGGCATTCTAATTGCTTATAGCGGAGAGTTTATACAACTTGCCGATGTTCCCAAAACGTATATTTTATATGGATTGCTTCAAGGCGCGTTAATTGTGGTGATGCTTTTTTTCTATTTCCATGCCATGCAAAAAGGCGAAGCCTCGGTTGTAAAAACGCTATCGGCAACCTCGCCCATGCTCACTTACATTTTTGCGATCATGCTTCTCAATGAACCATTCACCCTGGAACGGTTAGGCGGGGTAGTGATGGTAATCGGGGGAATTTACCTTTTAGTTCGTTAAAACTACTCGTTGCAATCACCATGGTGCCTGCAAGAGCATTTATGATCGGGTTGAACGCTCATGGTGCCAGGGACTTTAAACTCAACATCGGAAACCTGATCTGCAGCCCCGGAAAAAATTTGAAAAATTTCCTGCTCGCTTAATCCGTATTCCTCAAAAAACGACATAAAACGAAACATGCCCAAATCCGCCACCATTGCTTTCGGCATAGCGCTTTTTTCAATACCATATTTTTCGCAGTGCGCCTGTGCTTTACCAAGCCATTTTTCTACAAATTCTTTAGACTCGCCGCGATCAGAAAAATAATCCTCAATCAAAGACTTGGCTGTTTCCATATCCAATTCGGGGTATTTTCCGAAAATCATTTCCATATCGTTTGAAATGCTTAAAAACTCCTGAATACCTTTTTCATCCAGTTTTTTTTCAAGAATTTCAAGGGCTTTATTTTTTTGAATATCTTCCATAGATGTTAAATCAAATGATTAATACAACTTTCTTTACGTAAATATTTACGTACTAAAAAAATTCCCCCGATCCAATGACCCTCTTCAAAATAGTTCTGATTTTATGCCCCTTCATTCTGATTTTCACACAGCCACTAATGGCGCAACACCACGATCGGGTGTTTCAGATTGTGTGGTGGAACGTGGAAAATTTATTTGATACCGCAAACGATCCCTTAACAAACGATGGCGACTTTACCCCTGAGGGCTCAAAAAACTGGACACGCAAGCGACTTGATCACAAGCTCAATCAACTGGCAAAAGTTATCAACGACATCAAAGCAAGCCATCCTCAAAAACAATATCCTGAGATTTTTGGTTTTTGCGAAGTTGAGCATCCCGAACTTCTGAAACGGCTTTTTACCGATATCTTGAAAACTTCGGGGTATAAAATTGCTTATCGCCATTCCAGCGACCCCAGGGGTATTGATATCGGATTTGTTTATAACGCAAAACGTTTAAAGCTGATTGAGTGCGTGCAAATCCCTTACGTGGTTGATGGCAAAACAGGCCGTGAAATCATGTTTGTAAAATTTTCTCATCACAATGTTGATCTGGCCATTTATGGCAATCATTGGCCTTCCAGGCGCATGAGCCGTAACCGCACCGAGCGCTGGCGTATTGCTGCAGCACAAGCGTTAAAACGCCACGTGGATTCGTTAATCCAAACCGATCCGGCTTTGGATATTCTGATTATGGGAGATTTCAACGATGAGCCGCACAACACCTCCCTATCAAAAACGCTGAATGCTGCGCCTTATTTTCAATGGAAAGATCAATTACCCCCTAACACCCTGTTAAATTGTTTTGATCATCACTCCCCAATCGGCACATATATTTTTCAGAACCATTGGAAAACATTTGATCAAATCATCATCCATAAAAACTTGACCAACTCATCGCGGTTTGAATATGTAATGGGGTCGGCAAGCATCTTTTATAAACCTTACATGTTTGAGCTCATGAAAGGCGGGCGTGTGCTGGGTATGCTAAAAACTTACAACGGAAATATCTATAAAGGCGGCATTTCGGATCATTTGCCCGTTAGTATTATGCTTCGATATATCCATCCATAACAAAAGGCCGTTTAAGATGTTAAAACGTGTGGATTTGCTTTTTTGGTCTGAAAAACATTGCTAACTTTCAAGTAATCCTTTTTACCGCCTAAACCTTTAGTTAAAGGAGCACATCATGCCAGTAAAAGACAAAACCACAATCCCCTTGTTTGAAGGTCACGAAGGTCGGGACAAAGCTTCCATAAAAAAATCCTGGCTCGATCACTTGCATTTTTCGTTGGCAAAAGATAAGTATTCAGCAACCGAACTGGATTACTACAGCAGTTTGGCTTACGCCATTCGCGATCGGTTGATTGATCGGTGGATAAAAACGCAGCAAAACTATTACGACCAAGACGCAAAGCGTGTGTATTACCTGTCATTGGAATTTTTGATCGGTCGATCGCTTGGCAATGCTTTGATCAACCTTGATATGACGGAAACCACACGACAAGCTTTGCACGAACTAGGCTTACAAATGGAAGAGATCGAGGATCTTGAACCTAACGCTGCACTGGGAAATGGTGGTTTAGGCAGACTTGCCGCATGCTTTTTGGATTCTATGGCAACGCTACAGCTCCCGGCTTACGGTTATGGCATTCGTTACGAATACGGCATTTTCTTTCAAAAAATCCAGGATGGCTACCAAGTTGAAACCCCCGACAATTGGTTACGGTATGGCAACCCCTGGGAAATTCCCAGGCCGGAAAGTTTAGTGACCGTTAAGTTTTATGGCCATGTTCATCAATATCATGACGATAAAGGCATATTAAAAACCGAGTGGGTAGATACTCAGCAAGTCATGGCTATGGCATATGACACGCCTGTTCCGGGATTTAAAACCAACACGGTTAATAACATGCGTTTGTGGTCGGCGAAATCAACCCGCGAATTTGATTTCGACTATTTTAATTATGGCGATTACGAAAAAGCCGTTTCCGATAAAGCCTCCAGTGAAACCATTTCAAAAGTACTTTACCCCAACGATAGTCTTTCTCAAGGGAAAGAACTGCGATTAAAGCAAGAATTTTTCTTTGTATCGGCTACACTTCAGGATATTCTGGTTCGTTACAAGAAAACCTATCAAAATAATTTTGACTGTTTCCCCGAAAAAGTTGCCATTCAACTCAACGATACCCATCCGGCAATCGCTGTAGCTGAACTCATGAGACTGCTTTTGGACGACGAAGACTTGCCATGGGAAAAAGCCTGGAGTATCACGACAAAAACATTTGCTTACACAAACCATACCGTACTGCCGGAAGCATTGGAAAAATGGTCGGTTGACTTGTTAGGCAAGGTTCTACCACGGCATCTTCAGATTATTTTTGAAATCAATCATCGATTCTTAAAAGATGTCGCTGAAGTATTTCCAAATGACAACGACCGATTGAAGCGAATGTCAATAATTGAAGAAGGCGATGTCAAGCAAGTACGGATGGCGTATTTGGCGATTGTTGGCAGCCATTCCATTAACGGCGTTTCGGAACTTCATACCGAAATCATTAAAACAACGCCCTGCCTGTTTAAAGATTTTCACGATCTTTGGCCTGAAAAATTCAACGCCAAAACCAATGGCATTACCCAACGGCGTTGGTTGTATTTGTGCAATCCTGAACTATCTGATGTGATAACAAATAAAATCGGACCTGAGTGGATTACCGATTTATACCAACTCAAAAAAATTGAAGCGTTTGCGTCGGATACCGCGTTTCAACGAGCCTGGCAGAAAGCCAAGAAGCAAAACAAACAAAAACTTGCCAAATACATCAAGAAAAACAATAACCTGGATGTTGATCTAAATTCAATTTTTGATTGCCAGGTAAAACGCCTGCATGAATACAAACGCCAACTCCTGAATATTCTGCACATCATTTGGCTCTACAACCGTTTACTTGAAAATCCAAATTTCCCATGCCAAAAACGCACATTCATATTTTCCGGAAAAGCGGCGCCGGGTTACTACAATGCTAAGCTGGTTATAAAATTAATTTGCGCTATAGCTGATGTCATTAATCACGATCCTCGCGTAAATGAAACCATCAAAGTGGTGTTCCTGGCCAATTATTCGGTTTCGTTGGCTGAAATTATCATACCGGCTGCGGATTTATCCGAACAAATCTCAACGGCCGGTACGGAAGCTTCGGGTACCGGTAACATGAAATTTGCATTGAATGGGGCGCTAACAATCGGTACGCTGGATGGCGCTAATATTGAAATCATGGAAGAAGTTGGGGCGGAAAACATGTTTTTATTCGGATTAAAGACACCCGAAGTAAAAGCGCTAAAAGAATCTGGCTATAATCCGAGAGAGATCTATGAGAATGAGCCTGAAATCCGACAGGTTATTGATATGATCCGATCCGGGTATTTCAGCCCTTCGGAACACCGGTTGTTTGAACCGATCATTGAATCGCTTCTTTCGCGCGATCAATACCTGTTACTTGCTGACTTTAACGACTACGTTCGATGCCAGCGTGAAGTTGATCGTGTGTTTAAAACGAAAAAGGAATGGACGCGCCGCGCAATTTTGAATGTAGCCAATATGGGCCGGTTTTCAAGCGATCGCACGATTCAACAATACGCCGATGAAATCTGGCAAGCCAAACCGGTTGAAATCAAGATCAATTCGAACGGCAAAGCGAAACGTAAGAAGGCACAATAGCAACGTATCAGAGCTTATGAAAAAATCCACCAAAGTCTTTTGAAAAAGATATTGGTGGTCGTTTGTGATTTCTTTCTATTACTTGAAATTTTGAAATACTAAATAATAGTTTAACTACTTAGTTTCTAATTGCCTTCTTTTTAACAATCAAAGATATTGCAAAAAAATTCAACGAGCAATCACTTAATTTTTTTAATACTAGCTGAACTAGTATCTAAACATTTAAGAATCTCAAAACTAAATTTATGAGCGTTTCATCATGGAAGAACTTTTAACAATTAAAGAAGCTAGTCTATGGGCAACAAAATACCTCAATAAACAGGTGACAACTTCTAATATCTCATACCTTATTCAATATGGACGAGTACCAAAAATAGGCATAAACGGAACTACCCAAATTGCCAAACAGGATTTAATCAATTACTATAAATCTTATAACGGAAATCGCGAAGTTTCATGGAAAAACAAACTTGGAGACGATCTAAACTGGGCACTATCTTTTGATCAATACAAAGAATCAGAAACAACAAAGCATGTTCACAGGCTTCATCCATATAAAGGTAAATTTATCCCTCAACTTGTTGAATATTTTTTAGGCAATCATACTGATGATTTTAAAAAGGAAGTATATTTCCAACCTGGCGATATTGTACTTGACCCTTTTTGTGGAAGTGGAACGACACTTGTTCAAAGTAATGAGTTAGGCTTGCATGCCATTGGTATTGATGTTTCTCAATTCAATGCATTAATAAGCAATGTTAAAGTACATAAACATGACATCCACGATATTAAAAAAGAATTGCAACGAATAACTCATTCTTTGAAGACATTTCTTGCTGATAGAAAAACCATTGAGTTTGAAAACGAACTTCTAGGAAAATTATACGACTTCAACAATCAATTTTTCCCTGTACCTGATTACAAATACAACGTGAAACAAGGAAAAATCAATCAAGAAAAGTATGGTCCAGAAAAAGCACTAGAATTTCTCCCTATATACCAAAAACTTATTAAGGCTTACAATATCAATATTGAACAATCTAAAACCGATACGTTTTTAGATAAATGGTACATTCCACCAATCCGCGATGAAATTGATTTTGTTTTTAATCAAGTAAAAAAAATATCAAATATAAATACTAAGAAAGTTGTTAGTGTAATCTTTAGTCGTACAATTCGTTCCTGCAGAGCTACTACTCATGCAGACCTTGCAACTTTAAAAGCCCCAATTACTTCTACATATTATTGCAGTAAACATGGCAAAGTATGCAAACCACTTTTTTCAATTCTTAAATGGTGGGAAACATACTCTAAAGATACAATAAATCGCATTTCTTGTTTTAACAAATTAAGAACGGATACGCTTCAACAATGCCTTACTGGGGATAGTCGATCTATAGAATTATTTGAGGAACTTGATATTAGAAATCCCAACCTATACAAATTAGCAAAGAATCAAAAAATAAAAGGAGTTTTTTCAAGTCCGCCTTATGTTGGTCTTATTGATTATCATGAGCAACACGCATACGCCTATGATCTATTTGGTTTTGAAAGAAAAGACGAATTAGAAATCGGGCCTCTTTACAAAGGAAGGGGTAAAGAGGCAAAAGAATCATATATACAGGGTATATCAAATGTCTTGAATAATTGTAAAAAATATATGGTAAAAGATTACGATATTTTCCTTGTGGCAAATGACAAAAGCAACCTTTATCCTAAGATTTCTGAAAAATCTGGTATGAAAATCGTAAATCAATACAAAAGGCCTGTGCTAAATAGAACTGAAAAAGACAAAAGCGCTTACTCAGAAATTATATTTCATCTAAAATCTAAATAGTTCATGGTCTTAAGTAAGGAACAAAAAATTTTTATAAAAGATGTAATTAAAACTTGCGTACGTAAGAAGTTTCAAAACTATAAACCAGAATCCAGCAATATGCCTTTTCATTACCGATTGCTTGGAAAAGACAGGTTAGCGCTGTATTCATTCATACATTCTTTAAATACATCGTTTGGAACATCAATTTTTGAACCAGTTGCTGTAGCCTTAGCTAAAAATCATTTTAAGAAAGCTGAAGCGCAATATGTTTTGGGGACAGCAATTAGCGAGGAAGTACAAAATAAAATTCAACAAATAATCAATAATCTTTCAACCGGTAAAGATCCAAACAAAAAAAATGAGATTGAAGCCATTAGAAAGATTTGTCAGTCTGGAAAAATGAATCATTTCCGTACTGTAAAAGTTGATTTATTTGTTGAAAGCGCCGATGGTGAAAAATTTTTATTTGATTTGAAAACTGCTAAACCTAACATCAGTAATTTCAAAGATTTTAAAAGAACATTGCTTGAGTGGATCGGAATTGAATTGGCTAAAAATACAGCATCAAAAGTTAACAGCTTAATTGCAATACCATATAACCCATATGAGCCTGAACCTTATCAACGTTGGACGCTCAAAGGAATGTTAGACATTGACAATGAATTGAAAGTAGCTAATGAGTTCTGGGATTTTTTAGGTGGTTCAGGTGCATACGAAGAATTACTAAAATGTTTTGAAATTGCTGGTATAGAGCTTAGACCTGAAATTGATACGTATTTTAAAAGGTTCAGAAAATAGGTACAAAAAAAATCGGGACAAAAACATCTCCAAAAAGAATTTGCTAATGACTTTTGTAATGATGAAGGTCAAATCAACTGGGAAAAATTAGTTGAATTTAATTCTGGTTCTATAAGCAAATTGAAATAAATGCTCTACCATGAAATCAAACCCGCAAAAAAGCTAAACCACCTGGTTAAATGTTTTTGGGTTTTCCAAACCCCCGATGCTGATTTGCATACCACCATTCTACCCGATGGGTATTTTGATCTGATTATCAATATTGAAAACAATTGCGCAAAGAAAATTACCTTGACAGGCGTATGGCGAAATCATAAAAATATTATTGTTAAAAAAGGCGCCGATCTGTTTGGAATTCGGTTCAAATTGCTCGCCGCCGAGTATTTACTCAAAAAAAGTTTAAGCCAGTACTTAAATGCGTCTAAAGCGCTTCCACTAAACTTTTGGAACATTGGCCTTATTAACTTTCAAGATCATGAATTAGCAGCAAAGGCCTTAAACAAACTGATGCTATCAGAATTGGATCGTTCAAACCCAATCGAAAGAAAAAAGCTAGATTTGTTCGATCATATTTACAATACACCTGTTAAAAACATTTCATCCCTATCACTAAACATTGGATGGCCCAGCCGGCAAATCAACCGGTATTTTAACCGAATGTTTGGACTTTCCCTAAAATCCCTTTTAGATATTACGCGCTGTAGGGCGTCTTACCCGGAAATTGCCCATGGAAAGCTCAGTCCCACCCCTGGTTATTACGATCAAGCTCATTTTATAAAAGAAATTAAAAAACATACTGGCTCATCTCCAAAAGCGCTTTCCAAAAATGAAAATGTCCGTTTTTTACAATTATCAACGCTTGCCAAAACCTACCTTTGATTTTATTTAACTTAACTACAGGACAACCATGACGTTTAATAAACTAACGCCAAACCTTGCTGTAGCGGATATAAAAGCATCTGTTAAATTTTATCAACAGAATTTAGGATTTAACCTTATTATGGCCGTACCGGCAACAGAAGATGGTATTGAACATAGTCTTTCGGAATCTAAAGATTATGTATATGCTTTGATTGCAAAAGATGATGTTGAAATTATGATGCAACAAACCAAGAGCTTTAAACATGATGTTCGTTTATCCCAATTTGAAAACCTTGGCGCAAGTGTATCCTTTTATATGGAAATTGAGGGCATAGAACAATTCTATGAAGAAATTGCTTCAAAAACACTTAAGTCAACTTCGTTAAAAACCACTTGGTATGGAATGCAAGAATTTTATATACTTGATAATAACGGTTATGTATTAGGCTTTGCTGAAAAGTCGGCGTGATTTTTTAACAAAATTCACTTATATCAATGATCAAACACATCGTTTTTTGGATGATCAAAGAGGATGCCCTAGGCAAATCCAAATCTGAAATCATCGAAACAATCCGGCAAAAAATTGAAGGTTTAAAATCGGTTATTCCTGAAATTCAAGAGATAGAAATCGGGCGCGACTTTAATGGCTCTGAGCATGCCTTCGATTTGGCCTTGTATTCCGAGTTCAAATCCATAAACGATTTATCGATTTACCAAAATCATCCCGAACATAAAAAGGTAGCGGGGTTCATCAAATCTGTGACTCTGAAACGCGCTGTTGTTGATTATTCGATTGACTAGAACCCTCATTCTCTCCTGAACCATCCTCGATTTTGCATATCACAAGCATTCGATGAATGCGTGATTTTTTTTTAGAAATCCTGAAATAATTGTAACTTTAATGTCATCGATATTTGCATGGCGCTTTTCAAAAAGCATCGCGCTGTTCTTTGAGGCTTATTTATCAACATTATTACCAGTAACATATTTTCATTGATACAGTTTAACGCAAACAATGAAAGCATTTTCATAAAAAATCAAACCGAAAAGAAAACATGAATACTGAAGCAGTTATTTATGCAGTACCTGCAGCGGGAGTTATTGCGCTGCTATATGCCTTTATTAAAGCAAGTTGGGTTTCCAAACAATCCAGCGGGACTACTGAAATGGCTGAAATAGCAAATCATATTGCTGAAGGAGCCACTGCGTTTCTAAAACGCGAATATCAAATTTTGATCATTTTTGTTATTTCTGTTGCCGTACTGCTGGCGTTTGCCAATTCCGGCAGAACTGATTCTTCCTGGCTAGTTGCACTAAGCTTTTTTATGGGCGCGATCTGCTCAGGAAGCGCAGGTTATATTGGAATGAGAGTCGCCACTCAAGCCAATGTTCGTACTACGCACGCTGCACGTACCGGACTTAGCACAGCTTTAAACGTTGCATTTTCGGGCGGTCTTGTTATGGGCTTGTCTGTTGTTGGGTTAGGCGTTATTGGACTTTCCGTCTTGTTTGTTATCTATAGCCAGCTGTTTACAGAAATAGGAACTGTCATTAATGTAATCTCAGGCTTTTCATTAGGGGCTTCATCGATTGCGCTATTTGCTCGCGTAGGCGGAGGCATTTATACCAAAGCTGCTGACGTAGGCGCTGACTTAGCAGGTAAAGTATATGAAGGCATTCCTGAAGATGATCCAAGAAACCCTGCCACCATTGCCGACAATGTTGGCGATAATGTTGGCGACGTTGCCGGAATGGGCGCTGATCTTTTCGAAAGTTATGTCGGTTCAATTATCGGAACCATGGTGTTAGGCGCTGCATTTGTACCTATTTTCGCCCAAATGGACTCTTCCCTTTCTACCGCCGCAGTACTGCTCCCATTGATTTTAGCTGCCGTTGGTATTATTGTCGCCATCCTTGGTTCGTTTTTTGTTAGCGTTAAAGAAGGAGGTAACCCTCAAGCCGGATTAAATACCGGTGAATTTGGAGCTTCAGGTGTAATGGCTATCTTAAGTTACTTTGTAATCACAGCTTTCCTCCCAGAATCCTGGACGGTTGGTGACTTTACTTACACATCTACCAACGTTTATTTTGCGGTATTATTAGGTTTGGCTGCCGGCGTATTAATTGGCATCATTACCGAATACTACTGTTCTACTCATAACAAACCGGTTATTGGTATCGCTAAACAAAGTATTACCGGCGCCGCAACAAACATCATTGCCGGCTTAGGCATTGGTATGTTTTCAACCGGTTTACCGATTTTAGTTTTATCCATCGCTATTGTAGGCGCACACCATTTTGCAGGTTTATATGGTATTGCTATCTCAGCTTTAGGCATGCTTTCCGTTACCGGTATTCAGCTTGCTGTGGATGCTTATGGTCCGATTTCCGATAACGCCGGCGGTATTGCGGAAATGTCAGGTATGCCTCCGGAAGTGCGTGAAAGAACCGATAAACTTGATGCAGTTGGCAATACGACTGCCGCTATCGGAAAAGGTTTCGCTATCGGAAGCGCGGCTTTAACAGCTTTAGCGTTGTTTGCCGCATACATGCAACAAGCCGATGTAAAAACGATTGATATTTCAGATCCCGTGATTATGGCCGGGTTGCTTATTGGCGCAATGTTACCATTTGTATTTAGCGCTATGGCAATGGGCGCTGTTGGCAGAGCTGCCGGTGATATGATTAAAGAAGTAGGCCGACAGTTTAATGAAATAACCGGTCTTCGTGAAGGCACAGCAAAAGCTGAGTATGCCAAATGTGTAGATATTTCCACAAAAGCGGCACTGCGCGAAATGCTCCTGCCCGGCTTAATGGGTGTATTGGTACCGGTAATTGTTGGTTTTATATCTAAAAATATGCTTGGTGGTTTATTAGCCGGTGTTACCACATCCGGTGTTTTAATGGCAATTTTCCAATCCAACGCCGGCGGCGCTTGGGATAACGCTAAAAAACGCATTGAAGGAAAAATTGAATTCGATGGCGTTACTTACGCCAAAGGCAGCGAAGCGCATAAAGCCGCTGTTGTAGGCGATACCGTTGGCGATCCCTTTAAAGATACCAGCGGCCCAAGTTTGAATATTTTAATGAAATTAATCGCTGTAGTTGCTTTGGTTATTGCTCCATTGCTTTGATTTTTAAAGAAGGAGGAACGCAAACGCGTTCCTCTACTTTTTCCCTCATCCGATTTTGATCTTCTTCCTTTTGATAATCACTTTTCATTTCTTTAGATTTGCATCGCAATTCATGCATTTTGCTCCGAATTTTAACCAATAAATAGCCATTTGTTTTGAAACTAATCGTTGGCCTGGGAAATCCTGGAGAGAAATATCGACATACCCGTCATAATATCGGATTTGAGGTTCTGGATTTGCTGGCCGAAAAACATAATCAGCAATTTCGAGGTGGTAAAGGCCCTTATGAAATGATAAAAACACCAATTCATGATGAGGATACCTTATTAATAAAACCTCAAACATACATGAATTTATCTGGAAAAGCCGTACAGCATGCCATGGCTTTTTATAAAATTTCGGTTTCTGATATTCTAATTATTTGTGATGATTTTAATTTACCTTTAGGCACGCTACGTTTTCGTCCAGGTGGCTCAGATGGCGGGCAAAATGGATTAAAAAATATCATTCAACTACTGGGACGATCAGATTTTGCCCGATTAAGGCTTGGTATTGGAAATGAATCTCTGAAAACAAATGCATCTGGTTTTGTCTTAGGGAAATTCTCACAGGATGAAAAACCGGTAACCGAAGAATTGATTGAATATGCCGCCAAAAGCGTCGAATCCTTTATAAAAAATGGCTTGCAAAAAGCAATGGCTGATTTCAATAGAAAAATTACGTCGCCTTAATAAAAACAGTTGCACTCCAAATTACATATCGTAATTCCAGTTACTTTATGTAAATAAAAAGGCTGCCAAGACAAGCTCGACAGCCTTTAAGGAGGTGCTCTATGAAAACCTTACAGAAACCATAAACTGTAAGGCAATTTTATAAACGAACCTGTATTAATAAAAGTTTAAGAAAACGACTTTATTTTATCATTTTTTTATGGATTCGTCTAAAATCTGGGCTTTTCCCAAAAAAAATCTCACCAATAATTAAAATCTCTTCCATATAATAGTTCATGTTATAACTCATAGCAAAATAAATTAATTCTAAAATCGTTTTGTAGAATTTTTGGTGTGCTTTTTGTGAGGTATTTCAAAGTATAGCTAACACTAACTTAAACAGAAGCACCTATGGCATCTTCTCAAAAACAAGTCTCTTCTTTTATTGATAATGAATGCTTCTACAAACAGATTTTTGATTCAATAAACGTAGGCATGAGCGTCACCAATCAAGAGGGTTATTTTCTAGCAGCAAATCAATTTTTTTGTAAAATTTATGGGAAAAGCCTTCCTGAAATTATCAACCAACATTTCACAACTTTAATACCACATGAACATCGTGAATTAGCAAACGATATTCATCAAGCCTTTATGAACGGCACAGTACCGGAAATTCATGATGATTGGCATATCGAACGACCTGATGGATCTTTTGTTGATGTATATAGTACGCCTAAACTTATAATTGATGACAACGGGGAAAAATATAAGATTACAACTGTCGTAGATATTACTGAGTATAAACGCATTCATCCATGCGAGCAATAAAAAAAGGCTCAATCGGAGCCTTTTTCTAAAATGCAAGTAACTACATATTTATTGGTTTTCCTGATTGGCTACAGACGGTTTTGTTGTATTAAGTGATTTTACTTCAATGTTGAATCTTACAACGCCGCCATCCATTACTTCAACACTACCATACCAAGCTCTGATATCACCTTTTTTGTAGGCCGCAACATCATATTTACCAGCAGGCACTTCATCAATAACAAAAAATCCTGCACTGTTGGTTTTACATCCCTTCCAGAATGATTGTCCCTGTTTTACGCGCACCGTAATATCCGACACTGGTAAATCATTCTGATTTGTGACACGTCCGAGAATTCGCCCTTCAGCAAAAAGGACAATCGGAAACATCATTATGCATAATAGTAGGGTAAACTTTTTCATTTCTTTCTCTCCGATTTAAATATTTATTTTTTGTAAAATACAAAAAACAATCGTTTCAATTGTGTCTAGCGGATAATAGGGTCAATACATTTATAAAACAAGAGAAAACTGAAATATTTAACAATTGTCTGCAAATTTAAGTGATATAAACATCAAAGTCAACCAACTACTAATAACGGGAATTATTTACTAAAAGTTTGTGATCCAAATCAAATGACTCTTGCAACTGAAGAATTTTTATTTGAACATGTGATAATTTTTGTTGTACAAAATCATTTTCTGCTTTTAACACTTTATAGGTCTCTACAAGGTCATTGTTAGGCATTTTCTCTACTACAACACCGGAATGATAATCATGATAGGTTCTCATTTTATCCAATATTTGATTGAGCTTCTTTTTTATTTCGCCGGCTTTATGCTTATATGCCATCTGACGTTCTAAAAGTTGCTCATGAATATTTTTCAAATCCTTGTCTTCATAAAACAAAATATGATGATGCGAATCCTGATAAATTTGCTGCGCAAAACCTGCATTATATGAAGCGCCTAACAATAATGCCATTAAAACAAAAATCTTTTTCATTATGCCTCCGAATATTAATTATGTAACTTCTCACATAATTAATATCAACTAACATGCCAAAAGGATCAGAGTTCTTTGCAAACAATCCTAATAATACGATAAGTATTTATTTTATAATACCTTATAAGATAAACATAATTCTAATTAATGCCTTATTGTGAATAATTTCATGTATCTAAAAATTAGAATTTTCGCCATTCTTTGAAGATTTCTTTTCATAAGTTTTTTATAATTTTTTTAACAACAAATCAATAAGAAATCACTAATTCCTATCGGTTTTAGATAAAACCGATTGTCTGTAAATTTTTACCAGTTCAAAAACTGCAATACCTGCCGAAACAGCCACATTTAAGGAGTGTTTCGTTCCGAATTGTGGGATTTCCACACTTAAATCGCAAGCACTTAATACTTCATTATCAATTCCGGTCACTTCATTTCCTAATATCAAACATGTTGGAAATATGTAATTTGAACTGTCGTAATGGGGTTTTGAACAATCTGTTATTTCAAGACCGCAAATTTGATAACCGTCAGATTTCAAGGTTTGAATGGCGTTCAAAGGATCGGATATATATTCCCAATTCACCGTTTCCGTAGCGCCTAAGGCCACTTTATCAATCTGCGTTCGCGGTGGTGTGGCGGTGTAACCTGTGATAATAAGTTTTTCAATTAACGCCGCATCACATGTGCGAAAAATTGAGCCAACATTCCACATACTTCTAATGTTATGCAATAAAATTACAATCGGGTGTTTTTTGGCTGCACGAAAACTTTCCGCACCAAGCCTTTGCATTTCTTGCCCAGTCAATTGTTTCATCATTACACCAGTTGATTCAAGACATGAATTAAGGCCTGATTTTCTTCATAACTCCCGATATTAATGCGCAAACAGTTTTCCATTAACGGGTAATCGGAAACATTTCTCACTAAAATCCCTTCATTCTTTAATGAATTAAAGACTTTTTGCGCATCGGGAAATCGGGCAATTAAAAAATTGGCGTCGCTTTCAAATAAGTTGATGGATTGAATCTTTTCAAGAGCCCCTGAAACTCTTTCACGTTCATTCAAAATGGTTTTAATCCCCTCTTCAATTACTGAATAATTCTTAAGCACATGCTTCAGCGCGGTTTCAGCAAGATGGCTTGAGGCAAACGGAATTTTTGGTTTTACGATCTCATGAATTAACGCAGGATTTGTCATTGCAAACCCGATCCTGAGTCCGGCAAGTGAAAATGCTTTTGAAAACGTTCTTAACACGATAACATTCGGATAGTGATCAATTAGCTCGATGGCTGATTTTTGCTTGGAAAATTCAATGTAGGCTTCATCAATTAACACGACAGAGGGCGCTTTTTGAGCGATTTCCTCAATCTCCTCAATACTAATGGATTTGCTTGTCGGATTATTTGGCGTTGAAATGGCAATTAATTGTGGTTTTTTCTCCAATGCTTCATCAATAATTGCGGATGTATTAAAACTTAGATCATTATTCATTGCAACCGGGTGAATTTCAGCGCCTAATACTTGTGTGATTTTTCCATACAATGAAAACGATGGCGTTGGAATCAAAATAGATGCCTTTGGGTGCAACAGTGCCATAAAAATTGTGTAAAGCAATTCATTTGAGCCATTGCCCATAAGGACATACTCGGATGGAAGACCAATGAAATCAGCAAACCGGGCTGCACCGTTTTGAGGGAAAATATCGGGATAACGATTCCATTGCTGGCTTAAAAAATCGTTTAATATCGCTTGTTTTAATGATTGTGGTAAATCTTGTGGATTTTCATTTTGATTTAGTTTGATCTCGGCATTTTGTCCCCCTGAAATTGAATAAGCGCCAAGCGCTCGGACATTTGGGTTGATTAAATTTAAAACGGAATCTTTATCCATATTCGATTTTAACTACTTTTTAAAATTGCAATGATGAAATTAGCTATGAAATAACATTTCTTATTCATAATTTAAAATTCATTAAACAATTTCAGTTAATCAAGTACTTGTAATCCATACAATTCAAGGAGGTCATTGATAATGAAGGTCTACAAACAATTTCTAGGGCTGCTTTTCGTCGTTGGGTTTATACTTTCTCTATCAGCTTGCGATGATGATAATACTGTGGATGAGGATTTCGATCCGGAAAAATCAAAATCCCTTGTTGATAGCGCCAATCAAGAGCTTGAAGCAAAACTTTTTGATTTGATTGAATCGGAATTAGGTAATATTGAACAACCAAGCGATATTGATCTCTCCTCGCCAAATTCATTATATAAGCAAGCGCTGCAGTTTGATCCGAATAATGATGATGCCAATTTTGGCGCTGCCCTGACTGAACTTTTAAACCTCACTCAAAATCAATCCTTTATTAATGCGTTTGAAACCTGGGGAGCTTTTTTAGATACGGCGAAAATCTTTTCTCCGAGCAATACGTTAGACATTTTTAGCGTTTCGTCAACCGGTTTCCCAACCAGCTTATCAAATCAACAAATGTCTATTGAAGCTCCACTGGCTATGTCGATGGGCATGTTTAAGTTAACCGCTTCCAGTAACGTTCCTCAAATTGGCGACATTCAAAATATTTTAAAAACAGTTGCTTTACCAGCCGTTAATTACTCCATTAGCCGGCTAGAGCGAATTACAAATACAAGCTACATCTTTATGGTTAGCGGTAAAATGCAAGGGGATGTTAACGAAGATGATATTGAAATTGACTTCACTGAAATCTATGCGCTTAAATCTGTCTTAAACATTTTAAAATCATGGCTTCATCTCTCCGTAGCCTATAATTTTAATATCGCTACTTACGATAGTACAGGCATGGTTAATGCGTTGAAGCAAGATTCAGACTTTTTGGCATTAAATTCTGATGGCGCTTCGCATATGAGCTCAGCCAAAACCGCTCTCCTTGCTGCTGCTACAAACCTTGAAAATGCCATAGCATTCGTTGAAGCTGAAACAGACAATCAGGATGATGATGTTATTAAAGTTGGCTCAGGCGTACCGCAAGAGGTTAAAGATGGCATTACCGAGTTTAAAGAGGCTTTAAATGGCACCGTTAAAACCATCAAGGCAGATTTTAATGGCGATAACTCCCTGGAAAATCTGGATGTGAATTTTGCCAGTTATTTTGATACGCCGATACCAAACTTTAAAGCTATGGTTCCGGCTTACACTGTTCTAGCAGAAATTGAATACGGGGAAAGGTACTACTGGAATTCAATGTCAGTCTCAGCAACAGTTACCGGTGATAGCTCAGTTAAATATTATAACAGGTATTATCAGATTTCGAATGGAAAAACCACTTCTAATCAATGGGGTGAAACTATTCCTGAGTTTGATTCTCAATTCGATGCACTTAAAGATAGCCTCATTAATAATTCGATTTTTTATGACTATTTGTATATGAGTTTATATTGGTCGGGTTATCCTAAAGGATCAACAAACATTTTTGCGACTCTTAGTTATGAATACAATATTCAAACGGAATATTATGTACCGGTAATTACATGGGTTGCCACCAGCTTTGATAACTGGATACTACCCGATCCAACGTTTAATGGGTTGTTCCCGGGAATGACAGATGCCCAGTTCAAACAAACATTTAATATAACTGCTAGTGATTTGGGATTTTCTGAATCTGTATCACCTCCCATTACTGCTACCGAGTGATTAATTGATGAACATTTTTAAGCTCAACTATAAAGCCGGCTTTGCCGGCTTTTTTTATCTATGTTAAAATCACTTACCACAATTTTATCTTTAATTTTGTGGGCATTTTTTTATAACCACGCTTGCTTTGGACAAGGACTGAGGCAGTTTTTACCCAACGTTGATGATCATATCCATTTGTGGGATCATCAACCTTCATTGTTTTATCGTTTATCTCAACATCCTCTTAACACATCTGACCCCGATAGCTCAATATTTTCATCGCAATTTAGTTATTGGGATGTTATCACGTCAAAAAATAACAAAGGTTTTAAGCTAAAGGGCGAAGTGTTTAATTATGAGTTAGCTTTTTTAGCGCCCACAAAACACCTCGGCATTATTTCATCTTTGGGCGCCGGGCACCGAAACATGTCATTTAACGCGTCAGCTAAAATCCCGGAATCCGAAATCAGGTATAGTGAGTTTAATCGGGAGTTTAAACAAAACCTTTTTGTGGCCAATGGAACTATTTCAAGCCATGTAAAAACCGGCCTGGCTTTAATCAGCCATTATACCCAAAATGACAACGGTCTGTATTACAATCTACCTTTGCAACTCACGCTTCCATTCAAGACAACGGTACTTTTTTCTCAGAAGCTTAGTGGCAGTCACCAAAATCTCCTTCTACAAACTAATGATGACCAGGTTAAAATCCCTTTGGATTTTGATCTGCTTTCAGAATACATCCGAATTTCCACAGGCATCAGCGACTTTATAAGCGCCGTTTATGCCTATGAATCATCTGCATTTGTTGAGAGCCAATTAAAGTCTATCACATCCGATTATGACATGATCCCATTTGGATGGCATTTTACTCACTATTATGGGCTTAATTTTAAAATCAAGTCAACGGCCATTGATGTTGGTCTGGCTAAGACATCATTGTTTTCTAATGCCGATTTGTTTTATCAAAACACCAAGTTTGGAAAGTTAATCCGGCTAAATATAAAGTCCAGTGCCTTTAAGGTAGGGATTTATCAAACTTTCCATGATCATGGTTTTTGGTTAAGCTACCGTTACGACCATTACGATTTTGAAGGTAAATTACGGGTGGAAACATGGCCATTTTCATCTTCAACGGTTGATCTATTGGGAGTACGGCATTTCGGGGAATCAGTATCAGAACTGGAAATTCAACATGTTTTATTCAGTTATGCTTATTCGAACCGTGTTTTGATTAAACCAACCATCGAATATTTTGATATCACCCCAAGGGTATCAGCGCAAACCTGGCGACCACTTTTTTTAACATTTGGCATTACAGACCTGCAAAATCACTCCCTAAATTATGAAAAAATAACGGCGATCCAGCTCTCTCTAAAAACGACGATTCCGATTTTCAAACACCTCGATCTCAGCTACCAATTCACACAATTTATCCCTTTGGATATCCAGAAAACAAACCGACCCAAAGGAACGCCACCATCCGGTCAAACGCCTCAAAAAACGGTTGAAACCACAACAGGCGGCTCGTTTCATTGGACTGCTTTTTACTTTTATTTCAATTAAATACCTTAGAAAAAACGTTTTGTCTTAGTCTTTTGGTTTTTGCTTAAAATCTATGGCGCAGCCTAACATTAACCTAGACACTTTTTAAAATCAAAACGTTAAACATTATGACAACTAAAATCACAGTTTTTGACAACGGCCCGATTAAAATGGAAGGCGATTTTCAGCTTCATGATATGGAAGGCAAACCGCTATCCGAACCTAATAAGGCTACCTTTTTATGTCGTTGTGGCGCAAGTGAGAACAAACCATTTTGTGACGGTAAGCATAAAAAAGTTTCCTTTAAATCGGAGATTCATGGAAAATAGCCCCAATATGCGAGAATAGGTCTATTTTGAGCTGCCTTCAACGGCAGCTTTTTTTATTTCAGATTTGCTTAACAGTAAAAATTCTGTTATTACTTCAAAAACATTGAATAACCTAACATTTTCAAAGACCATGCTTGCCGTTTTAACATCCGAAGAAATGAGACAACTGGATTATGAAACCATAATTAAATTAAGGGTTTCCGAACGCCAGTTAATGGAACTAGCCGGTAAAGAAAGCTATAATATCATCTTAAAAGAGTATGGTAAATCCGGCAAGTGTATTCAGGGCAAGAGGTTTCTTGTTATTTCCGGTAAGGGGAACAATGGCGGCGATGGTATTGTACTCACACGGCATTTAATTAACGGCGGCGCTCATGTTGATTTGGCTTATTTATGCCTTGAATCGCAATTAAAAGATGATGGCTTGGCAACGCTTAAATCTTTAAAGCAATATTTGACTCATACCGATAGGTTACGGATTATAGAAACCGACGAAGCTATTCCTTCAATTATTGAACAAGCATCTTATGATTTTATTGTAGATGCTATTTTAGGTACGGGATATACCAATCCTGATAATGGAAGGATAAAATCCCCAATCCGTGAGGCTATCGCGTTTATTAATCAAAAAAAATCGGGCCCATCAACACAAGTTATTGCCATTGACACGCCTTCAGGGTTGGATTGCACCAGCGGCCAAGTTGCCGACATTGCCGTAAAGGCCGATCTAACCATCTCGTTAGGATTTTTAAATACCGGATTATTTTTGGAAGATGGCCGAAATCACTCTGGAAAAATTGCACTGGCCGATATTTCCATTCCATCATTTTTAATAAACCCCTCCCACGCCAAATTGATTGATGATGAATTTGTTCGCCAGTCTTTGCCAAAAAGAACGGATCAAAGCGCCAAGCACGAAAATGGCAAAGTGTTGATCATTGCCGGCAATCAAACCCGTAAAAACTCCATGATGGGCGCTGCAATACTGAGCGCTAAAGCAGCTATTGTTTCCGGCGCTGGTTATGTATGCGCATCCATCCCGCAAAACGCTTTCAATATGTTTCATATGGCCGTTCCCGAAGCCATTATCATTGATCAATCCATACATGAACTGGAAGAAAAACTTCATTGGGCCGACTCGGTCTTGATTGGCCCTGGGTTTGGGCGAACCGATGAACGACAGGCTTTTATTGTTGAACTGCTCAATCAACCAGCGCTTAAACAAAAAAAGATTGTTTTGGATGCCGACGCGCTTTTTGCACTTTCTGAGCTTGATTCGTGGCCAATTTTAAACCATGCCATTTTAACGCCACATCTCAAAGAGTTCGAACGTTTAAGTCATGTTTGTGCCGATGACATACGATTGAATCGGCTTAAACATGTTCGGGAGTTTAGCAAAAAATATGCCGCCACAGTGCTATTAAAAGGCGCGCCAACGCTTGTAGGCAATTCTCAATCCCTATATTTTTCAGATTCAGGAACAGAGGCGCTGGCCACGGCCGGAACCGGCGATGTGTTATCGGGCATAATTGCTGCTTTTGTGGCACAAGGGCTTGATATTCTTGAAGCCGGCGCTATTGGCGCTTACATTCATGGCAAAGCCGGTCAGCATTCACCGGATGCCAAAAACCGAACATCAGCCATGTCGGTTTTAGCAGCCCTATCCGAGGTGTTTCTGGAATTTGAATCTTAAACCGCTATTTGTTATGATTTCAAAATCCATAAACCCGTCTGAAATGCCGCCTGATCCTGAACGAGACGACGACGAGCTTTCAGAGTTTAAAACACAAACGTTTTCTGTTGATGCCAATCAATCCCGCATTCGCATCGATCGGTATTTAACCGACAGGGTAGAAAACGCAACGCGCAATAAAGTTCAGCAGAGCATATTGGATCAACGGGTATTGGTTAATGGCAATCCGATCAAATCCAATTATAAAGTATCACCCGGCGATTCAATACATGTTATATATACTTCCCCGCCGCCGCCGGAATTGCTTCCCGAACCCATCCCGTTATCAATTGTGTTCGAGGACGATGATCTTATCATTATTGACAAACCTGCCGGAATGGTTGTTCACCCGGCTTATGCAAACTGGACAGGGACTCTCGCAAACGCGGTGCTGTATCACACCCAATCTCAATTGTCAAAAATCAATGACGAGCCAATGCGTCCGGGCATTGTTCACAGATTGGACAAAGACACATCCGGTTTAATTGTAGTGGCTAAAAATGATGAAACGCATTACGCATTGGCCAAACAATTTGCCGACCGGAAAACGTTAAAAAAATACCTGGCTCTGATTTGGGGCGTTCCTAAAACGGCAAGCGACACGATTAAAACAAATATTGGACGAAATAAACGCGATCGCAAACTGATGGCTTGTTACCCATACGACTCAATGGAAGGCAAACCTGCAATAACGGAATACAAGATTGTGGAAGATTATGGTTATTTTTCATTATTGGATGTTCGATTGCATACCGGTCGCACGCATCAAATTCGTGTGCATCTTCAACATATCAATCATCCTATTATTTCCGACGAGGCTTATGGTGGAAAAAAAATCCGTTCATGCGGGTTTGCGCAAAGTGACGCGTTTTTAAAAAATTTGTTTCAACGAATCCCCCGGCAAGCATTGCATGCGTATTATCTTGAGTTTGAGCACCCCAAAACCAAAAGAATGGTTACATTCACTTCGCCATTGCCAGAGGATATGAAACATGCTATCGCAAAAATGAAACTGATAACGTATTAAAATCAGCATGATTGAAGTAAAACATAGGCTTAAAAAAACTGGCATTTTTCGGTTAAGCGTTTTGGTTCTATTGATTGGCGGTTTATCGGCATGTTCCTCAACCAGCCAACCAACTCGCTCAATTTTTACACTTCCGTTAAAAGACACGTTGAACTACCGATCTCTGCTGAATGCATCTGATTCAACGGTTCACTATCTCTCGTCGTTTGATCTCACCAAAATTGCTTATCGAAAGATATTCCCTCAACACATGGGGTCAGCTAAAGCATTGTGCGTATTTATTCACGGCACATCGGCCCAATCCAAATTGTATTTGCCCTTAGCCGATACGCTTAAAAAACATAACATTGCAACCGTATTGATAGATTTGAGAGGTCATGGTTTATCAGGCGGTGAGACTGGAAAAACGCATGGTTTAGGCGCTTTAGCCCGTGATCTTAGGCTTGTTCTTAATTCTTTAAAGCGTCAGCACCCCGAACTACCCATAATTTTAGGCGGTCATAGCTTGGGCGCAGGTTTGTGCTTGAAGTATTTGGAATATTTTCGCGACATGAATATCAACTATGTAAAACCCGATGGGCTTCTATTCATGGCCGGCGGGTTTTTACGAATGCCGGATTGCAATCCCCAAGAACTTGCAAGATTGGACAGTATCTCAAAAAGCGGAACATTTGCGACGATATCACCCTTAAAATTAGCGGCATTTCTTCCCGGAGGCTTGTTGGGCTACCAATTTAAAGCCATTCATGTTCAACTACCCACTCAATTCCTTTTGGTAAAAGAAGCCTTACAAAACAAGGAATTAACAACTGACTATAGCCTACAATTTTTTTTATCGGCGTTTCCTACTGAGCCTTCGTTGACTTACCGGCTTATAAAAATGCCGGTTTTACTTCTGGCCGGCAAGGATGACGAATTAATCCCAACATGCCATGCGATTTATTCTTATAAAAAGCTCAAATCAACCAAAAAAAACCTGTACGTCTTTCATTCTACAAATCATATTAATATCATATGGAACTCCGCAGGTATAATTGCCAATTGGATTACTCAAACTTATTAACCAAAGTTTATCTAGAACAACCATGTCAATGCCCGAAAACAAATTCATCACACTTTCAGGTTATCAGCACCGATATATAGAATCCGGCTCCGGGGACAGCAGTATAATTTTAGTTCATGGCATGTCGAGCTCCATAGAAATTTTTGAAAATGCCATTCCCAAGCTCTCAAAGCACATGCGAGTACTGGCTTTGGATTTACTGGGATTCGGCCAATCTGACAAACCGATCTCAGAAAATTACACCTTGGAATTTTATGCCGATATGCTCAAGGAATTTATGGAAAAAACAAACTGCATTGGCCAGGGAAAATCGGTGTGTTTATTAGGCCATTCAATGGGCGGCAAATATGTTTTAACCTTAAGCTTAAACTATCCCAAACTCGTGGATAAAGTTGTTTTAAGCAACTCCGATGGGTTTATCTATGTGCCGCATGTTATTCGTGCAGCAAGCCTTTGGGGTGTCAGGCACATCTTGCATAAAATTGTAACCCGGCGAAAGTTTGTCCAAGATGCCATGAAAAAAGTCTATCACGATCCCTCTCACATTACACCGGAGCATTTTGAACTAAACTTTAAAATGGCTCGCGATAAAAATATCTTTCGCACCATCATGCTTTTGAATAAAAATTATAAAAAGTTAGATTTAAGGCGAATGGGATATAGGGATCGTTTGTCGGAACTTCGCCAACCGGTTTTAATTATTTGGGGTGATAAAGATCAGTTTATATCCCCAAAATCAGCTTACATTGCTGATCGTGAAATTCCCAATTCCAAACTTCATATCATCCCAAATTGCGGCCATGCTCCTATGGTTGAAAAGGCAAATATCTTTGCTGATCTTATCATCGAATTTGTATTGAATTAGACCGGAATTAAACTATGCTGATAACATTCGAAGGTCTGGATGGATCGGGAAAATCAACTCAGGTTAAATTGTTAAAAAAACACCTGATCAAGGAAAATTTCGATGTATTGGCATTACGAGAGCCGGGCGGTGTTCCTATTGCCGAAGACATCCGAGAATTACTTTTGGAATCGAAAAACGATATCAACGCTATTACTGAACTGCTTTTATTTTCAGCCAGCCGCTCCGAACTCATTAAAACGCTTATTATTCCGGCTTTGGAAGCTCAAACGATCGTGATTTTGGATCGGTTTTATGATTCAACTGTGGCTTATCAAGGTTATGGCCGAAAACTTAACCTGGATCACATTGACCTGATCAATAAAATCGCATCGTTTAATATTAAACCTGATATCACGTTCTATCTGGATATATTACCCGAAGATTCCTTGCTTAGAAAGTTTTCGGAAAAATCGCTCCCATTGTCTTTCAACGACAACAACTTGCCTTTGGATAGAATGGAAAAATCAGGGCTGGATTTTTATCGCAATGTTCGTATGGGTTATAAAGAAATCTTAAATAACGAACCTGAACGCGTTCATGAACTGGACGCGTTAAAAAAGCCTTCGAATATCCATAAAGATGTTCTTAAAAAATTAATCCCCATATTGAACGCCTCCAAAAAAACAACGTTTTAAACAAATTGTGTTTCATGCTAAAATTCCAAATAACCCTATTGAATTTATCACTACTTTTGTTTGGGATGCACGTTTCAACTCCCCTTAACGCGCAATCCGTTTTGTTTAACATGAACAAATCGGCGTCAATTGAAAAAGCTTACACACACATTGAAAAAGGAAACCTGTTATTAGACAGCGGTCACGTGGATGAAGCATTAACCCAGTTCAAAGCTGCGTGCGTGCTCATACCGGATAATCCCAGACCATACTATTACATTGGTTTTTTAAAAACCAAGCAAGGTAATCTAGAAGAAGCCGAATTGGTTTTTCAAAAAGCGCTAAACTTGTGGCCCGATTACCCCGAAGCTAATGCCTCATTAGGCGCTGTTTATCTTAAATACAACGCTTATGAAAAAGCTTATCCATACCTTAAAAAAGCCTTGACGCTAAATCCGAATTTAGCTGATGTAAAAAACAACCTTGGCGGTTATTTTTTACTATTTAAACACAATTTAGATAGCGCTGCGCATTATTTTGAGCGAGCCATAGAAAATGATTCGCTTTTCGCCGATGCCTTCATAAATCTGGCAAATGTTTATTTGCAACAATCAAAGCTTGAAGCGGCCAATCTGATTAGTAACCATGTGCTCTCCATTGCACCGGAATATGCGAGCGCTCATTTTTTAGCAGGCAATGTGCACTTCAAAAAAGCGTCGTTTAAAAAATGTATTTTTCATTATCAGCAATCGCTTCGTTTAAACCCAGCGCTTTATGAAATTCATTACAATTTAGGTAGGGCGCATTTATTTTTAAATGATATTGAACAAGCGAAACTTTCATTAAAGAAACTTGAACCCCACAATGTAAAGTTAGCCACCTTACTCAAAGAACTCATCAGGGATAAATCTCATCATATCAATTGAAAAATCTAGGATTGTATTTAGTTATAGGGATTTGAAACTTGACTTTGGATATTTTTTTTATTACCTTGCTTAGATATTTCTACCCATGCTATAGAATTTTTAGAAGAGAACCTTTTTGATAGGTTTTATTATTCTAAAAATTCTTTTTTTGTTTCTGTTTTAGTCAATTCGAATGGCTTTAAACACATTCAAACTGCATAGAATTTACTTCTACTCAAAATATGAGATTATCTGATTTCCGCTATAAACTTCCCAACAATGCTATAGCAGCCTACCCTTCAGAACCACGCGATCAATGCAAAATGATGGTTTTAGATCGGAGAAAAAAAGAAATTGAGCACAAGCAATTCTCCGACATCAGTCATTATTTTAATAAAGGAGATGTATTGGTATTAAATGATACCAAAGTATTTCCGGCAAGATTGTTTGGTCATAAAGAAAAAACATCGGCTAAAATTGAAGTGTTTTTACTTCGAGAACTTAATAAGCAAGCCGGTTTGTGGGATGTTTTAGTAGAACCGGCCCGAAAGGTTCGCGTCGGTAATAAAATCTACTTTTCACATGATCTTATTGCAGAAGTTGTTGATAATACCACTTCCCGAGGTCGCACCATTCGTTTTCTTAATCCCGATATTGATATTTTTCATATCGTTGAAGAAATCGGGCAAATGCCTATTCCGGATTATATAAAGCGTGAACCGGATGACCAAGATAAAGAACGTTACCAGACCGTTTTTGCAAGAGTGCCAGGGGCAGTTGTAGCGCCGCTTTCAGGATTGCATTTCACCAAATCGTTACTGACAGAGATTCAAAATAAAGGGGTTAAAATTATTTCTCTGACCCTGCACCCAGGTTTAAGCACATTCCGTGAAGTTGAAGTGGAAGATATTTCCAAACACAAGATGGATTCGGAATATTATAATGTTCCTTATTCTTGCGCCAAAGTGATCAACGAGCTAAAAGAAAAAAAATCCGGTCGAATTATTGCGTGCGGAACTACGGTATGCCGTGCTTTGGAAGCCAATGCGACGGTTGAAGGTCGGATTAAATTCGGTGAAGGATGGACCGATAAATTTATTTATCCACCTTATGATTTTAAAGTGGTAGACGCCTTGATCACGAATTTCCATCAACCTGAATCCACATTGTTAATGCTTGTCAGTGCATTTGCTGATCACGACTTTTTAATGAAAAATTACAAGCATGCCTTAAAAAAAGAATACAAATTTTTAGGCTACGGAGACGCGCAGTTTATCCACTAATTATTTTAAGTTGGTTTTCATACCTTCCAATGACGCATTTACGTTATTGGTCACCCTGAATTAATTTCAGGGTCTCAGACTTCGGCAAGAACGTCAGATGCTGAATCAAGTTACTAATGACAAGTTTACCTTTTTTGGTCACCCTGAACTTGTTTCAGGGTCTCAGATAAAGGGGAGCTGTTAGAGATGCTGAAACAAGTTCAGCATGACTGGATATGATG
>JANQGG010000069.1 GCA_028277445.1 Chloroherpetonaceae bacterium | reverse complement strand
TGTACCATCCTTCTTAAATAACATTCTATTTGTGCTTTGACCCATTGGCCTGAATTCCAAATAATCATTGTTTCCATATTGCGCAATATCAAAGAAATTACTTCCGCTGCCTTTTACTCTTAAATATGACCAATTCGATGAGCTTGTGTTTTCAATAAATAATGACGCGCGACTATCTTTAATATGTAGATCAGCATCAGCGTTTGGCAACGTTTTTATGCCTATGCCATTTCCAACAATATTTTGAACTTTAACCTCAGGGGCATACAATTGAGCAAATGCAAGATTAGTTGTCAGTAGAAACAAAAGCAAAAAAATTAATTTTTTCATCTTTAGCAATGAATTAAATTTCAAAAAAAATATCATTTTTATATTTAAAAATATTTATAAAAAACTTTACTGCCTTTGAAGATTGTGAATTTTCTTTTTTAAGCTTTTAATCTCCTTATTTTGTTCAATAACATAAAGTGTTAATTCCTCAATCTTCTGAAGAAGTTTAGCATTTATCTCACCTAAGTTAATGCCATTTTCTTTTACCTCAGATTCACTTGGGATGTCAGGGAGGTGTTTGTTTTGGGCGATGTATTGCTCTAAGTCTTCAAGGGTTCGCAAATTGTAACCTGGTTCAAACACAAAATCAGACCAGTTGGTCTCGACTTTTATTTCTTTGGCTCGGATAACGCCATTAACATCAAGTTTATGATCTGGGGTGGTTGTACCAATGCCAACATTTCCTCCATTGAAAAATGAACTACCCGCAGTATTTACAAGAACTTTTAATGCTTCTTGAAAATTAGAGCTTACTGTATACATTTGAAATTTTGAAACAAGGTTACCTTGAGATGCGCCGCCAGGTTTTAAACTAAAAATATTATGATAATAATGACCTGGTTTTGTTCCCATCGTCATATGATGACCGGACCAAAAAATATGATTGTTATTAGTACCTGTATTCATATATATGTTTCCTCTTACGTCTAGCTTTTCATTAGGCGCACTTGTCCCAATTCCAACATTTCCATTTTCATCTTCTAAAACAATTTTTTTCCATGGTTTCCATGCATCATTGTAATTAAATCTTAACCATAAATCTTGTTTGTTTAATCCAAATGCTAACTGAGCGTCATATCTTGTATCTTGAAATTGTGCTTGAAGAATTGTCCACCAATTTTGGTTATTTGGAAAATTATCAGATGTTGATGGTGCCATTACACTATTTCTCCAAACAGCGCTTTTTTCTCCTTGAGCGTTATTTGCATTATTTGAAGGAATTGACGTTTTAACTTTTACATATTCTTGCCCATTACATATGATTGGACTAATCAAAACTATTAGAAATAGGATTTTTTTCATTTTGTAATTTTATTTATAGAATTAATGTAAATTTCAATGTTTTTTCCTTGTTGGTTTTGTTTTGGGCGATAATTTCTCCCATTTTGTGCTTTAAAATTCATTGTTTTTGGCATCCTGATAGCACAAAGTCAACCAAAGATTTGCGTATAAATGGATTTAGTTTGGAGAATTAAAATTACCTCTAATGTCCTTACTTTCATGCTTGGGGAAAATAGGGTTGTTAAAATCTCTTTGTCACTAAAAATAATTAATAGTAGCGCTCTAATATAAAAAAATGATTAAATGTATCGCTAGAATTGAAAAAAATTTTTGCTTTAGACTACCGAAAGAGAATAGTGTTAACAATACCCCCCTGAAAAACGCTTTGATCAATTCCATAGGATGATGAACTTGATCAAAAGGGTGTGTAGCCTTTTAACGATCTTTAAATGAACTACCTCGCTTGCAACGGGTATCAAGCGTCATACCGGACTTGATCCGGCATCCTGAAGCATAGCTCTTTGACCATTGACCCCGGTTCTGGCCTGCGCCAGAATGACTATTCGTAGGAAACCTCAGGGTATTGAAACCTAACGCAGAATAAAAATCAGCCATCCCGAAATCACTCAAAAAATCGCTGGCTTAGATTCCACCATAATTCAAAAAACGCCAATAACTTATTTTATTTTTTAACTTACCATGATTTTCACATCAAGCGATTTATTTATTTTTAACATAAAAATTCCCGATTTATTTGGATCTCTCCTTAAAATCATGTACTTAGCAGATAGCTGATTCGCTGATGATGTTCAATTATAAAATGCTTGATGATAAATAGAGTTTTTAACATGCTGCCGTTTTGATCATTTTATAACGCATTTGGATTTACTTGTTCTGATTTCATTGCAATTGATTTTTCAAAACCAAATTTATATTTGTTAGCTGCATGTTATCATTTATCAAGCAGGTAGAAATTAAAGGCGTGTTTGTCGAACAATGTACTGGGTTCAAGCAACTTTTGGTGTTCTTTACCTCGTTTAAGAATTATTGTTTTCTTAATTTAATTGATAGTATATGATTAAATGGACTTCAAAAATTCGCGATTCATTTGTTCCGAATCTTCACAAATACGCTCAAAATGAAGATTGTCAGCATCAGGCTTTTCTAAGGTGTCCTTCGTGCAATGCTCATTTTATCAATGGCCGCTGGTCTTGGGAAACCCAAAGCAACCCAACCGAATTATTTCTGTGTCCGGCATGTGAACGGATTGCAAAGAATCATCCGGCAGGGAGCGTTGAAATTCGCGGAACATATTTTCAAGCTCATCGAGAAGAAATCCTAGCCTTAATTAGCAATATTGAATCGGTTGAAACGTCCGTTCACCCTTTGGAACGAATTATGTCAAGGTCTGAACTGGATGAGCATCTCGTGATTAAAACCACAGGAACGCATTTAGCCTGCAAGATTGGGAAAATGCTTTCGCGTGCGTTTCAAGGCCACTACAGTTTCTTTTATGGCGAAGGCCAGCAGCAAATTTTTGTTTATTGGGAAAGAAATGATTAATCTTGGAGGATAAAAATTCCTAAGATGAATCGCTCTTAATCATGCCTAACCGTAGTTCCTCTTCACCAACTCATGCCCATGTTCTTTTAGATTTGTTTGCTCATCATTTTGGCCAAAAAGCCGATCATATTAAACCACTTCCTTCTTCTGGCTCAAGAAGGGAATATTTTCGTTTAACCCACTCCGGTGAAAATGCCATTGGCGTTTTTAACCCAAACGCTCGTGAAAATGAAAGTTACAGCTATTTCACCCATCACTTTTTAAACCTTGGCATCCACGTGCCAAAACTATTTGGCAAAAATTTAGAGCAGCATTGTTACCTGATAGAAGATTTGGGTGATGAAACCCTTTATTCGCATATGCTCGCGCAAAAACAAACTCAAAACTTTCCAAGAAAGTATTATGAAACCGCTCTCAAAACGCTGGCCTTTCTTCAAACACGCGGCGGCGAAGGTTTAAATCCGAATAAGTTTTGCGCAGCCCGAAAAAGGTTCGATAAACCGGCCATTTTATGGGATCTGAATTATTTTAAATATTACTTTTTAAAATTAGGCCACTTTAGTTTTGATGAAAATCGTTTGGAAGCCGATTTTCAGGCATTTGCATCACAACTTAACGAGGAGAATAGCCACACGTTTTTCTACCGCGATTTTCAGGCTAGAAACATCATGCTCAACAACCAAACGCTTTATTTTATTGATTTTCAGGATGGGCGATTTGGGCCGGTACAATACGATGTCGCTTCCCTGCTTTTCCAGGCCAAAGCTGAACTTTCTCCCGATCTACGCGAATCGTTGCTTCAAACCTATTTGCAACAACTTAGCCAATACACCTTGCTTGATGAAAAAAAATTCAGGGTGCGTTACCACGATTTTGTGTTGATTCGAATCTTACAAACACTTGGCGCCTATGGCTTTAAAGGCTATGTTGAACGCAAACCTCATTTTTTAAGCAGTTTCCCTTTCGCTTTAAAAAACATCAAATGGCTGCTGGAAAATGGCCGGATCAATGCAACCATTCCTTATTTAAAAACGTTATTGAGAGATATCGCAGAGGAATCGTTAAGCGGCAATACCCTAGCGCCTTCTGAGGCTAACACTCTTACGGTTACGATCAACAGCTTTTCGTATAAAAATCAAATTCCCATTGATTATTCGGGCAATGGTGGCGGTTTTGTGTTTGATTGCCGATCGCTGCCAAATCCCGGGCGACTTGAAGAATACCAGCATTTAACCGGCCGCGACAAGCCCGTTATTGATTACCTCAAAAAGTCCGATGCGGCTCAAGACTTTTTAAAGGATATCATGCAGATAGCCGACCGCGCTGTCCAAAATTATATCGATCGTGGGTTTCATCATCTGATGATCAATTTCGGATGCACCGGCGGTCAGCATCGTTCGGTGTATTGCGCCGAAGCCTTAGCCAGTCATCTCAAAAAAGCGTTCTCAGTAGAAATTGCCCTGACGCATATTGAACAGGAAAAGAAAGGGTGGATCAACTGAGCCATGAAAGCCATGATTTTAGCGGCCGGACTCGGCACGCGCCTTCGCCCAATAACGTCTCAAAAACCCAAAGCGCTGGTTGAAATTAATGGCATACCGCTGCTTCAGATTGCAATAGAACGCCTTAAAAAATTTGGGTTTAAAGAGATCATCATCAACGTCCACCATTTTGCAGATCAGGTGATTGAATTTCTCAAGGCCAAAAATTTCTTTGACATCAATTTGCAGATTTCGGATGAATCTGAATTGTTGCTTGATACCGGAGGAGCGCTAAAAAAAGCATCCTGGTTTTTTGATAAGAATAAGCCGTTTCTCGTGCAAAATGTTGATGTGCTCACGTCCTTTGATTTAGCAACGCTGAAAACCTATCATATGCAAACCCGACCGTTGGCTACGCTTCTTGTTCAACAACGCCCCAGCTCGAGGCAACTGCTTTTTGACCAACGCATGCGCCTGGCCGGATGGCAAAATCACCAAACCCATGAAACGCGTATGTCGGATGGCGCTATCAATCCGAATACATTAACATCCTTCGCATTTTGCGGCATTCACGTCATTGAACCCAAGCTCTTTGATTATTTCCCTACTGAAAAAGTTTTTCCAATTATCCCTACATATTTAAAGGCTGCAACCGATCAGCGTATTAACGGTTTAGAGCTAAAAGACGAGAGCTGGATTGATGTCGGCAAGCCGCAACAGCTTAAAGAAGCGCAAGAAAAACATTTAGAAAAGTCCTAAGAATTCATTAAATAAGTGGTTTATGTTTTTAATTTTAACCATTTGGGATCGTTAGGAAACAATTTTGGCTAGGGTTAAACACCATATACCTACACTTGGAATTTTAGGGGGAGGGCAGCTCGCTCGCATGACGGCCCTTTCGGCATACCGCCTGGGTTTGAATGTCGCCTTTTTTGAGCGCAAAACCCCGTTTCCTTGCCAGGATCTATCCCCAAAATGTTTTGTTGGCGATTGGCGAGATAAGCTTCTGCTGACCCAATTTGCCGAGCAAACCGATATCATCACCCTTGAAAATGAGTTTGTTGATCCCAAGTCGCTGGCTTACCTGGAATCACTGGGCAAACTGGTGTTTCCCTCGTCCAAAACCCTGGCATTGATCCAGGACAAGTTAATCCAGAAAGAAACGCTGCAAGGTAATGGATTAAATACCACTCCATTCAGGGCGATCAATTCCATAGACGACGTGTTGAATTTTGCAAACGAGTATGGTTATCCTTTGGTTTTAAAATCGCGTCAAGATGGCTACGATGGGTATGGCAATCGAACCGTTAAGGATGAATCCGAAATAAAATCAGCGATCTCAGCTTTGGGTTTTCCAAGGCGAAAATTGCTGGCCGAAGCATTTGTTCATTTTAAAAAAGAGCTGGCCGTTATGGTCACCCGGTCAAGAAACGGCAATATCAGGGTTTATCCGCTGGTTGAAACCGTGCAGGAAAATCACATCTGCAAATTGGTGATTGCACCGGCTTCGATTGATGAAGATATCACCAGCCAGGCGCTTACCCTCGCCACCAATGCGATTAAAGCTATTGACGGTATTGGGATTTACGGGGTGGAAATGTTTTTAAACGCTAACAACGAGTTGTACATCAACGAACTTGCGCCAAGACCGCATAATTCTGGACATTACAGCATAGATGCTTGCGTAACTTCCCAATTTGAAAATCTCTTGCGTGCGATCTTCGATTGGAAACTTGGCAGTACGGATTTGATTACACCGGCTGCTGTTATGATCAATCTTTTAGGAAAACGCAACGGGGCGGTTTCTTTTGAACATATCAATTATGGCCTGTCCGATGAGCATGTCAAGCTCCACATTTATGGAAAAAAAGATAACCGCGTCGGGCGAAAAATGGGACACATCACGGTTTTAAATCACTCGGTTGAACGATGCCTCGAAACGGCCATGCTGTTGGAATCTCAATTTAAATTATAAAATTCTTCTTACGCCCATACTTTCAATGAGTGAGCTTTTGTTTGAACTCACCAGTCATGAAAAATATGAATCGGTTACAAATTGAGACCGGTTATAAAATTGAAATCATGCGTGCATTTGCTAGCTATCGTGCCATACTCAATGAAAACGAAGGGTATCAGAAGTAGCGCCGGGCTTGATCAGACATCCTGAAGCATAATCTATAGTAGATATGTTCTGTTCTGGATTGTCTTATTCGCGGCAAGCTGAGGGGTATTGAACCTATAACAGAATAAATCAAACGCAAAAAAATCCCGTTAAATCGGTATCTTAAGATTTATAACGAATGAACCTTAACTATGCCAAAAATGAAAAGCGCTAACCCATTGGTTGGTATTATCATGGGCTCGGATTCCGACCTTCAAACCATGCAGGAAGCTGCTAAAATCCTTGATGAGTTCAAAATTGCTTATGAACTAAAAGTGGTATCGGCGCATCGTACGCCGGATGATATGGCCGATTATGCAAAATCTGCTCATGAGCGCGGGTTAAAAGTCGTTATTGCCGGCGCAGGCGGCGCGGCTCACTTGCCGGGCATGACAGCGGCGCATACCATTTTGCCGGTTATCGGCGTTCCCGTACAATCCAAAACCCTCAATGGTCTGGATTCATTGTATTCCATTGTACAAATGCCCGGTGGGATTCCGGTGGCAACCGTTGCTATAGGCAATGCAAAAAATGCAGGGCTTTTAGCCGTTCAAATTTTAGCAACCACCGATGAACAACTCTCCATGAAACTCTTGGACTATCGTGAAGAGATGGCACAAATGTCGCGTAATAAAAATCTTCGGCTTTGATATTAATATTGCACCGATTATTTTAAACCAGTGGCAACCAACAACTATTCTCTTTCGTGCCTATGTCGTCCAAAGACCTAACCAAACTTATTCAGCAAGCCAGCTCGGATTTTCAGTTAACCGATGAAGCATCCGAAACCTTTATGAAAATTGTACAGGAAAAGTACAATGGCGATATCCATGAAGCCTTAAAACGTGCCATCGATTATTTTCTGATGTATGAAACGCGCCCGTCATTAAAAAACGTGGCCGATAAAATAGAAGACATTCGGGAAAAAATTTCGAATATCCGTGAAATGAACAATCAACTCAATTCGACACTTGAGTCCATCAATCAAAAAACACGGCAAATTCGCAACCTCCAAAACAATAACCCTAACAATTCTAACACGACATCAGAATAACTTGATCGCTTGAAATGAAATCTGCTGGATATTGGATTGAAGAATTGCAATTAGAACCGCATCCCGAAGGTGGTTATTTTAAAGAAACTTATAAATCCGCTGAGAGTTTCCATAGTTCAACGCTTCCTGATCGATACAGCAGCTCAAGGCCGTTTGCAACAAGCATCATTTTCTTAATTACCAGTGAAAACTTTTCGGCTTTTCACCAGCTTAAATCGGATGAAGTGTGGCATTTTTATGATGGCTCAACGCTTTCACTCTATACAATCAATACACAGGGTGAATTAACGACATATAAGTTGGGTAGAAAAATCCGGGAGGGTGAACAGCTGCAGGTAATCATGCCGCACAGCCAATGGTTTGCCGGAGAAGTAAGCATGGCCAATAGTTATGCGCTTGTGGGATGTTCGGTTTCGCCAGGATTTGAGTATGATGACTTTATACTTGGAGAGAAAGAAAACCTATGCAAAGCATTTCCTCAGCACAAAACCATCATTTCACGATTAACTCGCTCTTAAGCGGTTTCAGCTTTTGATTTACCCTTTTTATATAATAACGCAAATGCAATCCAAACATAGGATGCTACCAAAATAATCGGCGACAGGGTAAGCGATAAAAAACCATCCACGTCGCTATCAATAAGCATCAACAAATACCCAATTACGATCCCGATCAAACCAATCCCAATGAAAAGATAGTTTTCACGTTGAATTGGCATTGCTTCTAACGCTTTTTTAGATGACCGGCTCGGTGTTTTTGCTTTTGTCTTTTCTTTTTTTTCTGCCATGTTCTATTGAATTTATAAAAATTATTGTTTGGCGTTTTTGAAGAGCTGAGCCAAAACATCTACGCATAACCTTGCTTCGTCTTTCGAGACAACTAAAGGCGGCAAAAGTCGAATCACATTGCCATTGGTGGCATTCAAAAGTACGCCTTTTTCAAAAGCATCTTGAACATACGGTGCAGCTTCGCCCTTAACTTCAATCCCGATCATCAGACCCATCTGACGCACCTCCACGATTTGCTCAGGATGTGCTTCTTTCAATTGCTCCAATTCTGACTTAAAATAAGCGCCTATCTCATTGACATGATCCAGAATATTTTTGGATTCCAGTTCGTTAATTAAGGCCAGGCCGGCGGCACAAGCTACCGGGTTGCCGCCAAACGTTGTGCCATGTGCGCCTTTTGCAAAGCCCTGGCTGACGCGTTCATTGCCAATAATAGCTCCCAAAGGCAACCCACCGCCCAATGGTTTGGCGGATGTTACAATATCGGGCTCCAAGCCCATGTTCATGTAACTAAAAAATGCGCCGGTTCGTCCAAGTCCCGCCTGGATTTCATCAGCCACAATTAAAAAGTCGTGCTTTTCTCTCAATTCTTTGAGTTTAGAGATAAAGTCTTCATTAGCCGGATAAATGCCACCTTCACCCTGAATGCATTCCAAAAACACTGCCGCCGTATCATCCGTCACTTTTGCCTCCAGATCAGCGATGTTATTAAATTCTATAAATCCTGTTTCCGGGAGAAGCGGTTCAAAACCTTCATGGTATTTGGTTTTTGCCGTTAAAGATACCGCGCCGTAGGTCCTGCCATGAAAGCTGTTTGTCATGGCAAAAATCTTGCGCTTATTTTCCGAGATGGAACTTGCCCATTTGCGTGCCAGTTTCATGGCCGCTTCTATGGCCTCGGTGCCACTGTTGGAAAAAAACACGCGTGAAAGCCCGGTGATCTCAAGCAGCTTCTCAGCTAACTTGAACTGGGGATCAAGCATAAACAAATTGGAAGTATGGATTACCTTTTTGGTTTGTGCGATAATGGCTTCTTCAAGCGCCGGATTGGCATAGCCCAAGGCATTCACCCCAATACCTGCAATCATATCCAGGTATTTTTTGCCGTTGGCGGCATAAAGGTAACACCCTTTGCCGTGGGTGATGTGCAGAGGCAATCGGGCGTAGGTTCCAAAAAAAATCGTGCTCTCCTTTTCGAGGGTTAATGGGTTTTTGATGGTGGTCTCAGACATAATGCTTAAACAACTGGAATCTTAAAATAAAAGACTGGAATATAAGAGAGTCTTGGGAAATTAGAAAGGATGCTCATCATGGATCTACTGAGTTTTTATAATCCCTTGACCATTTACTGATTCCGTTCTGCCCAGTAATGACAATAAGTAAGAAATTACGAGGAACTTTACCATTTATCAGAGTGAAAGATGGATTGCTTCACTTGAACCTATCCTGAGCCATAAATATCTTTGTTTCCTTCATGTTCAAGAAAATCTTTCATGACTAGCCAAGCCAATTCATATGTATATTCAAATGCTTGGATCAAACCTTGTTCTTCTAATTTATTCAACTGTGGTTTAACAAAAAATTTTTCAAGTTGAGCAAACGCTTTTTTAAAATTATTAAACCGTTGAACCCAACGAATATCCTTGTTTTGACTTGTCATACTATAATTTTTTCCTGAAATTATGCTTTAATCACGATAAGTGAGCGTAATAAAAAAGTTTTAAGGTTAAATTTACGACTAATCCATGAAAAACTTCTGGTAACATGAATACAGAAGATATACTTCACTTAATTTTTGAACGACATGACACTTTGCAAGGGTATTGGAATTTATTCATTGCGGGGACTGCCGCTATACTTGGACTGGTGGCATCAGGAAAACCATTTGCACAACAAAAGCAAATGAAAGCATTTCTTAGCGCCGCTTTTGTGATATTTGCCTTATCCAACCTTGCAGCAATTTTAAACCTGAATTCTCAGCGAAGAGAGTTGGCCAAACTTATTGAAGAGCCCAAAGTAATGCAATTGATAGAGTCTACCTTGCCTCCACCTGATTCTTGGCTCATTGCTTTCCATCTAACCATTGATGTGATTGTAGTTTTTACCATATGGTTTGTTCAATGGCATGGTTTGGCATCTTCTAAAAAATAAAAGCTGCGAACAGCAAAACAATTACTGAATTTTTGAAGTGTTAAACGCACCATTTTTATTAATAGCGTCTTGTAAAACACTCACTCCCCCACCATCTGTACAAAAACTTTTCGCTCACGTGGACGGTTATCGTGATCCACCAACACAATTTGCTGCCAGGTTCCTAATACCACTCTGCCATCATTTACGGGTAAGGTGATCCCCGGACCCATTAACGAAGCTCTAAGATGAGAAAATCCGTTATCATCACCCCAGGTATCGCCATGCCTTGTTGGCTGATCGTGTGCGGCAAGTTCTTCTAATTTTTCCTTGAAATCCGCTACAAGGGCCGGTTCATATTCGATGGTCGTAATGGAGGCTGTTGATCCGATTACAGCAATACAGACGATCCCGTTTTTTATTGCAATAACGGAATTAACATCGGATGTTATATCAATCACATCCGAAAAGCCTTTGGTTCGATACTGAAGTTCTTTGCCAACGACACTCATCATAAAAGGTATTTAAGTTAGTTCTGTAGGTAATGGGTAAAAAAAAAGCCTTAAGAGAGACTTAAGGCTTACTAAATACATTCGTGTTATTACTACTATCGCTTGGTGGCCATAATCTTTTCGCCCCATTTTTCATAAAAATCGCTCCGATCGCAATCGTGCAAGGCTTCTATCGGAATATCTACGGAGCTTTTATCAACAAATCGTACCCTAAAACCACCCACATCTTCAATGGATTCCAGTACCCTGTCGTAAAAAGCATCGCCTTGGTAACGATCGAGATGAAACGCAAGCTCATACTTAGCAAAGGAGTGATGTTGCTTTAATATTGATACAACTTTAAGAATTTTTGCTTCAATTCCTGTTGCTTGTGCTGCTGAAGCCTGTTCGTCCATTTTATTCCCTCCAACTAGGATTAATTTGTTCTATGAAAACTCATTGATAAGGTTCTCGCCAGGTTCTGTTTAGGTGTGAAAGCCAATGGTAAATATACAACATGTTTCTCCTTCAATCCAAACATTTGTCAGTAAGTTAATCGCTAGTGCATTGACGATATGTTTATATTTTGCTATAATAATAAGGCCTTAAACTAATCAAAAAAAACTTATGACACCAACAATTTTGATGGCTTTGCAAGATTATGTTCCGGTTTTAATATCGCTTTTTTCGTTTACTCTGATTATAAAAACCGTTGGTTTAACAAATCTTCGCTTAAAACCCATTGCAACATCCGGGCTTGTGCTATGCTTTACGGGCGGTTTTTTAAAAGCCACTGAAAAAGTTATTTGGGCGTTAACAACTCAGGAAATCCTGTGGATGAAGCATAGCTTATTTATTCTAAATTCATTAGGATTTATTTTCCTGGCAAGCGCTCTTTGGTTTGCATTATATGGGAGTCATGAAAAAAGATCGGTTTGGCTCCTACCTTCAATGTTAGGCCTATTTGAAATCTTAACCATCATTTTGATTTCCAGCTTGACACCGGGTCGCGAATGGTTTTTCTTTACCCTTGGTATTGCTTTCCTTGCGAATCTGGCGATGATGATCTTTTTATTTCTTCTCTCCAGAAAAATTAATCACCCTAAAATCGGATATGTGTTTATTGTATCATTTGCTTTGGTTATTAGCTTGGTGGGGCTGGCCAAATCACCAAGTCCAACATTAAATATTGAATGGTTTAAACAAGGCATGAACACACTTTCCGCATTATGTTTTGCACTAGGGACTTGGTTACTCTATAAAAACATGCCAAAAGATTCACACGAGGATGCAATCCAGATTACTGAAAGCTATCAAAATAATTAACCATGTTATGTTTAAAACCTGTTTTATAACCTTCTTGTATAAAACGCGGTAAAAATGGCGGGTAGATATCATATCGATCTAATTGTTCAATAGGCAGCCAATCGGTTTTCAGGATCACCTGATCCTTCTCATCAAACTCAGGATCTTTACCGGTGATCAACTCACCGCCGGTAATTTCGCCATAAAACGCTAAACTCACAGAATGATGAAACACCCCTTTTTCATTTACCGGCGGATATGGATAGATCAGCTCTTTAACAAACAGTAACTGCTTAACACGACACTCTAATCCGGTTTCTTCCTTGACTTCACGCCTGATGCCTTCAGGAACCGGTTCGCCATGCTCCAAAACGCCTCCGGGCAAAATCCAATACGATTCGGGAAAATCTTTTGTGTAGGTAAATCGCTTATGTTTTACAAATAATACATGATCATCTTTAATACAAAGCGCACTAACACGGAGCTTTACACTATTGCTGGCTGACATAACGTGATTACTTCTTAAAATTGAAGAATAAAATGTTGTTTAATACCTTAAAAATTTACGCTTTTCCCAACCCTGATTTATACCATTGGTATTTACAGGCGTTTTTTCTACCGAAACCTTGTTTCGCTCGATGTTATGTAGAAACGCCGAAAGAACGGCAGCCGCTTGATTTTTTTCATCGCTACTTTCGGGCTTTTCTCGGTTTAAGTAATAATTCTGAACAAAATGGGTATCGAACTTACCCGATTTAAACGCCTCGTGCTCCAAAACAAATTCACAAAAAGGAATCGTGGTATCGACGCCTGAAATTTCGTATTCCTGCAACGCTCTGAGCATTTTGTTAATCGCCTGCTGGCGACTCCAATCCCAAACCACGAGCTTGGAGATCATGGGATCGTAGTAAATACTGATCTCCGAACCCTGCTCAATGGCCGAATCCGTCCGAATGCCAAATCCATTGGGTTCAACATAATGCGGGACTTTGCCGATCGAAGGCAAAAAGTTCTCGGAATCTTCAGCGTAAATGCGACATTCTATGCTATGACCATTAATTTTTAGGTCTGATTGGGACATATCCAATGCTTCGCCTTCAGCAATTCGCACCTGCTCGCGAACCAAATCCAAACCAGTGATCATTTCAGTGACCGGATGCTCGACCTGCAACCGGGTATTGACTTCCAAAAAATAGTACTTCATATTTTTATCAATCAGAAACTCAACCGTTCCAGCATTGGTATAACCGATTTCTTTGGCTAATCGCAACGCGCTTTCACCCATTTGTTTTCGCAGTTCAGGCGTTAATACGCTGGATGGGGCTTCTTCGATGACTTTCTGATGACGGCGTTGAATGGAGCATTCACGTTCAAACAAATACACGCCGTTGCCATGCTGATCGCATAAAATTTGTATTTCAATATGGCGAGGATTTTCAAGGTACTTTTCTATATACACCCTATCATCGCCAAATGCAGCTAAGGCTTCTGATTTTGCGGTTTGAAACATTCGATCAAAATCCTCTTCGGAATCAACGCGCTTCATACCTTTACCGCCGCCGCCGGCTGTGGCTTTAATTAACACCGGAAAACCGACATTTTTGGCGATCTCTCTGGCTTCTTCAAGCGCTTCAATTGATCCTTCCGTGCCTGAAGCGATGGGCAATTCAGCCTGAATGGCAATTTTTCTAGCCTCTATTTTGTCGCCCAACGATTTTATCACATGTGGTTTTGGGCCAATAAACACAATACCTTCTTTCTGGCACTGTTTTGCAAACTGTTCATTTTCGGAGAGAAATCCGTAACCGGGATGAATGCCGTCGCACCCGGTCTTTTTGGCAACTTCAAGCACTTTATCAATATTCAGATAGCTTTCTCTCGATGTGATTCCGCCAATGCAGTAGGCTTCGTCGGCCAAACGATGAAAACGTGAATCTTGATCGGCCTCGGAGAAAATAGCCACCGTTTTGATTTTCATTTCCCTGAGCGTTCTTAGAACCCTGATGGCAATTTCACCGCGGTTGGCAACCAGTATTTTTTTTAATTTCATGTTTAGATGCACTTTGTTAATTGATGTCTGGGATTTAAGATAAGGTCTTGATTGGTAATTTTTTAGGCATTTTCTCAGTTTTCTTCAAAGCATTGTGTCAATTTCAAAGACGCAAGTCTTTTATTTATTACCTTTATGGTTATCTTACCTACTTCAAAAGTGAAATGGGTATACAAAAATTTTGGTATGATGTCGGAAATTTCTTGTGAAAATTTAGAACCTCAAACTCAATCGCCTCCCTTCAAAAAAGAAACCATATGCAGTTCATGCGGACTATGTTCAGTCAGATTATGGCCTGCCAAAGAAAGCATTGAAAGTTGCGTATTTAATAACAGTTGGCTCGGTGAAAATGAAGTGAAAGTATTTGGGAGAATGCGCAATGAAAAGAATTTTGAAGAATCTCGTTTCGGCATTACTAAAGATCGTTACATTGCCCAATTAAATCCATCAATACCTGATGCTCAATGGAGCGGCATCATCACCCGGATTTCCCAAGAAGCCATGCGGACGGGTATGATAGAAGCGGTTATGCATGTTCGCCACAATCCCAATGACAATCTCGTCCCAGTTGCATATCTCTCGGAAACCGTTGAAGAAATTTCTGAAGCCAAAGGAAATAAACCGACACTTGCGCCCACATTAAGAAGCCTGGAAATGGCAGCAAAAAAAGGGCTTAAAGATATTTTAGTGGTCGGGGCGTCATGCCATGTTCATATTTTAAGAGATTTCAAGGATCGCTACGATTATCTGAAGGATATGAATTTTTATTTCCTGGGAATTCCATGCACCGACAATGTTAAACCTAAAAACCTGCGATGGATCCTTGAAAAAATCACGCCAAATCACAAAGAGGTCGTTCATTACGAGTTTATGCAGGATTTTCAGGTGCATTTCAAGCATAAATCAGGCAAAGTTGAAAAAATCCCATATTTCTGCATCCCGCAAGAATTATCACGAATTGGCGTTTTCGCATACAGCTGCATGAGTTGTTTTGATTACCTTAATTCTCTTTCTGATCTCACAGTGGGTTACCTTGGCGCGCCATTGGAAAACAACCAAAAATGGCAATGGCTTTTGGTTCGTACCGAAAAAGGCCGGCAACTTTTAGACCTGATTAAAGAGGAGCTTGTGTTCAGCAAAGAATTTCGTTCAGGCGATGCCAAAGAAGCCGTAAAAATGAACAGCCTGCGTTCAATAGAGCAAATGAAAGCGGAACTTAACGGGGTGGAATTGGGCACAGGCAGTCGCATGCCCATGTGGGGCGGTAAACTGCTGACACTATTGATGAAATTTAAAGGGCCGAAAGGTTTGGAGTTTGCGCGTTACTCTATTGATTTTCACCTGATTCGCAATTATTACTTTCTAAAATTGTTCTACCCTGAAAAGCTCTCCATTGTACCACCGCATGTCCTTGAAATATTGAACGAATACGACATTGAAACTTAAAATTTCAGGCTTTTAATGCCCTGAAAATGCTTTTCTAATGTATTGTTTGAAAAACTTAAATCTTATCATTCTCCTGCCTAAGATTTAAGTCTTTATAACTTTTTCAACCTTTTTAAATGAACCTCCACGTCAAGCTACTTGGTACTGAACCCTAAAACAGACTAAATACACCGAGAAGCTTAATCCTTAATTAATATCTGTTTCCTATCTTAAAACGTGTTCAAAAAGTACTGCCAATTGTTGATTACACATGAGTATCATCAAGCTTATAGATTTTGCCGGTCTTGATGTTGAATTTCTGAATCCCTCCATAAAAGCTTTTAATCAGACGTTTTCCTACGAACGTGCCACCGATGCCACTGATTTTTTGGGGAAAGAGTTGTATGCCAAAGAAAAATACCCTTTAACGTTTCTCATCAATTTGGCTCAACTTGAATCGTTTTATAAGGTATTGCCGAAAGCAATCAAAACAAACTCTTTAACGGTGATTTTTGCATGGCCTGAAGAACTGGAGCTGTTCGGAGAGTTTACCGAGTTACTGGATACGCATCAGATTTTTGACATTCTTCATCATCCGATCTCAAAATCCTCCTTTCGATTATTATTAAAAAAAATTTCGCGCCATTTTAATCAAGCAAACATTGCACCTTCCTACCCGGATTCAAAGTCTGATGAACTTAATGAATTTAAAGCCATGCACGATATCAGCATTAAGTTATCGGGTTACACCGATACGGATAGCTTGTTTAAAATGGTTAAACTATTGGCTTTTGAATACACACAGGCTGAACATTTTTGTATGTATCAGGTTGTTGAACGAGAAGGCATCGGTTTCAACAAATATAATTACCTCGAAAATAAACAGCTTCAATACAGTTTGGAGGATGCTGCTTGCATTTCGTCTCAGAATAACAATGTAAAAGAAACTGATGACAATCAACGTTATGGTTTGATTCCAATAACCTTAAAAAACATACCGGGTTATGTGACGATCACACAAAAATCGTTATTAATAGAAGACTTCTCCCATCTTTCGAAAAATGTGCCTTATAACGATCATTTGTTGTATGCACGTCATTTAACATTTGAATGGGAAACCATGCTTACTATCCCAATGATTGTAAGAAATTGAAGCGACCATACGATAGCCGTTATGCATTTGGTTAATAAAAAGCCTGGAGCTACTATGACAACATTTACATATCGGGATATGAGAATTATGGAACATATTGCCCTTCATGCAGGCATTTCCTTTCATGCCATTAAATTGTACAAAAACATCGAAACTTTATTTGAAGGATTTATCCGTGCATCGGTAAAAGCTATTGAATCGAGAGATCCAAGCACATCAGGGCACTCTGAGCGCGTAGCAGCTCTTACTGTTAAACTGGCTCGTGCTGTAAGTGAATGCAATCATGCTCCTTTTAAAGGGGTCTCATTTTCTGAATCCGATTTGAAAGAAATTAAATATGCCACCTTGTTGCATGATTTTGGGAAAATAGGCGTTCGTGAATCGGTACTGATCAAAGCCAACAAACTTCATCCGTCGGAATTGAGTGAACTGAGTGCGAGATACAAAATGCTCAAAAAAAGTATTTTGCTAAGGTACAGCCAAAAAAAAATCGGACTCATCCAACGCTTAGGAAAAAAACGTGCGTCTCAGTTTATACAAAAGCTGGAGTATGATTGTAATAATGAACTTGAAGAAGTAGAAGAATATTTAAAACTTATCTTTAAAGCCAATCAATCACCAAAAATGTCAACCAAGATGCTTAACGCTTTAAAAAAGCTGACATCAAAAGTGTTTTATTTTAACGATTCTGAGCATTACGCATACCTTACCGAGTATGAATTTTCACAACTTGCGTTAAGTGAAGGTACCTTGAATCCTGATGAACGATCCCAAATTGAACGTCATGTTTCTCACACATTTGATTTCTTAAGAAACATTCCCTGGACTGATGAATTTAAGCAAGTCCCCCTGATCGCTTACGCACATCATGAACGTTTGGATGGTAGCGGATACCCAAACCGTTTGCTGGGGGCGAATCAATACCACTTCCATCCAAAATGATGTCGATTGCTGATGTTTTTGATGCACTAACCACTTCAGAACGCCCATACAAACAAGCGCTTGTGGTTGATGTTGCTTTATCAATCTTGGATGAAGAAGCCAGAAAAAATAAGTTAGATAAAAACCTGGTGAATCTTTTTAAAACAAATAAAATTTACAACTACATTTAGACGTCTTTTGCACCATTCCCACCTGGTACATAACATTCATCCTGGCAACCAAAAATTGAATACCGGTTTTGTGCTATCAAACTATAGACACTTTCACCAAGTTGTGTTGTAAAAAAACCTGACCCAAGCTTTAAGATTGGGTAGATATTAGCCAGCTGGTCTATTGCTGCGCCTGCTTTAAAAACGTGTCCATCTGTTGTTATAAAATGAAAAGCATTCTCAAGCTCATCACGATTCAATTGATAAGTGTTTATCACATCCTCCGCTTTTTGGTAAGGAATCATTTCTATGGGATGCTCTGTGTTGCTTTGTTTGTGGTAAAGTTCAAGAGTTTTCACAAAGCTTACACACATATTACAATACCCATCATAAATTAATACGGGTTTCATAGGCAATTATTTTACTTCCAAATTGAGCGCTATACTTACCAGATTTACCTTTAGTATCACGTTCTTAAACCACTTTGTGATACTTTTGTGATACTTTTTAACAACATTGGTGTTTTATAAAGTTGATATTTTATTTTGATTTATTAAAAAAAATATTGAAATTTGAGAATGATGAATTTTTATGCTGGTTATTAAAGTCCTAACATTTATTTTTCATTTAATCAAAACCAGCTTGTAGTACATTTGAGAAGTTTTATGTTAGTCTAACAGTTTTTGTTAGTTTTAACCATTTAACGGAGATTAACTATGTCAATAACCATAAAACACTTCCAACACTATAATCTCACACACTTCATCTTCTTTTTTTCCTGTCGTCGCGATTAGCCCCTGTTGTTCTTGTTCATTTTTATGACGTTACATTAGATTTCCCAGGAAACATTGACAAAAGATCAGTTTTCGAGTATTCGTTATTTAAAGAAAGACTAATTTTAAATAACACAGGACAAGTTTTTTTTAACTAAACTTTTAAAACCATGAAAAAAGTTTTATTGCTTTTCGCCGCTCTAGTTCTTCTATTTTCATCAACGCCGGATGCTCAGGCTCAAGGATCTAAAGATTATTCCGGTGGCTTGAAAGTTAAGCTCAATGATGATGGCTCTAAATATTTTCGCTTAATTACCTGGCATCAATTCCAGGGTATCTATTCTGAAAATACTGAAGGAGGAAGCACTGATAATTTTAGTACCAGATTGAGACGCTCACGTTTTTTGGCTTTTGCTCAGATGAACAAAAAATTTATGATCGTTACCCACTTTGGTATTAATAGCCAATCTGCAAGCACCGGTGCAAAAAAACCTCAATTGTTTATGCATGATGTTTGGGTCAATTATACATTAGTAGGTGGCAAAAGCGACTTTACCCTTGATTTCGGTGGTGGTTTACATTACTGGAATGGACTTTCTCGTATGACTATGTCCAGTACTTTGAACTACCTGCAATTGGATGCTCCTATATTCAACTGGCCAAACATTGAAAGAACAGATCAATTTGCCCGCCAAATGGGTTACTACATTAAAGGTAATGCCGGCAATATCAAATATGACTTTGCCATTTTAGAGCCATTCAAACAAGGTGCGCCCGCGCCAACCAATGGCGGCCCGGCAGTTTTAAACAGCACTGATGCATGGGCATTTAATGGTTATGCCGCTTATCAATTTGGTGACAAAGAAAGCACATTTTTCCCGTTCCATGTCGGTACATATGTTGGCACAAAATCAGTATTTAACATTGGCGCTGGTTTCTATGTTCATCCGAAAGGCAGCATAGTTGCAGATGCTAGTGGAGCTACTTCAGAAAAAGACCACATGTTATTTGCTGTAGATGCTTTCTATGATAAACCTATTGGTAGTGATATGGCATTAACTGCTTATGGCGTTTATTATAATTATGACTTTGGCGACAATTACTTAAGAGGCACTAGCGGTGGTACCTTATTTGGTACTGGTTCCATCATATTTGCTCAAGCCGGGTTATTGTTGCCTGGAAATATCTTAAGTGATACCGACCGTTTGCAACCTTTTGTAGGTTTTTCTTTCAGAGACCTCGATGGCGCGCCTGATTCATTCACCCATTTTGATGTAGGCGCCAACTGGTTCTTAGATGGTCATAATGCAAAGATCACTTGCCAATACTCTAAAGTGCCTTATATCAGCGGTACTGATATTGAAAGCTTTAGCCAATTTATTGTACAAACTCAAATCTACCTTTAACCTAATCCTATTTGTCTTATGGAAAATGGAAAACTTAAAGAGTACTGGAAGAATAACCTCAAATACCTTATAGCGCTTTTGTCTATTTGGTTCTTTGTTTCCTATGTATTGGGGATTTTTCTAGCAGATCCTTTGAATTCTATTCAAATTGGCGGATTTAAGCTTGGCTTTTGGTTCGCTCAACAAGGATCCATTTACGTGTTCGTTGCTTTAATTTTTACATATGTAAGCTTAATGAACAAACTCGATAAAGAGTATGACGTTCATGAAGACTAATTTTAACCTTAACTAATTTAAATCAATAAATTATGGATGTACAAGCCTGGACGTTTCTGATTGTAGGCCTTTCTTTTGCGCTTTACATCGGAATCGCAATTTGGTCTAAAGCCGGTAGCACAAAGGAGTTTTATGTGGCCGGCGGAGGTGTTCCTCCACTAGCAAATGGCATGGCGACCGCTGCAGACTGGATGTCTGCAGCCTCTTTTATCTCCATGGCAGGTTTAATTTCGTTTCTTGGCTATGACGGTTCAGTATACTTAATGGGCTGGACAGGTGGCTATGTATTATTAGCCTTACTTTTAGCCCCTTACCTGCGTAAGTTTGGTAAATTTACTGTTCCTGACTTCGTTGGAGACCGTTACTATTCAGATATCGCACGTACCATTGCGGTTATTTGCGCTATCTTTGTATCCTTTACTTATGTAGCCGGTCAGATGCGTGGTGTAGGTGTGGTATTCTCCCGATTCCTTGAAGTTGATATCAACATGGGTATTTTCATTGGCATGGCGATCGTCTTCTTCTATGCGGTACTCGGTGGTATGAAAGGTATCACTTACACTCAGGTAGCTCAATACTGTGTTTTGATTTTCGCCTACATGGTTCCAGCTTTCTTTATTTCAATTCAAATGACCGGTAATCCAATTCCACAATTGGGTTTTGGTGGTAATGAACTTGAAAGTGGCCGCCCAATTTTAGAAGTGTTGGATGGATTGCATAAGGAACTTGGTTTTGCTGAATACACTTCCGGGAAAAAACCAATGGTGGATGTATTCTTCATTACAGTTGCGTTGATGGTTGGTACTGCTGGCCTACCACATGTTATCGTACGTTTCTTTACCGTACCGAAAGTTCGTGATGCTCGTGTATCTGCCGGTTGGGCGTTAGTGTTTATTGCTATTCTTTATACAACAGCGCCAGCTGTTGCTACATTTGCTCGTGTTAACTTAATTAACACGGTAAGCAATTCAGCATATGAAAGCGTTCCGTCATGGTTTAAAAACTGGGAAAACACCGGTTTAATTGCCTGGCAGGATAAAAACCAAGATGGTAAGATTCAATACACTGGTGGCAAAGCATTTGCCGGTAAGCCAAAGTTTGCTGAAGGTCGCGGTCAAAGTGGTGAAAGACTCTTAACCAACAAAGCTACCGATGGTACAAACGAACTTTATATTGATCGTGATATCATGGTGCTTGCAAACCCGGAAATCGCTCAATTACCTAATTGGGTCATTGCACTGGTTGCTGCCGGTGGTTTAGCGGCGGCGCTCTCTACGGCTGCCGGTTTGCTACTTGTTATATCAACTTCGGTTGCTCATGATTTAATTAAGAAACAGTTCAAGCCTGATATATCGGAAGGCGGTGAATTGTGGGCGGCACGTGTTTCAGCAGGTGTTGCTGTTGTCATCGCCGGATACTTCGGTATCAATCCGCCAGGATTTGTGGCGCAGGTTGTAGCCTTTGCGTTCGGTTTGGCAGCCTCATCGTTCTTCCCGGCTATCATTCTTGGTATTTTCGATAAACGTATGAACCGAGAAGGCGCTATGACAGGTATGGTACTTGGTATCGTATTTACAGCTGCCTATATCATTTACTTTAAGTTTGTAAATCCTGCAGCAAATGTTCCTGCTAACTGGTGGTTTGGAATTTCACCGGAAGGTATCGGTACTTTGGGTATGATTCTAAACATTGTTGCTTCGCTTGTGGTTTCAAGAATGACTCCTGAGCCACCGGAAGAAGTACAGCATATCGTTGAAGATATCCGTTTCCCTAAAGGTGCTGGTAGCGCTACAGCTCACTAAGCTTAAGCGTCTGATTTGAATTACGAACAAAAGACTGCCTGATATTTTTGGGCAGTCTTTTTTATTTTAGAATATCTCCAATAAACGTTAATCCCTTTTTCCTAGCCGTGCATAGTAAAACCTGCAAAAGCTGTGCTGTCAGAAACGCATCTCCTGCTGATGTATGGCGATCATTAAGCTCAATATCATAACGTGTGCATAATGAATCGAGGCTGTAATCTCCGGGCTTGTGGAACGGATCTTCAAAAGGGCCTTTTTCCAATCTGCGTGCAAATTGTTCGGTATCTAAAAATGGATTTAGCAACAGCAATCCAAAACGTTTTTGCAACGCATGATTTATAATGTTTTTATCAAAATCAGCATGATGAGCCACCAAAATGCTATTATTTATATAGGATAAAAAACAAAGCAACGCGGCTTCTTCCTGAGCAGCCCACTCCAAGTCGCGTTTTAAGATCCCGTGAACCGGTATGGATTCCTTATCGCCGGTTTCAATTTGCCGTATCAATGTTTCAAAAGAGTCTTCAATGGAGATCATTCCATCCTGCAAAGAAATAGCGCCAATGGAAATGAGTTTGTCTTTTTTGTAATCCAGTCCGGTTGCTTCAGTATCCAATACTACAAAGCGCTGGGAACGAAATGGGATTTTGGATATAATGGGTTGGGATTCATTAATTGCCAAATAAGAACACACCTGCTCAGGCAAATCACCAAATTTGCATCGATTTTTAACTCGTCTCTTCCAAAAAAACCTCATCCTCTGACATAATCTAACTGATATCTCAAATTAATGGCGCTTTGAAGACTATCAATGGTTTTGAATATGTTTCGTAATGCTTGGCGTTCTAACTTATTGAGGTTATTCGGATTAATGTATCGACCGGAATTTTTATGCTTTAATCCATTTTGAGCCCTTAACCGCATGAGAATTTCATAGGCCATGCCGGATTCTTTGGCCAATTCTTTTAACTGCGGTTCAATTTCAGCAATTTTTTCATAGCGTTCGGATGTGCTTAAATACTCTTTAATTCCTAATTCAAAGGCTAACACGCGTGCGGCATCGCAAAGCGGCATCATGGTTCTGGCCTTGATATCAAATTCATTGGCATGCTTACCGGAACTTTCAACAATGAAATTTCTAAAAAAGCTCAAGGGCGGAGGATTCTGCAAAGCATTTACTGCAAAAAAGATCAAAAAACCCTGACCATGTTTAACTTTCTCTATAACAAATAACTTTAATTCATCGGCTAAATCCATGTTGCCATAAACCGGTCTGAAATCAAAAAAAATGGTTGAATGCATCACCGCTTTAGGCTCGGGCGTTAAAATCCATTTTTCAAACAATGTTTTCCATCCAGTCAGGCTTTGATTCCACTTTGGATTGTTGGCCATGATATCAGCAGGGCATTTTTTAAACCCGCAATCGATCAGAATTTTGGTGACTTTTTCACCTAACCACAAAAAGTATTGCTTTACTTTTTCTGCTTCAGCTTCAGGAGGATTGTCGTAAAGAATGGCATTATCCTGATCTGTTCTCAAGAGCTGTTCTTTTCGTCCTTCACTACCCATAGATAACCAGCAAAACCTTAACTCCGGTTTCGGGTATCCTTCATCGTTTAATTCCTGGATAGCAAACTCCATCGCTCTGCTAATCAACGCATCATTCACTTCAGTAATGACGTTAGCAATAAAGTGAATACCAACATCCTGTTGTAAATAAGAAATTAACAGCTCTTCGGCTTTTTCGCGTTGCATTGCCAGCTTCTCCTTATCACGACATTGCATCATTTCTTTGATAATTACTGCCGGGTTATTACCTTCGGCCGTAACGACATCATGCTCGGAAATTATACCTTCAACCGGTGTGTTTGGCGTACCATCCTGAGTTACGCAAAAATGGCGAAGGTTGGTTTTCATCATCAAAATGATCAAATCCGCAACGGTTTTTCCTTTTTCTATCGTATAGACCGGCGAACTCATAATGCTGGATACCGGATCATTTTTAACATTGGCTTCAACGGCAACCACTTTTTTTCTTAAATCCGTATCGGTAATAATTCCAAGCGGATGACGCTTGTCATTGACAATGATAATCGACCCAACATTTCGATCAGCCATTATTTTTGCAGCGTGTTGAATCGCAACATCAGGAGCGCAGGAAACCACATTCGTTGTTGGGTGAATTTCAAGCGTATCATTTTCAACCAAAACCGGTTTACAGGGATTATTTGAATAGGCCTTTCTGAGCGTTACCGAATGGGCTAAACTGTATTCACGTTCAGGCATTCCACTGGCAAATTCCGCAGCAAAAAACAAGGCCACTTTGGAATCATTTTCAATCAGGTTTCTAAATTCCTGAACCGGTACGGCATAGATCAATGACTCTTCGGCAACCTTAGCTGTTACATAATAGTTATCGTGTGCCAAAATATGACGAACCCCAAAAATGTCCCCTTCATCACAAACATCAATTAAAACCTCTTCCTGTTCTATGGTTTCTGTAAGATTCACTGAGCCTTTAATAACAATAAAGGCGTAGGGCTTTGGGTCATCACCTTTCTCAAAGATGATTTCGCCTTCCTGGTAGTATTGGACTTTAATTTTGGTTGAAAAACCTTGTAGGACGTTATCAGTAAGCTGGTTAAACGGGGGGTATTTTTGCAATTCCGTTTTTACCCGATCAATTATTGTATTGGATGCCATTTACGCTCCCTTTCCGATCATTACCTAGTCAATGTTGCATTTACACAAATTAATCAGAAAAGATGTAAAATCGGTGCTTTTAAAAAACTAGTATAATTATAACAGAATGATGTTAAAATCCATTCATAATTATATCGCTACAACAACCGGTACGATTTATACCACTCAAACGTGTTCTTTATGGTTTCTTCAAATGAACGCTCGCCAATCCCAAGCTCTTCTTTGGCTTTTGTAGAATCGTAATATAAAAACCGTGAGGAAGATTCAAGAATTTGCAAATTTGCTAAAGCCGATATGTGATGAAGCTTTCTGGCATTTTCCGTAAGCTTAACGAAAAACTTTGTTAATGAAGGAATTAACGGAAGAGAAACTTTAGGAACGCCAACAACTCTACAAATAACATCAAAGACCTGTTTGTAGGTAATATTCTCTCCGCCTAAAATATAGCGTTCACCGGTTCTTCCTTTTTCCATAGCTGCAAGATGCCCATCAACCACAATATCAATATCTACCACACAAACACCGCCAACCGGATAAAATGGAATACGACGATGATATAAATCCCGAATCAACCGACCGGCATTAAAATTAATATCCCCCGGACCGAAGACATAGCTCGGATTAACAATTACACAATCCAACCCTTTGCCAACAGCTTTATGAACTTCCTGTTCGGCCAAATATTTCGTTTTAAAATAATGAATGTTCAAATCACCGAGGTTCCACTTTTGAAGCTCATTTGCCGGTTGTTTGGTACCGGTAATACCAACCGCAGATACTGAGCTTGTGTAAACCACTTTTTCAACATCATTTTCCATAGCAGCATCAAGCACATTGGTCGTGCCCTCAATGTTGATGCAATTTAATTTATCTTCACGGCCAGGCCCCAACCTTGCCATACCAGCGCAATGGTATATTTGCCGAACACCTTTTGCAGCCTCATATACAGAGGCTTTATCTGTGATATCGCCATATCTTAATTCAACATCATCAACATGATCGCCAAATGCATCAAGATTTGATGTTTCTCGAACCAATGCAACAACATTGTGCCCATTTTCAACCAAACGCTTTAAAACATTTGAGCCAATAAAACCTGTTGCTCCTGTAACCAGTACTTTCATGAAACCAAATACGAATTAAAAAAGCCAAGGCATAAACCTTGGCTTATTAGAAAAAACTTACTGTTCGCCTTGATTAGTTTGGCCTTGGGAGGATGCCATTAATTGGGAGATTTTTTTATCATATTTCTTATGTTTGCGTTCAATTTTATCGGCATCTTTTACAATTTCACCGGCACGTTTTTCATGAAGTTCAAAATCCTCTTTAATCAACTCAGTGCTAAAACGCATGTTTTCATCAAGTTTTTTTGGTAACTCTCCTACTTCTACTGAAATAACAGACAGTTCTTTAGATAATTCTTTAATTTCCTGAGTCATTTTTCCATGATTTTTTACAAAATCTTTTAACTCATCGCTAGCCAGATTACATAACTCATCCATCTTTTTTTCATACTCTTTCTGTTTTTTTGAAATCTCATTTTTAATCTTTTTTACATCCGCAGATTCTTGTTCAATGGTCTCTGATGCTTTTGAAATTTTTGTTTGCAGTTCTTTCATTTCGGGAGATGGATTGCACCCGATAAGCAATACAAAAAGAACTGTAAATAAACGTGAAGAAATGGACTTATTCATGTTAATATTTTCCTGATTTGTTTAAGATTAATAAAATCGAATTAACTTCTATGCCTTTAAAAACTCTTTATTATACGTGTAATTTTAGATTTCGTTATTACCGATCTGTCTATTTGGCAATAGCTATAGTGATAATAAAAAACAGTGCGGCTTATACTATTCCCCAACAGGAATTTCACCGGATAAAATCTTTTTTCGAAGCGACTCCACTTTGCTGTGAATCTCTTCAGTGATAAACACTTTATTATTTTCGTTGTAGATGTAATCGGTATCGTTGGTTTTGATGCCAAATACATTCATCAGCCCACCTTTAAAGGTACCATCCAAAGTTGCTTTGATGGTTTTAAATACCGATTGATCAACCGCTTTAACCATGCTGGTAACCACATATCCCGGCACCTCGTTTTCCTGATTCTGATCGGTTCCGATGACATATTTTTTTTCAACCCTGGCCGCTTCAAATACGCCTAAACCACTTGCACCCGAAGCCTGATAAATAATATCTACACCTTTATTGTATTGACCCAACGCCAATTCTTTGGCTTTTGCAGGATTTTTAAATGCTGATGCCGTTAGGCCAACATAACCCACTTCGATGTCGATCTCAGGTTTAACATACTGAGCGCCACGTGTATAACCTCGTTCAAACTTTTTAATGATGGGCGACTCCATTCCGCCAACAAAACCAATTTTTCCGGTTTTTGATACCAAAGCCGCTATAGCTCCCACAAGGATTGAACCTCTTTCTTCTTGAAAAGTAATACCGGAAAGATTTTCAGGAATGGTAATCTCCGGGTTGTAGCTAAAATCGATGCACGCAAATTTCTTTTCGGGATACTCTTTTGCCACATCAATGATATCGTTGGTAAATATGAAGCCAACACCAAAAACCAACCCGATTTCAGGTTGTGAAGCCAATTGGCGCAATGCTGCTTCTCTATCGGCCCCTTCTCCCGGCGGTTCTATATATTCGAAATCGATACCCAGTTCGGCTTTAGCTTGCTCTAATCCTTTAAAGGAAGCATCATTGAAGGATTTATCGCCCCTGCCGCCAACATCAAAAACCAACCCGACTTTTAACTTTGATTTTTTCTCTGCACCGCTCTGTTCTTCTTTGGATTTGCATCCTCCAAGACTGATTAAAAAAAATACTGCAAAAAGAATAAAATTTCTGGTCATAATCTATTTCTCAACGACGAGATGGTTCAAAATTACGTTTTGCCAATAATATCGCTCCAATAATGGCTAGCAATAACAACAAGGAGACAATTTCAAACGGGAATAAAAACTCTGTCAGAAGACTTTTTCCGATTGACTCAGCCGTTCCCAAATCCAATGATGAATTTTGACTCTGCCGGCCAGCAACGAACTCAAATTTCAAGCCGATAATATACAATATTTCTATGAGGAAAACGCCTCCAAAAAGAGTAGCAAATCCCTTTTTTAAATCAAATTTTATGTAAAAAAGCTCTTCGTTATCCAAATTCAGGAGCATAATGGTAAAGAGAAACAAAACCATGATTGCCCCGGCGTAAACAATCACCTGAATAACCGCAATAAATTGCGCTTCTAAAGCCAGATATAACCCGGCAAGGGAAAAGAAATTCAACACAAGAAAGAGAGCGCTACTGATAGGATTTTTTGACGCTACCGTTCCTATTGTGCCAACCAGAACCAGCGCACCAAAAAAATAGAAGAAAAAGGCTTCTAATGTCATTAATCGTTAAGTAGATAATTCAAGCGCTTGTATTGATTTTTGAGGAAATTAGTAAAACTTTCACTGAAATAAAATTTTTGTGCATTGAGTATTAACGTGTTGTTTAAGTTCAACTTATAAAATAGATCAGCAACCCAATGGATAGCGCAACACTAAAGAAATTATGGCTCCTTTTAATCTAAAGGAGCCTGCCGAAGCGCCGATTTTGAAGGTCTTGTTATCATTAGCAATCGAAAATTTTTGGCGTGAATAGCCAAAAACACAAACAGAGAATGACGAACTACTTTTTAACAGGTCATCGCGAACGCCTGTAAGGCGTGCGGCGATCCAGAAAATGCGTCTGGATTGCTTCTACGCTGCGCTTATCGCAATGACTTCATAGACATATGCTCAATTATAAATTCGTCATTGGAAGTCCATTATTTTGAAGACCAAAACACAAATTTATAATGACAATTAATAAACCGGGTCATGCTGAGTTTTCATATTTAGCAATAAACAAACTGATAATGACGAGTTACATCATATACAGTCATGCTGAACTTGTTTCAGCATCTCTAACAGCTCCCCTTTATCTGAGACCCTGAACAAGTTCAGGGTGACCAAAAAGGGTAAACTCGTCATTAGT
>JANQGG010000063.1 GCA_028277445.1 Chloroherpetonaceae bacterium | reverse complement strand
GACGAATTATTTTTTAACAGGTCATCGCGAACGCCTGTAAGGCGTGCGGCGATCCAGAAAATGCATCTGGATTGCTTCTTCGTGGAGTTTATGCTGAGCCGCGCCGAAGCACTCATCGCAATGACTTCATAGGCATATGCTCAATTATAAATTCGTCATTGGAAGGTAATTATAAAATCTCAAGATCAATGGTTCGTTTGCGCAGATCGACATGTGATACGCTGACCATCAAAAACGATCCCATTTGAAAACGGCGGTGCGTACGTTTGCCAACCAGGGAATAGGATTGCTCATCAAATTCGTAATAGTCATCCAAAAGATTTTTAATATGAACCAATCCTTCAACACCGGTATCAATTAACCGGACATAAAGGCCGAATTCGGTTACGCCTGAGATAATCCCTTTGAATTTTTCTCCGATTCGTTCGGCCATGTATTCGGTTTGTTTCAGTTTAATCGAGTTTCGTTCAGCTTCTACGGCGTTTTGTTCCTGCAAGCTGGCATGCTCGCACATTTCGGGAATTAAAACATTAAGCTTGCTCAGGCGTTTTTTAAGCACTTTGCGTTTAAGTTTGCGCCGTTCTTCGTATTCAAAAAGCAAACGATGGATGATTAGATCGGGGTACCGGCGAATGGGCGAGGTGAAATGGGTATAGTTTGAAAAGCCCAAACCGAAATGGCCGATGTTTGACTCGCTATAAATAGCTTTGGCCATCGAGCGAATGGCAATTTCGTTTACCAAAAACTCATAGTTGGTGCCATGCACTTGATCCAGGAGTTCTCTTAAAGCAACGGAACTGATGACAGTGTTGTGTTTTCCATTTTGTTTAAGCTCAATTTGAAAACCGAGTCGCCTGACAAAATCGGCCAACAAGGTAATGCGTTCGGGTTTGGGATTGTCATGCACCCTATAAACACTTGGGTAAGCGATCTTTTCTGTTTTAAAATGGGTTGAAATATGCGTGGCTACTATTTTATTAGCAAGCAGCATAAACTCTTCAATTAAGCGATGGCTATCGAGGCGGACTTTTTTGATAAGATCAATAGGTTTTCCATGTTCATCCAATCGAAATTTAATCTCGTCGGTTTCGAAATCAATACCTCCCGTTTTAAATCGCTCTGCATGAATTGCTTGGCTTAAGGCATTGAGCTTAAAGAGTTCATAACAAAATTCACCGGATCCTTCGGCAATGATTTTGTGCGCTTCTTCGTAGGTGAATCGGCGTTTGGAATTAATGACGGTTTTTTCAATCCGGTAATCCAGTACCTTGCCGTTCTCATCCAGCTTTATCAAAACCGAATAAGCCAGCCGGTCTTTATTGGGCACAAGACTACAGATGTTTTCGGAAAGTTTGGATGGCAGCATCGGAATGACGCGATCAACCAGATATATAGACGTGCTTCGGTTAAAAGCTTCCTGATCCAATAAGGAGTTTTCGGTTACAAAATGAGACACATCGGCGATATGAATGCCTACTTCATAAGTGCCATCGCCAAGATCTTCCAGTGAAAGGGCGTCATCAAAATCTTTGGCATCAAACGGATCGATGGTCAAGGTGATTTTATGGCGCAAATCCAGGCGTTTTTCAAGTTCTTCGTTAGGAACATCGCTTGAAATTTCGGAGGCTTCGGCTAAAACATGATCCGGGAATGTTTCATCAATGCCCATTGAACGAACAATGGATGTGACTTCAACATTTGAGTCGCCGGCACGGCCCAGTGTTTCCAGAACTTTTCCCTGCAATTTGTTAAGGCCGGTAAATTCCAAGGTAGAAACAACCACTTTATCGCCATCATTAGCGCCACCGGCTTCTTTGAGCTTGATGTTGATTTCAGGTAAAATGCGGCTGTTGTCGGGGATGAGCTCAAATTTACGATTGCGGCGCCGAATAACGCCAACAATTTCCTGAATCTTACGCTCAACAACGCTTGTTATTATGCCTTCACAACGCTCGTGAGGGATTTTTTTGCCGGAGTAAGTGCTGGGAACGTTCGTAACGCGTACCTCGACAACATCATTGTGAAGCACTTTTTCTAGTTGATTGGCCGGAATGAAGATATCATCATCGTAATTATCGACCGTAACAAAACCGTAACCATTGGGGTGCGTTGAAATTTTACCAATGTAGGTTTCGTTTTCCCGATATTGATTAACAGCTTCAACTTTAAACCCGGCTTCTTTGGTGATGGGATCGGTGTAAGGAATGGTGTCGGCGGAAGGTATCCCATAGCAACGATCACTGTCTTTATCCACAGTGCCGTCTTCCTGCAATCGATGTAAAACATACCAAAAGCCTGGTAGATCGCTGGTAGCGTCGTAACCGAGTTGTTTGGCAAGTTCAACCGAGCGATACCGCATGTCGTTGTCGGTCAAAAAGTGAACGATTTCTGCAGCAATGGCTTTTTGACCCTGCCGAAATAAAAATTCATTGATTTTTAAATGGTCATCCGGGCGAGCGCGTTCATTCGATCGTTTCCGTTTTGAAGAATTGGATTTATGTTTATGTTTTCTGGATTTGTCTTTGTGCTTTTTCATGGTTAAGGTTAAGGCTTAAAATTCTCAATGTTCAATTCATTCGTACATAGTCTGAGATCTTCATCATCATTACTGGCAATAATGAGCAGTTTGTTTTTGGTTGGCATGGAAGTGATGTAATCATAGAGCTGCTTACGACCGGTATGATCTAAGGTTGCCGTGGGTTCGTCGAGAATGACAATTTCGGGATCCGATGCAAATGCCTGTATTAAACGTGTGCGTTGAATCATGCCCGAAGAAAATGTTTTTAACAAACGGTGTTGGGCAAACGATAACTTAAATACATCAAATAAATGATCGATTTTTTGGGAAATCGTATCGGTTTGTAATCCATTTAAACGAAAACGAATATTTTCTTCGGCGGTTAAATGCTGGTAAAGATTTAAGTAAGGTGAACAAAACCCAACATGCTTCATCACATCAGGGTGATTTACATGAACGCCTGATTTTTGAAATCTAACCTTGCCCGAAGTTGGCGATAACACGCCAAGAATGATTTTTAACAGCGTAGATTTGCCGCTTCCGTTTGATCCTGAAATGGCAAGACTTTCAGATGGGTTCAACTCGGCATTTATACCCTTAAAAACCAATTGCCTGCCAAATTGTTTAGTAACCTGTTCAAGTTTTAAATGCATCGATGCAATCGCCACAAGTTAAGAAGATTCAATATAACACACCGTTGGTAAAATCCTATGAACACTAGGGAAAAGAACGCCGGTTTGTATGTTCAATATATGGTGCGTTTGGAAAAGTTATCCTTAACACTGTTTATCAACTCTTGATAATTTCTGATGTTTTGATCAAATGAAGACCGGTTATAATTCAATTGTTCCTGAATTTTGAGATTAGCGCTCGGATTCTCTGAAATAACATGGTGATGAAGAGCCGCTGAATCGATGGTTAATCGAAGCGATTCTTTTGGGAAAGGTTTGATGAGATACCGATAGATATGGCCTTCATTAATAAGCTTTATGGTAAGATTTGCATCTCTGACATCCGTGATTAATACCAACACCATGTTTGGAAAATTTTCCTTAACGGCAATTAAAAAGTCGCTGGTGCATTCGTTATGCGATCTGACATCCGAAGAGAGAACGCAAATCGGTTTTTCGTTAACAATTCTGAATGCATGTTCGGCATTGCTGGCAATATGGACGAAGTATTTGTTTGAAAAGAAGTCCTTATAGACTTGTAGATGTTTTTGATTCTGATCAAGGAATAATATCTCTTTTTTCGTTTGAGCCGCTGATTGCAGCATCATATGTTTATCCTCTTGAAAGCTAATTTTCTGAGTAATTAACCATGCACGTTCATTGGCAACTTTAGCGGCAAATTGAATGGTTTCGCGAAGCTTATTAATTCGCCACGGTTTATTTATATACCTGAATATTTCGCCGACATTAACCGAATCTATAATCGCTTGCAGGTCGGAATAGCCCGTTAATAAAATTCGAATGGTGTATGGCGATATGTCTTTAACTTCCCGAAGTAATTCAACGCCGCTTAAACCGGGCATACGTTGATCGCTAACAATCACCGATACTTTTTCCTGGCGGATAATATCAAGGGCTTGTCTGGGATCAGAGCAGGTAAGTACGTTGTATTGTTGTCGAAACAAAACCTCCAATGATTGCAAGATCAATGGTTCATCGTCAACAAATAAAAGTGTTGTTTTGGGTTTTTGGGTGTAATCTGTGTTCATGTTTCAAAGTTTAAACGACCAATTAAGTGAACCGTTAAAAAATTAGTCTTCAAAAGTTGCGCCTGTTAAATACTTTAATTCTGTTTTAGGGTTCAATACCTCGGCAGCTTGCTCTGGAATCATCATTAGTACCCAGGCGGGAATCGGGGTGTATGGCCAAAGAATTATGTTTCCCAATGCCGGATCAGCTCCTACATAATGTCTGATGCCCCGTGGCTTGCCGCTGTGAAATTCATTAAACAAAATCAGTGTAAGTTTATGTATTCATAGACGTATAATACTTTCGTTAATGTTGTTGACCTATAGGTTGTAACTAAGTAATACGACAATCAACTAATTTTTGGATAATTTAAATTGAAACGTGCTTGATAATACATTTTACTGATGATAAAATTCATAAATAGTATTAGAAAAAACAGCGGTATATAGGCAATCGTGCTTAATGCCAGTACGATCATCGATAGTTTTACAGGTTTTTGACTAGCGCTTTCTGAAATAGATTCGGAGTGAAAGTTCAGAAAGAAAATGATGGAGCCAACTCCAGATGTTAAACCAATTGTTATGAATATAAATTCATTTTGTGTTAATAGGCTTGAGATCAGCGTGAAAACATTGAGCATTAAAGCCAGAACATATGAACGTTGAATGCCAAAAATCACCGGAAATGTTTTTTTGTCGCATAATTTATCACCATGTATATCAGGAATTGCAACCAGCACAGATATTCCACCCCAAGCCAATCCGTAAGGCAGGCTATAAACCAGAAGATCAATCATTGAAAAGTCCGGCGAGGGTATTGATGACAAATAGCCGCAGCCAAACGAGAGAGCGCCGCCGATACCATTAATAAGTATTGAGAGCGCCGGGTGGCTCATAAATCCGGCAAAACTATACAGCAAACCGAAAATGGTGATCAGTAGCATGCTGAAAAAGAAGGGTAACGAAAAAGCAGCAGCCCATGCAAGCGAAATCAACGACAACCCTAAAGCTTCAACCCAAGCTGTTTTTAAGGAGATATGGCCATCTGAAATTAAAAATAACTTGTTGTTTAAGGCATCCGAGCGTTGGTCGGTGATTTGATTAAAAATAAATGCCGAACCACTATTTAAGGTAAAAAACAATAGCGGGAGGGCTGGAATATCAGTGAAAGTAAAAAAAACGGGCTCACGGGCTACGATCACACCACACATGAATGTGATCCAAAGCGGAAAAAATTGTGTTGGCCGAAGCAAGAAAACATAATCTAAAGCCTTTATCCAGGAGCTCATATACTGTTATTTGTTTTGGTTATCGAAATAATCCTGTCTTAATGCTTTAGCTTTGGATTGATAATAGTGATCAAGGTACATTTGAATTGGTTCAAATGAAAGGCAAGATTTTATAGATAATAGCGCATCGCGATGATTGCCAACGGCAAAATATGCTTTGGCAAGTAAAAAATAGATATAGGGTGAAGGCTCAAGATGTTTGGCTTGAAGTAAATGCAGCAATGCCGTTTCACTGTAATCCTTTTCAGGGAGCGGTGTAAAAAAGTATTTACAAAGGATCTTTTCAATGTTATTAAACCGCTTTAAAGACAAAAGCAGTTCACCGTAAATGGCATTGTAGTAAGCGTTTAAAGGATATTCTTTAATTAAATTTTCCAGTTCGCGCTTCAGCATATCAATGGAAAGAGAGGCTTCTTCCAAATTGCGATATGTTAAAAGTTGCACTTTGGCTCGTAACATAAGCGCATTTGCATGTGAATCAGATGATGCTTGATTTGAGCTATCCAGCCAGCTTATACATTGTTTTAATGCCGCTTCTTTTTCAGGTGCGCTTGATTGGGGTTTAAATGACAATAAAAAAAAAGATTGTGCTAACTGAAATTTAAGCCTTGTGGAATCCGAGAAATGGGGATTTGAGTTAGTAATAGTCAATAATGAATCAACAAGCGTATCAGGATCATTGTGCTGCTGAGCCATAAATTGCTGTGAATTCAAGGAATCCAAAGGGAGAAACAATAAAACAAATAAACAAAGAACAATGCTAACGAATTGGCTACCCTTTTTTTTCTTTTGCATCAATTTGCTCCAGTAAATCTTGGGTGGTTTTATAAAACAATGGTAACATTTCACTAAAAGAGAGTTTAACAATGCCTTCTTCGTTTATAAACACATAAGCCCTCTGCGACATGCCCAAAAAGCTCATGGCGTCGTAACTCTCGGATACTTTGTGATCAGAATCGCTTAAAATCGGAAAAGGCAGTTCATGGCGTGAAGAAAAACTTTTATGTGAGTCCACAGAATTTGTGCTGATACCAATAACGTGAACACCCCGGTCTGTAAATTGGGAAAAGTTATCACGATAACTGCATAATTGTGAGGTGCATACCGGCGTATCATCACCCGGATAAAAAACAAGTAAAACTTTTTTCCCGGCGTAATCCGATAACGATATGTTGTTTCCTTCTGAGTCAGGAAGTGTAAAATCAGGCGCTTTAGTTTCTTCTGAGATCATGGTCAATGAGGATAAAGTTCATTTGGAACGGTCTCTTTAAAGATACTAAGCCTTAAAAGATTAACAAATTATTTTTCTATTACTTTCTGTAAGAATAAACAAATATACAACCTTATTGCTAACTGAACTTTTATTTTATTAAAAGAAAGCGTAGTTTTGCAGGTTTTTAATCACACATTAAGCCATGAAGATTACACGAAAAATTGAAATTGACTACGGACACACGTTGCCAAATCATTTTAGTTTTTGCAACCAGTTGCATGGGCACCGAGGTGTTATAGAGGTTACCGTTGAAGGACCGATTATTCAGTCGAAAGGTAATAGTGAACAAGGAATGGTGATCGATTTTAAATTTCTGAAAGATATTCTCAAACAAAAAATTCACGATGTGTTGGATCATGGTTTTGCAGTATGGAAAGAAGACAAAGAGGATTTGGAATTTATTTTAAAGCGAAATACGAAAGTGTTGGTAACAGATGCACCTCCAACAGCCGAAGTTCTTGCTAAGTGGGCGTTCGAAGAAATTTTGTCAGCGCTTCCAAATGATGTGAAACTGGTTAATGTGTGTTGGAACGAAACCCCAAACAACCGCGCCGATTATTCTTCTGAGGATTATCAGGATGAATCAGAGTGAGCGATATCTTTGATTCTGAAGTGGATTCAATACACCCCAGCTTGCTACGAATGGACAATTCAGAATAGGTCAGAATCTTAGTGAGAGACCAAAGATTATCCTTCAGGATTCCGGATCAAGTTACTAATGACTCCATGAGTATAAGCTATTAACAAGGGGTTGCAACCCCTTGTTTTTGAAGCTAAATTCGTAAGCGGAGGAAAAACTTGTCATTACCTATTTGTTTATTCCCAAATATGAAAACTCAGCATGATTTTTGATAGCCCCATCTTGCTGCGGGGTAGTTCATTAATCACATACCATAATCCGGTAGATACCCGAACGATTCGTTTTTTCGTTCAAAATTTTTAGCCCGCAAGTTTTTATCAATGAATTTAACCCCCCACGGTCTACAAAATCTTTAAAATTCAAAAAATGCTCCGAACCGGCTAAAAATTCTATTCCCCAAACCAGGAAGCCTAAAATCGATCGTGGGGGCGGGGTTTGGTAATCACAAAAAATAATATGCTTGGTTAAAGGCTTAATGGTTTCAATGAGCTCAAGGCGTTCTTCATAGCCGATTTCATGAATTGAAAATGAAAAAAGCGCATATTGAAAACGATCTGCGCTATGCTCGTTTAAATATGCGGCATTACTGTGAATGAATTCCAAATTTTCAATGCCTAAACGTGCCTGTCTTTTGCGCGCAACCGATATCATATCATGGGAAATATCAATGCCGGTTACCCGAAAACCTTTTTTTGCAAGCATAATGGCAAAATTTCCCGTGGCGCATCCCACATCCAGGACAGATGAGCCGGGTTCTAAAAATTCCAGGACTTGAGCGCGAATCGGGTTACTTTCCTGATCGATAAAGGTTGAATAAATCCATCCGTCATACCATCCCTTTCGTGGCAAGTGTTTTGGTTTGTTATTAAGCATAAATCCAGGTATAAAAACTTATAAGCGGTTGAGCAGGTCTTTGGCTTCTTGTTTGCCCATTGAATAAGCCGTGTTGAGGTCGGTTTTTGCTTGTTCAAGCTGACCGGTATGAAAATATGTTTTACCACGGTAAAAATAACCATCGGCTTGTTGCATGCCTGAAGCGATGACGGCAGTAAAATCATCAATCGATTTGGCGTATTCACCAAGCTCTGTTTGGCAAATACCGCGGCCTAAAAATGCCATATAAAGATCCGGGCGTTTTTCAATTACGTGTGTAAAGTCGCGACATGCCGACGTGTTGTAACCACGTACCAAATGCGCGGAACCTCGGAATAAATGGGCATAGGTGGTTTTGGGATGCCCATTATGGTGCTCCAGGAAATCAGTAAAGTCTTCAACAGCCTTTTCATAATTCCCGGAAAGATAGTAGGCCGTGCCTCGGCTATAAAACAATTCGAAATCTTCAGGATCGTATTCAATAGCTTGTGATAGGTCAGCTATGGCCGCATCGTAATTACCATGTCTGTATTCTTCACAGGCTTTAGCATCCAATAAAAGAGTCATTAAACCGTGTTTTGGATCCAGGTCTATGGCTTTGGATAAATCGCTAAGCGCTGCGGGATAGTCTTTTAAGACATAATAAGCCGAACCTCTGGAATTATAGCCTTCGGCATCTTTGGGATAATGGGAGATATAATTTGAAAAGCTAATCACAGCTTGGGAATGTTTATTCGATGCCATTTCAATAGCGCCTTTAATTAAGTGCACTTTGGGATCGGCAGAGGGTGAATTTAACAATTTTGTGATATCGGCTAAGGACTCATCAAACTGCCCCATTAAAAAAAATGCAATACTACGGTTTAACCTTGATGAATCATCTAAAGGATCTTGAGCCAGTAATTGGGTGGTTTTGGTGATGCTTTCCTTATAATATTTTTCTTCCTTGGCAGATAAATCAGCGGGCTTCATCAGCGAAATTCATTTGAGCGCATAAAACCTAAAGATAAAATTAATTTACTAAAGATGAAGCCCGATTTGGTTTTTGAGCTATTTATTTCAGAAAGTCATGAGTTGAAAATTGCATTCTTTGGCATAAGCTTTTAGACTATCTAAGGTTGCTGCATCAACGTTTTCAACAGGTTTAAACTCAAATGTGGTGATTTCAACACCGTCTTCAACGGCTGCTTGCCATTTAAAGCAAAAACATTTACCCCTTGAAAAATACCACCATCGCTGCGCGTTTTGTTCGGTATTGGAACTAACTTCAATATGTTCGGCTTTTCCATACATGGTTTCAAACGCTTGCAGCTTTTTAGGGATTTTAGCTTGCGTTTGAAACAAAAAAAACATCGACATCATCGAAGCAATAATTAACTTTGTCATGGTTGTAATCATTATTATCAATTAATGGATTAAAATTTTTCAAGTTGAAGTCTTGGTTTCCACAAAAACCGAATTTATTATATAACTTTGTTCTTAAGAGCGCTCACAATGAACAGATAATTTTTAGATAATTTTAAGAAGTGAAACATGTTTAAAGCCGTTCTTTTTGATTTGGATGGAACACTATTGGATTCATTGCAAGACCTTACGGATTGCGCCAATAAGGTGTTAAGCGCAAATGATTTACCAACCCATAATGCCAATACCGTTAAAGGATATGTTGGTGAAGGCGTTAGGCTTTTGGTTGAGCGTTTTTTGCCGGAATCCCATAAGCAAGAAAAGATCGTAGATCAGGTGCTTGCCGAATTTCGAGATTGTTATCGCCAGAATTATGCAGCGAAAACCCGTCCGTATCCTGGTATTAATGAGATGTTGGATGGAGTAGAAAAGAAGGGGTTGAAAACCGCCGTTTTTTCTAATAAACCACACGATCTGACAAAAGATTGTGTTGATGAGTTGCTCAATACCCGGAGATTTGATGTTGTGCTTGGTTCTACTTCGGATATACCCAGAAAACCTGATCCGGCCGGCGCGTATCACATTGCAAACCAATTGGGTGTTCGTAGCAACGAGTGCTTGTTTTTAGGCGACAGCGGAACCGATATGGAAACCGCAAACCGCGCGGGTATGCATGCCGTAGGCGCTTTGTGGGGTTATCGTTCAAAAGAAGTGCTTTTAGAAACCGGTGCAAAAGCTTTAATTGATAAGCCTGAAGAACTCTTATCCATCATCTGAGTTATCAGGCTTTTGGTATCAAACACGGACGCAAATTTTTGAATGTTCAAACCGTTTAAATTTAATGCCATGGAATTTGATTCAAAACTAATGAACAGCGCTGTAATTATTAATGGAGTAGCAGCCGCCGAAGCCGCTTCGGTAATGACTTTAAGCGGAACCATGTTAGGCGATGAAGCCGCCATAACTGCAATGACTGCAGGTATGATTATGGGGCTTGGGAAAGTTCATAACAAAAACCTTTCCATAAATAAAATCTTAGGCTGGTTATTGCCAAATGTTGGTTTGTTTTTAGGTTCGAGAGTTGCAGCCATGTCCGTAAAATGGTTGCCGTTAATTGGTAATGCCGCTAACGCCACCATTACATTTACAACCACTCAAATTATCGGTTGGACGGTTTATTTGATTTTCAAGGATAATAAAGATTTGGAGCAGGTTGGAAGCAAAGAACTTCATATTTATAAGCGGCGTGCTCAAAACATGAAAAAACCTGATGTAGAACAGTGGTTTAAGGACATGCCAAAAGAAAAAGTTTCAGAGTATAAAGGCTTGGTCGAAAAATTAGGTCAGGATGGCATATCCGAAGAGGAGCAAGACGAAATTTTACATAAAATGCAGGATTTGGTTGCACCTTATGCAAAAAATTGAGCGCTATGCTAAACGATCTAATTCAGAAAAATAGGAGCTATCGTCGTTTTCATCATGAAAAAAAAATTGAATACGACCAACTAAAAGCATTGGTTGATTTGGCCAGGCTTTCACCCTCAGGCGCCAACTTTCAGCCATTGAAGTATTATTTGGCATGTGATGAACGTGAAAACAACGAAATTTTTTCTACGCTTCGTTGGGCAGGCCATTTGAAGGATTGGCCTGGCCCGGAGCCTTCGGAGCGGCCTACTGCCTTCATTACAATCGTTCACGATAAACTTATAACCGAAACCATTGGCTGGGATCAAGGTTTTGCTGCGCAAAGCATTATGCTTGGGGCCGTTGAGCTTGGTTTGGGAGGTTGCATTATTGCCTCAATCGATAAACCACAATTGTCTGAAATTCTTGCATTGCCCAAACATTTGGAAATTTTGCTGGTTTTAGCGCTTGGGTACCCTAAAGAAGATGTACAGATAGAACCTATGTCAGATCCAATTAAAGTAGCTTATTGGCGTGATGAAACTCAGACTCATCACGTTCCCAAGCGTTCGCTTTCTGAAGTCATCATTAATTTTAGATAACGTTTGGATATATGGGTTTTCAATTAACTTCCGATGCGTTTGAAGATGGTGGGGAAATACCAAAAAGTTATACTTGTCAAGGGGAAAATATTTCTCCGGCTCTATTGTGGGTAAATCCGCCGGAGGGCACAAAAAGTTTCGTTTTGATTGTTGATGATCCTGATGCTCCGGATCCAAGAGCGCCTAAAATGACTTTCGTACATTGGGCGCTTTACAATATTCCACAAACTTCATCGACTTTACTTAAAGATGAAGCAAAAAACGGTGTGTCGAATGGATCGATGCCAGGCTTAAACGATTATAAAAAAACCGGTTATAAAGGTCCTTGCCCGCCAATCGGAAGGCATCGGTATTTTTTCAAATTATATGCATTGGATATTGTTCTTGATGATTTAAACCAACCTACAAAATCAGAATTACTTCCAGCCATGGAAGGCCACATTTTACAAGAGGCCGTATTGATGGGCACTTATCAAAAATATAAATAGGTATTCTAAGATCGTCAGTGATACAAATCGTTTACAATATCTTGTATTTAGTATTACATTTTATTGTAATCGATTAGAGTTTTAACATCTGACTAAGAAAAAAACAAATTTGTACATGTTTTAGAAGAACTGGTGGCATTGGAGTTTCGTGCTTTCAATTAAGTCTTAATACAGCCAACTCAATTTTTAAGCTTAATTGTATGCAGCATTCGATTCATAATTTTAGAAGCCCCAATCTAAAATGAAATGCTGCTTGCCAGAACATTTCCAATAACTTATATCAGGTGACATGTCTAAAAAACCAACCTATGAAGCGCTCGTGCAGAGAATTCACGAGTTAGAGAACGAACAAAAACGCCTCCAAAGAACCATAAAAAAGCTAAAGGTCAGAGAAGAGCGGCTTGATATAGCGATGTCGGTTAAGAATGAAGGCATATGGGATTGGAATTTAGAAACAGACGAGGTTCAATTTGACAATCGTTACTACACAATGGCCGAGTATGAACCCGATGAATTTCCACACGCACTTGAAGAATTTCAGAGCAGGGTTCATCAAGATGATTTGGATCTTGTAATGGAACGGGCGTTTAAATACATTTTTGGAAAATCAGATCGATTCTTGGCCGAGTTTCGTTTTAGAAAAAAAGATGGAAAATGGATTTGGATTCAGGCCACCGGAAAAATTGTCAAGCGCGATAAAATTGGTAAACCTATTCGTTTTGTCGGAACCCATGCAGATATTACGGAGCGAAAGCGTACTGAAGAAGATTTGAGACGAAGTGAAGCAGTACTTGCCGAGACCCAAAGAATTGCCGGTTTGGGGAGTTGGGAATACCATCTTGAAACCAAGAAAATCAAATGGTCGGATGAAACATACAGGATAGCTGGCCGCGAAAAGCGCGATATTGAAAATCTGGATCAATATCTTAGAATCGTTCATCCGGATGATAAAACGTTGCTTTCCGAAGCTATTGAAAAGTCTATTTCAGAGAAAGTGCCTTATGAAATAGAACTTCGCCATTTGAAACCCGATGGTACATATAATCATACATTAACCCGGGGAAAGCCGATTGTGGAAGGCAATGAAGTCATTAAGTTTGTTGGCTCGGTTCTGGATATTACACATCGCAAGCGTGCAGAAGAGGCATTACAAAGAGCGACAAAGCTCAAATCAATCGGAACGCTGGCCGGAGGGATCGCCCATGATTTTAATAACCTGTTAACCGGCATATTTGGTAATGTTGAATTGGCTAGAATTTTAACTACGGATAAAAAGGTTAGCGAATACCTTGAAAAAACATTAAACACGATCGAACGAGCCCAAAGCCTCACAGGGCAATTGCTAACCTTTGCTAAAGGCGGTGCGCCGATAACAAAAATTCAAAATCTGGTTCCATTTTTACAAGAAACGGCTGCGTTTGCGTTAAGTGGTTCTATTGTTTCTTGCCGTTTTGATATCGAAGAAGACCTCTGGCATTGCAATGTTGATATACACCAGATTTGTCAGGCTATAGATAACATTATTATAAATGCTCAGCAGGCCATGCCAACAGGCGGCACTATCGATATTTCGGCGAAAAATGTGGTTTTAAATCAAGGGGATTATGCTGAAATACTACCGGGAAAATATGTTGAACTGGCCATACAAGATTATGGTATCGGTATTCCTGAAGTGTATTTATCCCGGATATTTGATCCGTTTTTTTCAACCAAAACAAAAGGGCATGGCATAGGACTTTCTACAACCTATTCCATTATTACCCGGCATGGTGGAACGATCAATGTAGAATCGAAACCGGGCAAGGGAACCACGTTTTATGTTTATTTGCCAGCCTCGGATAAAGCGCTTGTTGAATCAAAAAACATTTATGATAATGAACATTGCGGTTCAGGGACGTTTGTTATTATGGATGATGAAGCAGTTGTACGCGAGAATTTAGGCGATATGCTTAAACTGTTTGGATACAGTGTTATTAGGTTAGAAAATGGTGCCGATGCCGTTAAGTTGTTTTCAGAATTTAGTCTTGGAAATCAACAAATTGTTGGAATGATTTTTGATTTAACTGTGCCCGGGGGTATGGGTGGTAAAGAAGCAATTGAACAAATCAGGTTACAATGCAAACGAACGCCGGTGTTTGTTGCCAGCGGCTATACCGAAGACCCTGTCATGGCTAGTCCCGAAGATTACGGGTTTACAGCAAGTATTAAAAAGCCATACAAAATCAAAGAGCTCATTGCTATTTTGAACAAACATATGAAATAGCAAACCTTGAAAATAGATTTAATACGCCTTCAAGAATAGTTTGGATACGACGCAAAATGTTTTTTCGCATTCCTTTTTCTTCATTCCGGCTCGTTTTTTACCAACGGCAACAGCTCTTTTACGATTAAATAATTAAGCTCATCGCGACATTCTTTAAAGGCTTTGAGCCGTTCGGCCGGATCATCCAAATCATCAGGGTCTAACATCGACCAATGGAGATGCTTTCTTGCTGATGGAAAAATCGGGCAATTATTTCTAATGATTTCACAAACCGTGATCACCACGTCAAAATCTTCGTCAAGAAATTGTTCGTAGGTTTTTGAATAATGATCGGAAATATCAATAGCCCATTCTTTCATAGCTTCAATCGCTTCGGGCTTAATATGGCTTAATTCAGTTCCAGCGCTCATAACTTCAATATTATCATCTCCCAAATGACGAAAGAGACCTTCAGCCATCTGAGAGCGTGCACTGTTGTGCGTGCAAAGGAAAAGAACGCGAAAGTTTTGTTGAGAACTCATAAACTTGATAAGGTTACGCTTGAATAACGGTGTTCATAATTCTAGTAAATTAATAATTTATGGTAACCAAAAAAATTATAGGCTCGCGATTACTCAAAAGAATCAGTTGTCGGTGGTTTGATAAAAGTTGGCTCAGGCTAAAGATCAGGAAAAACAAAGTCCATCATAATGAATTTCTTTTCATCAGAGGCATGTCTTGCACAAGGAAGCGTAAGTTGATGTGCTTTAAACGTGTTTGCTGTTTTTATGCATTTAAAGGCTATGAGCACGACCCCCCAGAGTGATGGTTTGAATATCATTAAATATGAATCTGGCAAAGGTATTGCCTATGTGATTTAGCCGTGTGAATTATGTTTATGAATTCTTGAAGGTCGATCATTTAAAGCCCATCGCCTCAAGTTTTTTTTCGGCGCGTTCTGAAATCTCATTAAACCGTTTTTCATACTTTTCTTGCGAAGCACATCTGGCTAAATGAGTGTTCCATTGCGAAGCCCAGTTTAAGGCTTCCTGCGAAACTTGCATGTACTCTTGCGAAATGGCGGCATCGGCAGGGTTTTTCATTAAACGATCTAGCAATGCAATGTAATTGTCCATCCACTTCTCGTATTGATCAATAAACTCCTCGCAGTTTTTAGCTTCTTTGAAATCGGAAGAGCGCATGTCTTCAAGCGATTTAATGTTTTCTTTGGCAGCAGGTTCCTCTGATTGGGTTTTGGTTTCCTGGCTTCCACAAGCAGAAACCAAGAAAGACAAACAAAAGAGAATGGAAATTAGGGTTTTCATAATGCAATAATGTTTAATTGTTAGATGCTAGGCGTTAATCACTTAATATAGGGAAATCCATTTAAACCTTGTGTGATTGAGTCGGTTAATCTAAAACAGGTCAATTGATCGCAACATATTGCGTTAAAGCTAAAATGGGAGCTCCAACGAATACAAATTTCGACCGGTTCGATCTTTCCATTCTTCATCGGTAATGTAAAGCGTTTTTTCATTAATAAAGCAGATGGCTTCTTTTTGAGTTTTATGTGGAAGATGGATCAGGGTATGTTTTCCTTTGAAAAAGTCATCGTTTTTAAAATCATAAAAAATCCAAACTTTATCGCTTGAAAGTAAGGCCAGTTTTGATCCATTTGGGCTAATATCGCATGCCGTGATCCAATGATCCGTCATATCCCCACGGCCACAGGTATCAAACGTGCCAATTTTTTTTGCAACATGCTTGCCGGGTTTATCAGGCATGCGATACACATGTGTTTTTCCATCAAAAGGCTCGGTACGATTTTTTGTGAAAACATAGAGATGGTTGTTGTGCCACATTAAGGCTTCCGCATCGAAATTTAAGCGTCGTTTAGAAGGCGGGAAGGAGGTTTGATCATTATAGCGAAAACTGATGAGCTGGGCCTGTGTCTTTTTTGATTTTAGGGTGGATGGATCAGGGATTTTAAAAATGGTGAGGTCTTTATTGGCATTGTTGTTGTTGCCGATATTTGCAATATAAAGGTTGCCTTTGTTGTCTTTGGCGATATCCTCCCAATCCCGATTCCACGCATTTTTGATCGTAAGCGTTTTTAAAAGAGCGCCGTTTTTATTGATAAGGTAGACTTTGGGTTTGCCACCGCTGTCGTTAAATGTCCAAAATGCGTTTGGCCCGTTTTCCTCAATTCCAGATGTTTCTTTGACAAGCTTTGGAAGTCGACATAGCAGTTTGAGCTCTTGAGCCTTCGCTTGAAACGCGATGCAAATCAATAAAATACTTATAGAAACTTTCATGAATACTGTGATTGGTATCATTTGATTTAGAATATCAAAACATCTAATCTTCTATCCAAACCGATACCTTGCCACCTCTTGTTCGAAAAGGCGCCCATCCCCATTCGTTGGTTTGGATCGGTTCGGGGCAATGCATGGTGATATCGCGATAGGTTGAATTGGGTTTGCCGGTTTCCATCCATTTGATATCGTCCGAAAAATTGGTCATCACCACGGCCATACTTTTATGACGGTCATCGCCCTGGAATGTCCAGCCGATAATATGCCGGTGATCAAAATAGTCTCTTCGGGTACCAAAGGTATAGTTTTGTCGGGCGTTTAAAAACAGATCCAACATCCATTTATGCGAATCCATCCAAATTTCATAGTTATGACCGCCTTTCCAACCGTTGTAATGAGCGCCTTCGTAATCGGCGCAAAAGACGCAGGGATAGCCTTCATCACGCAAGAGAATAATGGCGTAGGCAAGGGGTTTAAACCACGATTCAACCAGCGACTCCAGACTTTGTAAAGGTTGGGTGTCATGATTTTCAACCAACGTAACAGCCAGACATGGGTTGATTTGAACCAACGTGTGGTTAAGAATGGAGCCCATATCAAAGTCAGCGCCCATATGAGAAGCTCGATGGAAATTGTAATGCAGCGGCGCATCGAACAAATGCATCGCGCCTTCGGTTTGGTGGATGTAGCTTAGAAGCCGGTTGAGGTCTTGCGACCAGTATTCGCCAACCGCAAACAGATTTTTTTGCGCATGGTTTCGCATATCCTGAAGCCAGTGTTTGAAAAAAAACGATCGGATATGTTTAATCGCGTCAATTCGAAAGCCGTCGACGCCAAAATTATCCAGCACCCATTTGCCCCAGTAATGCGTTTCGCCTCGAACCTGCTCAACATCAAAATCAAGATCGCAGCCCATTAAGAAATCATAATTCACATTTTCATGATCAACATGGGTTTCAAATTGTTTGTCCTTTAATTTGTAAATCGTGCCATGTTCTTTAGTAGCGTCGAAATGCCACCACTCCCATTTCATACTGGAATAGTTCTCTCCACGACCGGGGAAGGAAAAATACGTCCAAAGATCCCGCTGATGATAATCACCCAAGGTGTTATTTCTGTTATAAGGATCAACAGCCACGGCATGGACGTTCTGAGTATAATCGGCGCCCATTTTATGGTTTAAAACCACATCGGCATAAACCTCCAGACCCGCATTCTGAGCTTTTTTAATGCAGTTTTCGTATTGCGATTTGGTTCCGTATTTGGTTCGAACCGTCCCTTTTTGGTCAAATTCGCCAAAATCAAACAAATCATAAACGCCATAACCGACATCATTTATGCCACCCATGCCTTTATAAGCCGGCGGAAGCCAAAGAGCCGTAAATCCTTTATGTTTTAACGTGTTAGCTTTTTTAGCCAGATTGTCCCAAAACAAACCATCGTTGGGTGTATACCAATGAAATGATTGAAAAAGCGTGCCTCTGAGTTGTTGCATAAGCTGGGGATTTAAATGTTGAATAAAAAATGAAACAGACGTAACCACGTAAATAATTGGTGTAAATATACTATTATCAACGATTTAAAACGGGGGATTAATAATGATGACTGCCATAGTAAAAAAGTAACATATCCACAAACCAAATTATGGTGGTAATTCCAAGCAACCGCTGAAACGCCGAATCATGATGAAAATATAAGACGATCATTGAAACAGCGAAAAGAATCCAAACACTTAATCCAAGAACGATCGCAGCAACAATCACCGGATTCATGGCCGTAATCCCCATTTTTAAAGCCGAGACACCAAATTTTGGCAGGATGACCACCAAAATATCCAGGCCAATCCCAGCCCACATCAGGATTAATCCGATTTTAGAGGAATAATCACGAAATGAAAAGATCATACCAAACAAAAAACATAGAAAGGCAATAATGGTTAAATATTCAGCCGGTTTCATAGAGATGCATTAAGAAATTCAAGTGTCTATTAGGTTTAATGACGCTATAGAGAAGTTACACTTGAGGAAAGGGATTTAGCAAAGATTTGGGAAAGTTTCTTTAAGCGCCGTTAAGCTTAGCTTGCCATCACGCATGTTTAAAGCGTTCTCGTGACCGTGAGATAGGGCTAAAAAGCCATCCACGCCAAGATTTGCTAAATCAACAGCATAAGGCAGAAGAACCTGATTCAGGGCAAAGGTGCTGGTTCGGCTAACTGCCCCCGGCATATTTGCGACCGCATAATGAACCACATCATCAACAATGTAGGTTGGTTTGTCATGCGTTGTGGGGTGGCTGGTTTCAAAACACCCTCCCTGATCGATAGCCACATCAACCAGTACGCTGCCTTTTTTCATGGTTTTAAGCATCTCCTGGGAAATGAGCTTAGGGGCTTTTTTTCCGGGAATCAACGCAGCGCCGATAACCAAGTCGGCTTTTGTCACTAACGATTTGAGGGCGCTATCGGAGTTGTACTGTGTTTTAACATTGGGTGGGAGGATGGATTCCAAATCATGCATACGTTGAGGATTAATGTCAAGAATTGTAACATTGGCGCCAAATCCTGCCGCAATGCGCGCGGCGTTTTCCCCAACCATACCGCCGCCTAAAATTAACACTTCGCCGCGCTCAACGCCGGGAACGCCGCCAAGCAATAACCCCCGGCCGTGCATCGGATTTTCGAGGCATTTGGCGCCTTCCTGAACCGATAACCGACCGGCAATTTCGCTCATTGGCGCTAAAATCGGTAATCTATGGTTTGCATCAAACAGCGTTTCAAAAGCAAGCGCGGTGATGCGTTTATCCAGGCAGGATTTTGTTAAACACTCTGAGCCAGCAAAATGAAAAAAACAAAAAAGCATAAGACCAGGCCTTAAAAACGCCATTTCCGAAGGTTGTGGTTCTTTAACTTTTATGATGGTTTCGGAGCGAGCATAGAGTTCGTTAGGGTTTTTAAGTATAACGGCGCCGGCTTCAAGATAATCCTCGTCCAAGAATCCCGAACCCAAGCCTGCCGTTTGTTCAACAAAAACCGTATGACCGGCGGAAGTCAGCGCTTTAACCGTTGAAGGGATAAGCGCAACTCTGTATTCAAACGGTTTAACCTCTTTTGGTATGCCTATAATCATGCTAATTAAATTCAAATCTTCAAACATAACACCCTAACAACTATTTCAGGTGTGTCGTTTGAGTATTTAATGGTTAGATTTAACCCAAAATTTAACGCCGTGTTGTTCAATTTGACGTGCTTGCCCTGAAGATTCAAGGTCTAGAAAAACGTGCTCAATGTCGTCATTGGATTTGTCCAATTTTTTTAAGGCTTGCATCATTTCTGAATGCATCATGGGATGTCGGTTCAAAACACTAAGAATTTCTTGAACAGGATTTTTAGGATCGTGAAGCTCAAAATGACTTTCGGATGGATTTACCAACTCAGCAATCCCGGATAAAATGGCTTGTGCGCGCATAATCCCATCCTGATCGGGAACACTGACCCACGATTCCGTAGGTGGTCTGGAAGGGAGGATCAAATGAACGGCATCCGGCTGTATTGTTTTTAAAACAGCAGCCAATTCCCGTAAGGCTTCGGCGCTGTCGTTCATGCCTTTAATCAGCATCACTTCAATCCAAAGTTTGCCGTTAAATTCCTTACGAAAGGCTTTTAAACCCTCAATTAAATGTTGAAACGTCAGTGAAGTATGCGGACGGTTAATTTTTTTATAAAGGGTTTCATTACCGGCATTTAATGTGGGCAAAACCGCATCGGCAAAACTGAGCGCTTTGCGTACCTCGGGCATGTATAAAAGCGAACCATTGGTGATAACCGCAACCGGAATGGATGTCATTGCTTTTGTACGAGAGATCATCTCTCCGATTTTGCTATGCAGTGTTGGCTCGCCTGAACCCACGAATGTGATCCAATCAATGTCGCCGGGTTTGTGAAGGTCTAGCGTATGTTTTAATTCCTTGATCAGCTCATCCGTAGGAACATATTCTTTGCGTTCCAATTTGTATGAAGGCGTTTTCCCTAACTGGCAATACACACAATTCCATGTACACGTTTTAGCCGGTATAGGATCAACCCCAAGGGATTGACCTAATCTGCGGGAGGAAACCGGCCCAAAAATATAGTTCATAAGTTAACCAACGGCTATTTTGCCATGTTGTTGAGGAATGCTCGAAAATCCTCGGTATTGTAACTGGCCAGTCCGCTTCGTTTAGCCACGATTTTTCCTTCGGGGTTAATAACAAAAGTTGAAGGAATCGCGCTGGTTTGAAAAACTTCCGGCCTTGGGCCATCCGGAAAATATACGGGCATGGTAAAATCTCTTTGATCCATGAACGGTTGAACTTTAGAGCGGTCTTCATCTAATGCAATCATCACGAATTTGATCTTTGTGTGATCAACCGAATCGTAAAGCTTTTGAATGTCGGGCATTTCGGCCACACAAGGCGGGCACCAGGTTGCCCAGAAATTCATAAAGATCACTTTATCTTTAAAGCTATCAAGCGTGAGAGGCGTTCCGTTTATAGTTTTGAGCGTCATGCTGTAGTCTGCCGGCAGTTGTTCCGATTCAGCTAACTCTGTATCGGGTTGCAAAACCCCGGTTGCTACCACCAATTGTTGGATATAGCCAACAACCGGGCGCAAAAGGCCTGTAAAATGCAAAAAAATAAACACGCCGAAAAAAACTGCCCAGTTCTTTAATTCCTTTTTTAAACGATCATTCATAAACTTGCGAGCCGGTTAATTTTGTTGGTCTTGATGTTAATGCTTTTGAATCCAGAGGCTCTCTGGGATGTTTCAAAATCACACGTTGCAGGATTTGGTTGTTCGGGATACTGATAACTCCGCCCTCGTCATTTGTAATAAAAACAAACACTAAGGTCATATCAGTAACAAGGCCTTTAAGATCTTCCGATCCTTCTTTGAACGAAATCGTATCTCCAATTTTGTAAGGAGACGTAAAAAACAAAATAAACGATGCCAAAATATTGCTGAAAAAACTCCAACTGGCAAATAACCCAATCCCAATAAAGCTAAAAAAAGCGCTTCCAATAATCCAAATGTTATCGGGCTTTATACCCCAGATAACCAGTAGCGCAAGAAAAAGCAACAGGAACAGGCTGAGCTTAAGGACTTTTTGAATGTGAATACCTCGGGATTGTTTTAAGTTGAAACGTACATTGGCGCTTTTCACCACATAGGTGACCAATAGATTTAAAACAATCGTAATGGCTATGATGATAATGCTAAAGGTGATCTGATATTGAAATGTGGTCATGGATTGCTAAGCTCTGCAATTAATGAAGTCATGTTACTTAATAAAGTCAACCGATTAAAAATCTTTTCCGGCAACATAATAGCCTTTCTTTCGAAGCTCCAAAATAGAAGCTTCGACGCTCTTTCCGCATGGCACAATTAGCTCCAACAATGGCTGGTTAGGATGCTCAACCGGATTTTTTTTACAATACACGATTTTTTGTCCGCAAACCAGTTGTTTTAATGGATCGTAAGCAGATGAAGATTCCTGTAACGACATGGTATATACTAAAAAAGCCAATTGGTGGATAAAAACTAAACCAAGCAATATACGAAATCTTCATCAGCCAATGAAGTCGCGTTATTGCTCTATGGGATGAGCATGATTAAGCTGCTTATGCAATTCAGGCATTGCTTTCATGGTTTCCTGAAATCCTTCCGATATGATTGAACCGGCCTTTTCGTAATCAAAAATGCTAAAATGATTGAGGTGCGGTTCAATTAAAATATCGGGTGGGTACGATTCTAACATGTAACGTGTTACACGTTCTTGCATAACATTGATCGATGTTCCGATAATATCGAAAATATTCGGATCATTTGGGTCTTTTTCCTTTTCTTTGGGCAACCATTCGTCAAGTTTTTGTTGAATATCTTCCTGAAATGAAGCATATCGCGATTGGATATAGTCAATCAAGCCTTCTTTTCGGTTTTCAATTTCCTTGGTTTTTGCCTCGGAGAGCTTACGCTCTTCTTTGACTTTTAAGAGCGAGGTTTTTCCATTGGCGTCTTTTTTTTCTTTGAGAGCCAATTGCTCCGGTGTTATTGGCCAGTTTCGGTTAAGATTTACCGCAATGACAATATCAGCGCCCATACTTCTGACAACATCTACCGGCAATGGATTAACAATGCCGCCATCGCTTAAATACTGACCGTCTTTTTGAAATGGCGTAAATATTCCCGGTATGGCAATGCTTGCTCTGACCGCATCAACCATGCTGCCGCTTTTAATATGGATTTCTTTCCCCGTAATAATATCCGTTGCTACGCAGCAAAAGGGTATAGCAGCCTCTTCCATTTTAAGGGTTTTAAGTCGCTGCGAAAGCAATTCGGTAATTTTACTTCCATCCAATAGACCTTTAGTGGGAAACACCATATCGAAATACGAAACAATGCTTTTCCAATCCAAATCGCGGACATAGACTTCGAGATCGTCTAATTCCCCGGCCACATAAATTGCGCCAACAAAGGCACCAATACTTGATCCGGCAATGATATCGATGGGGATATTGGCATTTTGCAACGCCCTGATGACGCCAATGTGCGCCCAGCCTCTTGCGCCACCGCCACTTAAGGCCAAGCCAATTTTTTTGTGATGAGGATTAATGGTTTGTGTTTTCAGACTCTTGGGTATTTGTTTCATTTGGTTCTTGAGATTCAATTATTTCAGTTTCACGCTCCTGTTGAGCCGATTTAAATTTTTCAAGCGCGTTTTTCCAAGCTTGTTTAATATCCTGAACGGCCTCTTCCAATCCATCCCGGATTTCTTCCCAGGCTTCCGAGCCAGTTCCTTTTAGTTCCTGAAGCTTTTCGGAGGCGCTTTGCTTGTTGGTTTGTATATCATTAAGGTGTTTTTGATACTCTTCCTTAGCGCTCGAAGCAACATCTTTAAGTTTAGCTTCCAATTTGATGATTTCATCGTCCAACTCTTTGAGTTGTTTGGTAAGTTTATCGATATAGGCTTTTCTATCCATGGTGATCATTGTTTGATTAAAAGGTGTTTAAAAAACTACTTTTGTTATAAGAAAAACTGACAGTTAAGATTCAGCTTTAGGGGTCTGGCAGTAAATTTTAATGTTAATTTTTTGTCCTCTGTTAGGGGAGTAGCTTCTTGGATGGCAGTAGTGGAAAGGAGGTGTTAGAGATAAAGAGTTATTTTTAATATGAATGTAAATAATAGTGTCATTGTTTTTTCCTCTCCCGGCCTTTGGCCACGCTCTCAACGAGAGGGACATATACAACACAATTCGATTCAAACACTAGCGTTTAAAAAACTGTCCTCACGCTCTGGGATGTGGCTTAAATCAAGCCGAAGGTGGAAAGAAATAACTTAATGATCCAATTTCACTAAAATTTTTAAAATAGTGTCTTAAAAATTATTTGTTTTCATTACCATAATTTTATCAAGTTCAAAATTAATAAGTACAGAATATGGTGGTTCTAACCGTTGAAGGATTAAGCAAGCATTATGGCATCAAAGAGTTATTTCGGGATGTCTCGTTTGGCGTTGAAGATAAAGATAAAATTGGCATCATTGGCGCGAATGGTTGTGGTAAAAGCACCCTGTTAAAAATTATCACCGGAATGGAATCGCCTGATGCGGGCAAGGTGATGATATCAGACCGGAAGAAAATCGGTTATTTGAGTCAAAATCCAAACTATAATCCGGAAGAGACGGTTTTGGAAGCAATCTTACGCTCCAGCGATAGCAGCATGCAGCTCGTTTATGAGTATGAGCTTTGTTGCAAAACCTTAGAAGCCTCTCTGGATCAAAATGAACAGTTGATTGAAAAAATCGCTGATTTATCCAATCAATTGGAGCAATGTGGTGCGTGGGAGTTGGAAGCCAACGCACAATCTGTTTTAGGCAAATTAGGTATCCATGATGTTACTGCTAAAATGGGTAAGCTTTCGGGCGGGCAGCGAAAGCGCGTAGCTTTGGCTCATACGCTTGTAGCGCCAAGCGATCTCTTGATTTTAGATGAACCCACCAACCATTTGGATGCCGATACCACAGAGTGGCTTGAAAACTATATCCGGCGATATAGCGGGGCAGTAATAATGGTAACCCATGATCGGTATTTTCTGGATCGTTTGGCAACACGAACATTGGAATTGGATAGATATGCCATAACCGGTTTTGTGGGAGGGTATGAGCGATATTTGGAGCAGAAAGCCTTGCAGGATGAGCAAGAGAGAAGGGAAGCCCGAAAAAAAGACGCGTTGATTCGCCAGGAGCTGGAATGGATGAAACGTGGGTGTAAAGCACGAACCACTAAGCAAAAAGCAAGACTGCAACGTGCCCAGGATATGATTGACGCTTCAAAAACCAAAGCAAAGAAAACGCTTGATATTTCCACATCGGTGGAGCGATTGGGCAGTAAAATCATAGAATTTCATGGCGTGTCCAAATCATACCAAGGTCAAACGTTGATTCAGGGGTTTGATTATTTGCTTCAAAAAAATGATCGAATCGGCATTATCGGCCTGAACGGTTCCGGTAAAACCACATTATTGGAAATGATTGTTGGACGAACATTGCCCGATAGCGGCCGGATTGAAATCGGCAAGACGGTTAAAATCGGATATTACGACCAAGAAAGCCAGGAACTTGATGAACAAAAACGCGTAATTGAATTCATACGGGAAACAGGTGAGCACATTAAACTCAAGGATAGCAGCTTTGTATCGGCATCAAAAATGCTGGAGCGATTTTTGTTTTCACCCGAAACACAATACAGTTACATTTCCACGCTTTCAGGCGGTGAAAAACGACGGCTTTATCTGCTCAGGCAATTGATGAGTTCCCCGAATGTTCTGTTGCTGGATGAACCAACCAACGATCTGGATATTCCAACACTTCGAGTTTTAGAAGATTACCTGGATTCGTATTCGGGATGTGTGATTGCCGTGAGCCATGATCGATATTTTTTGGATCGGGTCGCCGAACACATTTTTGCTTTCGAAAAGGATGGGCACATTAAAGAATACCCAGGTAATTACAGCTTATATTTGGAGTTTAAAGCCTGGCAAGCTGAGATTGAAAAACCGCAAACTGCTAAAAAAGAAAAACCCAAAACGGTTTATAATCCCAATGCCAAAAACCGGAAATTATCCTATAAAGAAAAACGCGAGTTTGAAGCGCTAGAGCTCGCCATCGCTGAAGCTGAAAAACGTCAGGCTCAAATTGAAACCCGGTTGGCAAGAGGGGAAGAGGCGTATGAAACTGTTCAAGCCTTAACCACAGAACTGCATGAACTGAGCACCAAGTTGGATAAAGACCTGGAGCGTTGGGCAGAACTTGGAGAGTTGATGTGAATAAAATTTGATTTTTATGCAAGCCCAAAGAGTTATAAAAGATGATTTAGTCCGATTTCTTTTTACTTTTAAGAATTTTTTCTCTCAATGAAATTGACATTGTATTGTGTGTATTTTGGGTAAGAAATGAGTAGGAAAAAGTAACGAAAAATTGTGAAAAACGAGGAAAACACGAGAAAAAAATCTTGCTTTTTTATAAGCGGATTACAATTTTCAATGAATCGCAAATCCTTTATTTTCAGGCGTTTAAAGGGTTTGTGGGTGATACTAGATTCGAACTAGTGACCTCTACCATGTCAAGGTAGCGCTCTAACCAACTGAGCTAATCACCCATTGCCAGAAAAGGGAGGTTAATATAAGCAGTTTCAAGTAAATTCTAAAACAGTTTCCCCGTCAATTCTTAAAATCCATCATTAGAAGCTGTGCTGCAAATTGTCCCGAAAGCGTGACCATTGGCGTGCCGCCGCCAGGATGAGCGCTTCCACTTGCAAGATACAATCCTTTTACATACGGCGAGCGGTTTTTGGGCCTCAAAAACGCCGAACTTTTGCTGTTGGAGTTGATGCCATAAATTGAGCCGCAATTAGCATTATACCAGTCTTGTATGTTCAGAGGTGTGGCTATGTATTCATAGTCAATATGGTCTTCAATATCCGCAAATCCCCGATGTTTAAGCTCCCGAATAATCAGATCGCGGTAAGCCTGCTTTTGCGTGTTCCAGTCAAATTTGGACGTGACAAACGGGGCATTGACGAGGACAAACCAGTTTTCAGAACCCTCAGGGGCATCGCCAGGAAAAGATTTTGAGGATATGGAAATATAAATCGTGGGTTCGGTGGCGGGTGTTTTTTCAGCGAAAAGCTCATGGAATTCCTGCTGATAATCTCTCGAAAAGAAAATGTTGTGATGCACAAGGTTTTGATAGGTTTTTTTAATTCCCAAGCACATAATAAATCCCGAGCAGGAGGCTTCCCACCGGGGTATGGTTTTCTGACTCACATAGTTTTTTTGAGGCCTGTTAAGTAAGGTTTGATACGTATGAATCGCATCGTCGTTGGAAACTATGGCATCGCATGGAAAATTCTTATCGTTGTTTAAGAGAAGTCCTTTGACCTTGTTGTTTTTCACCAGTATCTGCTCAACTTCTTGATTAAGGTAAAACTCTACGCCCAATTCCAGACACACATTCGTGTAAGCTTCAACCAATCGATACAGACCGCCTGCGATGGTGTAACTGCCGAAGGCTAGCTCCACGTAGGGAATTACATTCAACGTGGCCGGGGCAAGGTAAGGTGAAGAACCGACATAAGTTGGGAAGCGATCCAGAAACTGAACCACTCGTGAGTCTTTAAAAAACCGCATATTGGCTCGATGGACAGTGGAGAAAGGATCAATTTTAAAAAAATTTAAGGGATTTTGCCTGAGAAGGGTAGAAGCCGAGAGCGGGTTGAAAATAAAGCTTTGATGCGTGGCTTTATAAATTCGCTCAATATATCGGTAGTAGTGATGCCAGCTTTTTTCAGAGTCGCTAAAGGTGTTGCAAAGGGACTCTACAAAAGCGTTTTGCTCCGTAAAGGCATTAAATACGACGCTATCGGAAAAGTTGTACTTACAGGAAATTTCCAAAGGTTTTAGGCTTAGATAATCCTCCAGATTTCTTTCAACTTTTTTAAAGAGGTTTTCAAATACAAAAGGGAGTGTAATAAGCGTAGGGCCTACATCAAAGCGATAACCCTCAGGCGTTTTTAGTTCTTGAAGTTTGCCGCCCAACGTGCTATTTTTTTCAAATAAGGTAACTTTGTAACCATTGTAAGCTAAGATCATCGCTGCTGAAAGTCCGCCGAGTCCGCCGCCAATAATGCATACATGTTTAGCCATCACTTAAAAAAAATTAAAAACGAAGGGGAACGCCTGAGGTTCCCCTTTAAAGTGTTGTATGTATTGAACTCATCTTAACCTGAGCATTTAGGCAGATTTTTTCTCAGATTCTTTGTAGAGATAAATAGGTTGAGAATTGTTTTCGATACACTCTTTTGTAATGATACACGATTTTACGTCCGTTTTGTCCGGCAAATCGAACATGATATCCATCATCACGTTTTCCAGAACTGAACGCAAGGCGCGCGCGCCGGTGCCTCGTTTCATGGCCACACTGACAACATATTCCAGAGCATCGTTATCAAAAACCAGCTCCACATTTTCCATTTCAAACAACTTGTGGTATTGTTTGGTGATGGCATTCTTAGGTTTGGTGAGAATATTTTTAAGCGCTTCTTCATCCAATGGATCAAGCGTAGTTAAAAACGGCAGTCGTCCGATAAACTCAGGAATCAAGCCATATTGATAAAGGTCTTCAGGCGTAACTTTGCTGATGATTTCAGCCGACTCACTTTCTTTGGAATGAGCAATTGTATTTCCAAAACCCATGTTATTCTTTGTCAGGCGTTTGGCAATGACTTTTTCGAGACCTTCAAAAGCGCCGCCGCACACAAACAGGATATTTTTGGTATTTACATTGATCAAATGCTGTTCGGGGTGTTTTCTGCCACCTTTAGGCGGAACACCGGCAACCGTGCCTTCCAAAATTTTTAATAAAGCTTGCTGAACGCCTTCACCAGAGACGTCGCGGGTAATGGACACATTTGCCGATTTTCTGGCAATTTTGTCAATTTCATCAATATAAATAATGCCTTTTTCAGCGCGTTCAATATTGTAATCCGCAGCCTGAATAAGTCGGGCAAGTATGCTTTCAACATCGTCGCCAACATACCCGGCTTCTGTAAGGGAGGTTGCATCAACAATCGTAAACGGGACATCAAGAATATTTGCAAGAGTTTGAGCAAGCAACGTTTTACCGGTACCGGTAGGGCCAATTAATAAAATATTGCTCTTTTCAATGACCACATCTTCGCTGCTCATCATCCACTCCTGCGATTCAATGCGCTTGTAATGATTATAAACCGCAACGGCAAGAGCTTTTTTAGCGCGATCCTGCCCAATAACATAATTATCGAGGGCATCGCAGATAGCTTTAGGTTTTATAACGCGAGAAGGTTTTTGAGGCTGTTGTTTCGTTTTTATGGCCGTTAGGTCGTTTCGAATAATATCAACGGCGCTTTGAATGCAACGGTCGCAAATAAATGCGTTTGGTCCGGCAACCATGCTATTAACTTCATCACTGGTTCGGCCACAGAAGGAGCAATGCACCGTGATATCATCATTACCATTACCTGAGTTGTTTTTATTGGTTGTGTTCTCGGGAGGTTTTCCTTTAGCCATTTCAACAATACATTTTAAATTGATGCTCGTCTAAAAACCTAAGCATAAGAAAATACTAATTATTTACTTTGTAAACACCTAATTTAATGCTTTTTATCTACATCCCAAACTAGCCATCGATGGATATTAGGCGTTTATCTTTATTACCCTGTTGTGGGCTGAGTACCCCGCAGTTTGCTGCAAATAGGCAATCTAGAACAGGTTAGAATCTAGGTGAAAGACCAAACCGGATCAAGTCCGGCATGACTTCCGATACCCCCATGGCTTGCCACGGGGTAGTTTATTAATAACTTAGGTGTTTAATTTCCCGGCATCCAACCCCGGCCCAAATGCTGTTTGATATCTTTATCATTGGAAGAAATTATGGCAGTTTTTGCAGATTCAATACGATACAGGCTGACCGTAAAGCCATCAATTTTGGTGTCGTTAATTAAAAATCGCCCGGTAACTCGAATTGGTTTTTCGATGTAATCAAGCGATTTTCCTTTTGCTAGGTATACTAAAACGGTTTCGTTAGGTTCTGGCGGGATAGAGTAGCAGCACCCGAAAAACGGGTATTGAATAAGCATGAATTCAGTGATGTCTTTTGCGTCATTGAGCGGTATCATGTATCCGGCAATGCTGACCAATTTGCCATTCATGGCTTGCAATTGTGGCGGAATAGCGCTACGAGAGCGTCGGCTAAACCGATATTTTCTAAGGTCATTGTAAGTAAGTCGTTTAGGCTCACTGTTTTGCCAGGCAGTGAATCCGGCTGAGAGAAGCACGGAATTCTTTTGAGGGATTATATCGGCGCTTTGATCGTGCTGATGGATATTGGAAATCGTTAAAACCAGTATCAACAGATTGATGCAAACATAGTGAAGGCGTTTAAAAAAGCGTTTAGCGTTAAACGGCATTACGAAATCGGGCTTAAATTTTTTGAAACATCGGTTTTGTAGGCAACAATGGCCGGAATAATAGCCACCAGAGCGCCAATAAATGAAACAGAACTCATAATCAAAAGTTCAACCGGTAGTTCGGTAATTTCATAAAACGAAATCATCGTGAGAAGTTTCACAGAAATTTCAACGCCGGTTGTTTCTAAAATATACCCTTTTAAGATCAAAGAGAGCAGTTTGCTGAAAAACAATCCAAAGAGAGCGCCAAAAAACGAAATTGTAAAGCCTTCAAGAATAATAATCCCGAAGATTTTGGATCGATGTGCACCAAGCGCACGCATAATGGAAATTTCTCGTCGCCGTTCATACAGCGAGTTGTAAATAGATACCATCATGCCAATTAATGCGACAACAATGACAAGAATCGTTATAAGAAAGAATGCCCAATCGATGTTGCTGATAATTTCAAACAAGCTTTTGATTTCATTGACCGGAATTGCAGCTTGAGCCAACGGCCAATCGTTAATTTGTTTATATAAATGCAAGGCAAACAATGGCGAACGAACTTTTATTAATACAGCAGTCAGGTCGGTGATGTGATGATCTTCTGTAGAAATACCTTCATGATGGTGATGATCATGTTCTTTGTGATGCGATTCAGGCGCCTGATGAATTTCAGGCTCATTGGTTTGGCTTAATTCTTCACTTTGTTCGTGCTCATGGTGTTCATCATGCAATTCATGTTCATGAACTGCCCAAACCGATTCTACAGTTGTGTAAATGATTTTATCGGAAGCCGTTCCGGTTCGGTTCAATATGCCAACAACCGTAAATGGTGTTTCTTCGTGCTGGTGACCGATCCCTTCGGCGGTTTCCTGCAAGCCATGTGTGGCTATAAACTCATCGCCAATTTTGAGCCCGGTGGATTTTGCGGCATCGAACCCAAGCACGGCCTGGAATTTGGAATGCGCTTCAAACGCAGTCCCCGATGCAAACGAAAATGATTTTCCAACTTTGTAATTGAACGTTGTAAATAAGTCGTCAGTTGTTCCAACAATGTTGAATCCATGATAATTATCGCCCAACGCATAGGGAAGCGCTAACGCAATACGGCGATCGTGTTTTAATTTTTCATAAACCTCGTAGCGGATATTTCCGACAGGATTGCCGAGCATAAACACCGTATTTAGAACCAGTTGCATGGGACTGCCTTTAGCGCCAACAATCATTTCGTAGCCCACATTGCTTTGATTGAAATTTTTTTCAACCTCTTCTTTAATTGCTAGCGTTGAGCCAATTAAGGCCACGCCTAACGATACTGAAATAACGGTTAGGAGAACTGAAAATTTACGTTGCAAGATATTTTTGATGACCAAAGTAAAAATGGACATAATCAGGCATTAAATATGGTTTAGGGTTGAAAGTTCAAGCTGCATCGGCAGTTTCTGCGCGATCTCTTTTTCGTGAGTGACCAAAAGCAAAAGTCGGTTTTCTGTTTCACACAGATCCAGCAATAAATCCATAACCATTTCCGAACTTTTATCATCCAGGTTTGCCGTTGGCTCATCGGCTAAGATGATTTGCGGGTTATTTGAAACGGCTCTTGCAAGCGCTACACGTTGCTGCTCGCCAACGGAAAGCTCGGCGGGTTTGTTGTCTTTTTTTTGGGATAAACCAACTTTTTTAAGAAGTTCTTCAGCGTTTGCAAACGCATGTTTTTGATGGCCGGAAAACGACATGGCTAGTGCAATATTTTCAGATGCGGTTAAGCCCTGCAAAAGATTAAAGGTTTGAAAAACAAATCCGATGGTTTTTGCACGAAAAACATCACGTTGCGGTTCGCTTAACTTTGTGATGACCGTGTCATTAATCGTAATGTGCCCTTCATCGGGGAGTAAAATTCCTGAAATAAGATTTAGCAAAGTCGATTTTCCACTTCCTGATCGACCAATAAGAGCTATTTTTTGCCCGGAGTCAGCCCTAAATTCAGGAATATTAATAACTCGTTGAGATTGACCGGAAATGCTAAAGGTTTTAACAACGCCTTCAAATGCAATAGACATACTTAAAACAGAGTTTGACTTAAAGTGGTTTGGCTAATTTATGCACATCAATTGCAAAAACCAAGTTTGTGCTGTTTAAACTTTAATAGGGTTTTTTGGTTTCCTGACGATTTGTGCGATTAAAAACTGACGATTGACGAAAGGCATTTTTTAGGTTTTGGAAAGGTCTGGCGATTAGTTGAATGCTTTGTTTCCAAAAAGGTATATACTGAGTGTTTTTTTGGTAACGCACATCTTTGCCTAAAAAAGTGGTATCAGATGCAGTTGGTGTATAAAAATCTTGTTCATCATTTGGTTTTGTTGAACGATGCTCTTTGAAGTGTTGAAGTTTTTTCTCCAATTGATCCAGTATGGCAGGTTCAAGATTGAGCTTATTAAACCGTTTTGTTGAGTAGTCTTCTACCGGCGCTGATTGAACGGTGCTAGCAGCTTTGTTCTCAGCACGATTCAAAAGTTTTTCAATTGCTCTGATTTTGAGCTCAATTTCCTGACGACGGTTGCGGTCGGTGACTAACCTGGACGAAAGTTTTAATTCAACCAATGCTTTTCGTGTCAGTTTAATAGCACTTCGTAATGAATGTGCGGACATGCTAATTACATAATAAAGGTTTAAACGAATCCGATTTATCTAACAAAATATCAAGATATCAGGTTTTTTTTAGTATGAAATCAAAAACTAAAAAAGATAGCCTTAATTGGGCTTTTTAGCCAAAGCAATGAATCGTGCTGAGTGAATGGCATCAAATGGTTCGCCATGATAATTCCCACACTCGATTTGAATTTTAAACCCTTCTTTTGTAAGCATTTCTCTTAAATCATTCGGACTATAAAGTTTTACGGATTCAGTAAATGTAAGGGTTTCCATGGCTTGTGAAATGGAAATTGTTTTTTTTATTCGTCCGTTATCAATTGTTCGTTGCTCCGAAACGGTTAAATCGTCGATGATTTTTTCATTTTTCTCAATCAGGGTTTCTTGCACTTTTTTTGAATTTAAAAAATCCAGGATATACCAACCGCCCGGTTTTAAAGCTTGAAACACGCGTTTGAGCACAGTTTGATCGTCGGCTTGTGTTTTAAAGTAACCGAAACTTGTAAATAGCTGAACAACCATATCAAAGCTTTGATAGTAGGAGATTTTTCGCATATCTACCTGAGAAAATGTCATTTGGCAGTTTGTGGTAGAAGCCAGTAGTTTCGTTTCCTGGATTAAGAATTCGGAAAGATCATTTGCCGATACCATCATGCCATGTTTAGCAAATTCAACGGCATGTCTGCCAGCGCCGCATGCAATATCCAGGACCTGAGAGCCTTGTGCAAGGCCGGTTAATTTTATGAGCGTTTCAACAGTCAGTTTGGCTTCATTGTGATCTCTATGGTGGTAGAGTTTAAGATAAAGCGGGTGTTGAAACCATGAGACGAACCATTCGGTTTGTTCCGGATGATCTTGTTGCATAAACGTTTATATACCTTTAAAAAAATAACAGTGAAAAATAGAGTTATCAGAAATAAAAAAGGCGCTCACAAGCGCCTCCAAACTTAACTTATATATGCTTACTTCATAGCTTCTTCAAGAACTTTTGCTTCATCATCATCAGGGGTAACTTGTACAAATTTTTCAGAGAAACGCCATTGACCGGTTTTTTCCGATCTTACAGAATACACCAATTTTATGGTTTTGGTTTTAACGTCTTTTTTCCCCTTAACCTTATCACCAAAAGATTGTTTTTTAGCCATCTCGAATTAGAAAATATCAGTTTCGTTAAAAATAAACTTCAATATACGAAAATTACAGGATTTAAAACGAATCAAGATTTATTTTTTATTACAATCGATGCAAAATCCTTTAAAAACCACTTCATGAGATAAAACGGTAAAGCCGGTTGATTCTTTAATTAATCCAGACATGCTTTCAATATTGCAATGATGGATTTTTTCAATTTTGCCGCAGCTCAGGCAAATAATATGATGATGGTGATCGCGATTTGCGGTTTCGTATCTTGAATATTCATCGCCAAAGTCAAGTTTTTTTAGAATACCAACATCAACAAATTTGTTTAAAGACCGATATATAGTGGCCAAATCCGTACCATGCTCTGCCAGCCGATCATGAATTTCTTGAGCCGTTAATGGGGTTAGTGATGAATCCAGAACTTCTAGTATTTTTACCCGCGGAATTGTGACTTTAAAGTCATTATCCCGAAGAACTTCTACATATTTTTCTGAATAAGTCATTGTAATTAAATTGAGTATTTAGGGTGTTAGTCAAAATGTAAATATAGATTTCCTTTAACGCAAGTTCCAACAGCTTTTCCTACCAGACTTCTAAAATGAAAGGGCGTGTTTTGGGATTTGCTTTTAAATGTTTTGGCATTAACCGTCCATTTTCGGTTTGGTTGAATAAACGAGAGGTTAGCCGGAGAGTCTTTTAAAAACCGAATGGGTTCAAGACCAAGTATTTTTCGGGGCTGAGAGCTGAGAAGTTCTACCGCGCGGTAAGTAGAAATAATATTTTTATGTACAAGTTCGGAAAATGTTAGCCCAACAGCCGTTTCAAGCCCAACAATTCCAAACGGGGCATTCATGATTCCGCCATTTTTCTCATGGATAGCATGCGGGGCATGGTCGGTTGCAATGGCATCGATGGTCCCGTCTTTAAGCGCTTCAAGAATCGCTTCCTTATCATCTGTTGAAGCAAGCGGCGGTTTCATGCAATAGTTCCCATCAAAATTAGAGTGATACATATCTTCATCTGTGAGCGTAAAATGGTGCGGCGTAACTTCGCATGTAACCGGTAAGCCTTCGTTTTTGGCCTGGCGAACCAATTCCAGCGAATATCGTGTGCTGATATGGGCAACATGATACCTGGGTTGGTAGGATAGGCGCTCGTTTTTTGTGGTTAAAAATTCTCGTAATAAATACAGATCGCGTGAAAGGATAATGGATTCCGATACCGGGGGAATGCCCGGCAAACCTTGAAGCGTTGAATATAAACCTTCACTGACTTTGCCGTGACCGCTCAAAGTATGGTCTTCGCAATGTTGAATTAATGGCAAATGAAATGTTGTGGCGTATTCAAATGCCATTTTCATAACATTGGAATTCAAAACGGCATTGCCGTCATCGGTTAGCGCACACACACCGGCTGATTTTAATTGACCGTAATTGGCGATCTTTTCACCTTTTCTGCCCTCTGTGATGCATCCGGTTACATGAATATCAACCGGCAAACCTTTGGATTTCAGTTTTGCTAGTTCTACCTGAGCTTCATTATCGATTGCCGGTTTGGTGTTTGGCATAATGGCTACGCCTGTAAAACCACCAGCCTGAGCAGAGTTCGCACCGGATTCAAGCGTTTCTTTATACTCTTCTCCGGGCTCGCGAAAATGAACGTGCATATCGAAAAGCCCGCTACAGATAATCCCGTCAGAAAAATCAACAAGCTCATCATCGTCCGACGGATCAATATCGGAACCATCTAAACGAATCTCTTCCAGGATGCCTTGGTCTGAAAGCTTAATAGAGCCTTTTTGATGAAGGTTTTCGGTTGGGTTTATTAATGTGGCATTTTTAAAAATCGTGCTCATTGAATTGACGTTTAATGCGGTTGGTGCATCATCTTATAATAAACGTTATTAATGTCTAGTGCGGCAGGTTAAAAAGACATTGTATGAGTAGATCATTCAAGATCAATTGATAAGCGCGTTGATTCCGACGTATTCGTTTTATAACTACGTGATGCTGTCATTCCGCTTAAATGATTACAAATAGAATAACTTCAATGCAGGTAAGCTTTAAGCTATTTGTTACTTTTACAATTTAGCTTCCTAAATAAGTAAATGCTTTTGGGACAGGCAACGAATAAAAGAACGCATTTTTGCTTTCCACTTCAATGGTGACTTTTTTCAAACTCTCGACAACGGAACTTACTTTATTTTCAGGAATAATAATATCAATGATTTCTCTTTCGTCAGCAATGTTCTTGCCTAGAATACTGGTTACTTTTTCTCCGCCAATTAAATTTCCAAATGATACGGTTGCGCCACTTGCGCCAGCTTCCATGACGCTTAAAATATATTGATCGCCTAACCCTCGACGAACAATTGCCCTTATATTAACCAAATTTTCTAAAAAGCTTCGGTTTCGAATATGAAATGCATTGGTGGAAGTACTGGCTTGGCGCCATAATTGATTGCCTTTTAATTCATCAATAGCTTTTATCATTTGTTCGCGGGTAGCTGCCCAATACTGTCCGCTTTCAAAAGAGGTGATGTTAATCAACCCTTGTTTTATTGGAATGTGATAAATGAAGCCCATAGCCGGTCGATCGAGCTTACCGGCGGTGATCATTGCTTCAAATATGGAGTCGAGCTCATATTTCGTAACAACAACAAAAACAATTTCTTTTTCAGGGTTGATGGCGATTCTTAACAGACCCAATTTATCTCGAACGCCGCGACCATAACCGTATGTTACAACCGGACCAGAACTTCCCTGAGATATGGCCGCTTCAACAATATCATCGGCTTTTCCTCGCTGAGAAATGCAGGAAATCAGTTCTAATTCGCTGGTTAGTTCAGTATTAATATCTTTGGAGAAATTACTGTTGGTTTGTTTTTCAACGATAGCATCCCCAATAAACCACAAGTTGTCTATATCGGCAATAAATGCAGCGCCTGCGCCTGAATATTCCAATTGCGCTGTTGAGACAATGGTTTTAAAGACTTTTTCGACACTTTCGTTATTAACAATAAACTGAAGAATATCCCGTGAAGGAGAGATATTTGGGCGTGGAAAAAAACCGATTTTGGTTCGTTTAATTGTACCTCTGGCTTGGGTAAGCGAACCAATACTAGCGCCTGCCTCCATAGCTTTTTTTACCACAATATTGCTATGCTCTTTATAAACAAATGCGGTAATTAAACTATAGTTATTACGATTTTGAAATTGTGGTGCTGTCATGCGCTTACACTTTTTTCTAAGTGAGCTGAAGGTGCTTCAATTGTTTTTGATTTTTGATTCCCAACCAATAAACCGACAATAAGAACCGATAAAATCGGGCTAACCGAAGCCATCGCCAATACTCCAAAACCTTCCAAAATTCCAACGGCTCCGCCAATGCCGAGTCCCATAGCTAAAACAAGCGGCACCGTAATAGGACCCGTGGTAACGCCGGCGCTATCCCATGCAAAGTTTACAAAATCTTCTTTGGATATGAATGTGATAAAAATGAGCAAAATATATGGCGGTATTAACAAGTAAGTTAATGGAATATTGTAAATCATTTTAGCGATACCAAGCGCTATACCAATTCCCACGCCAAAAGCTACTGTTTGCATCAATAATCCTTTTTTAAATGCGCCAACTGTAATTTTTTCTACGGTTGAACCTAATGCATTCAGGGCGGGTTCTGCTAATGTTGCCGAATAACCTAAAACAAATGCAAATAAAATCGCAACCAGTTCGCCCCCAAACCCTTCTCCAAAAAGCGGCCCAACAGCCGTTTTAAAACCATATGGTTCAATGGAAGAAAATGAGGCTGCCACATTTGTTCCAACTTGAGAGCCTAAAGGATCAAGCGCTAAGTTAATGCCTAACATAAAAAGCATCATGCCAAAAAGCGCAAAACCAATTCCAAGTACAATTTCATCGGCATGCGATATCTTTTCTTTGAGAACAAATTTCAGCACCAGCCAAAAGAAAAGCACTAATGGCAATATGGCTCTAATCGCCCCGATAAGCGCCGAAAGCGCATTTTCAACTATTGATAATTCGGGATTCCAAAAACGGACGTGCTCTCCGAGAATACCACCGGCCTCTTTCTTGGTGATCAATAGTTTTGGATTAGTAATGATAATTTTCCCATCGGAAAACTCTTTATTTCCTTCATAAATCAGATTGGCATCCTCAGGAACTTTGCCCGTTTTAATAAAATCTTCATACTCCGTCTTGGAAATGCCGTGTAAGTTTTTCTTTTGAGAGATTGTTGTTGAACTTGCAACTGAATGCTCTGTTGGAAGCGATTTGATTTCGTAGTTGCCAGTAAAGTAATGGAAATAGCCAAGAGACAAAACGGCTATAATAGGAAATAAGGAAGCTAGCGTTACTATGCCGAATCCGGCGCTACCGCTATTGGCTGTTCCAACAATTCGGCATACGCCTATTCCAAGAGCCAGTACCAAAGGTACGGTTACTGGACCTGTTGTAACAGCCCCCGAATCCCATGCCAAACCAATAATCGGGTGTAGGATATCATTGAAATGAGCAAAAACAGTGAGTATGGCTAGAATGATAACCAAAGGGTAGATTAGTATTTTCAGAGACCAATCGTACAAAAAACGAAGTACGCCAAATATGACGGCAATCCCTACACCTACGCCCACCGATACAACCAATTGCCAGGAATATTGATTAAGTAGATCGTAGAGTAGCGGGGTTTGGTTCGGATCGATAGATTTACCGGCAAGTTGAAGTGTAGCTATTGCCGGTTCTGCAAACGTGGCGCCCATACCAACCACAAAAGCAAAGATCAGGATGATGGTTAAGCCGGCTTTTTGAGGCAATAATGTACCGATGGTTTCACCAAAGGGCATTAAACCAAGGATTAAACCTTCCATAAAAAACATCAAGCCAATAATAACAACGCCGATTCCCATACCAATCATCAAAGAATCAACCAATGGAATTCGGAGAACGATAAGCTGAAAGAGTATCAAATAGGTGATAATAAGCCAAACGCTACTTAATTGTTCTTTGAAACGATCGTAACCGTAAGGCATTAAAAGCTTCGCGGTTTCATTAAGTGAAAGCTTTAGTTTTGCAGTGGATGTATCTGCCATGATAGATTTCGTTTAACAGACAACGGAAAAGCTTTATAAAATACTCTGTTTCATTATTTTATTCCAAGTCTTTACATATTATTATCAAACCATCGTGATGCAGAATTAACCTGGAAGGTTACTTAGCTTACATAAAATAATTGATTTATCCCAGACAGGGCGATTTTACATTTGAAAAAAGTTTGTTAGGTGAGTTATTTTTAAACTTTTGTCAGAAACTTAATAATAATTAAATCGGCAGATCAATGTTAAGAGCGCGTTTAAAAGCCTAAAATAGGCGATATAATTGAAAGACATTAAATGAGCTTACCTAAAATATACCCGACCGTAATGCCAATCATAACCGCTATGGTTAATCCCCGATAGGTTAAAACATCTTTAGTATACCCGCGCCGAATTGCAATCAAAGACACCAGATAACCTACGCCGTTCAATAGCCACACAAACGGAATACCTAGCGCTTTTACAATTAACGGACCAACAAATGGGATAAAACCAAATAACGAAATCAGACCTGTAAAAGCGTATGAAAGCAGGCCGAATAAAAACACCACATTTCCAATGATGAATTTATCCACATTAAAGTATATGCCAATTTCAACAAGGATGACAATAACAATCCAAGCTAAAATCAGCATTTTATAGTTTTTCCAAAAGGGTTTTTTACTTTTCGCGACTTGTGAATTGCTATCTTGAGCGTCTTGTTCTGCACATCCAAATTCTTCGCATTCATATTTTTCAAATTCATTCATAGAAAAAAGAACTTTCGAGATGAATAAAATCTTATGCAATATCAATCGTTAGTTGACATAGCATGTTAACAGGTGATTTAAACGCATTGGTTTCATCGTTAGGATACAAATAACCCTCAAGTTTATCTCCAGAAAAACATTGGCTTGTACCGGAAGGCGTTCCGGTAAAAATCAAATCACCGGGTTCTAAAATAAAAATTTCGGACAAATAAGATATTAAAAAATTAAGTGAATATTCCATTTCAAGCGTCCGTGCTTTTTGAGCTATTTGTCCGTTTTTGTGGAGTTCGAGGGTGAGCAAATCCGGAGGATAAGTATCGATGGGGATAAAATCCGACACAACGATTGAAGTCTTAAACCCTTTGCCCATTAGCCAAGGCAACCCGTTTTTCTTAGCTTCGAGCTGCACATCGCGCAAGGTCATATCCAGTCCTAAACCATAACCGGAAATAAATGTTAGAGCTTCCGAGGTAGAAACATTCTCAGCAGTTTTGCCAACAAGCAAAACCAGTTCTATTTCGTGCTGAAGGTTTTTGCCGAGAGGTTTTCCTTGAACCATAGGAATTTTCACACACTCGCCGCTATGGATCAATGATGCGGCAGGTTTTGAAAATACAACCGGTTGTTCAGGATGCGCTACCGGCGCATTGGCTTTGGCTTCCATTTGGCGCATTTCTGACGCATGTTTCGGATAGGTTTTCCAAAATCCATAAACCGATCCAACCCTCACCGGCATCCGGTTGAAAGAGATATTAGGCATCAATTGTCCATAAAAATTGTTAAAATCAAAATTAATAAATTAAATGTAGGTTTGAACATAAGTTTCGGGAAAAATATGCTTCCAATGACGCATGAGTATATCTGTAACAAGGGGTTGCAACCCCTTGTTTTTGTCGCTCCTGCGAAAGCAGGAGCCTATAGATGGATACCAATGAAGGCATGACCTGGTAGGTTGATGAACTTTCACTTAATGAATTCATCATTACTTATTTATGTTTTTGACTTTCAAAATGCCTGACTTCCAATGACGCATTTACGTTATTGGTCACCCTGAATTAATTTCAGGGTCTGAGAAAATGCCAATTTGGTTGAGATGCTGAAAACAAGTTACTAATGACGAGTTTACCCTTTTTGGTCACCCTGAACTTGTTTCAGGGTCTCGGATAAAGGGGAGCTGTTAGAGATGCTGAAACAAGTTCAGCATGACTAGCCACTTTACTCGTCATTCTCTGTTTGTCTTTTTGGCTTCCATTGCCAAAAATTTTCACTCAGCATGACTAGAAAATGAGTGTCATTTTCTGTTTGTTTATCGCCAAATATTTCAGCTCGCTATGACTAATGATCATGTTCAGGAACAAAAAAAGGCTATCCGTAAGCTGAGCTGCAAGGCTCGGCTGGAGATGGATCAGAGAACATATGATCAAAATAACCATGCGATTTTTTCAGCGCTTAAAACGTTTGAACCACTCCAAAAGGCCTCACACGTGCATGTGTATCTATCTGTGGAAAAAAATCGTGAAGTAGATACCCAGCCCATGCTTAAATGGCTATTTGAACACAATAAGCGCGTCGTTGTGCCTGTCGTTAAAGATTCACGTTTGGTTTCAGTGGAGATTTTACCATCAACGGAATATATTGTATCAAGTTTAGGAATACGAGAACCAAACGAGGACAAATGCTCGGAATTATGTCCCGATATTGTGATTACACCTTTGGTTGCCGTTGATCATAAAGGGAATCGATTGGGTTATGGAAAAGGCTATTACGATCGCTATTTTTTGGATTTAACACAAAAATCATGTAAACCTGTGAAAATCGGATTAGCATTTGATTTTCAGGTTGTAAATTTCATCCCGACACATTATTCTGAAAAGCATAAAGATGTTCCGTTAGACTATGTTATTACCCAATCAGGGGTTATTGATTGCCATAAAAGCTAAACAAAGGCCTTGACTTTTTTGAAAGTAAATCGGTTAGAACCCACATATGACAAACCAAGAGTTAAAAAGTTCAGACGTAGAGGAAGAACTCTCCATAGAAGAATCACAGGTGGATCTCCATGATCCTAAATTATATATCAATCGTGAGACAAGTTGGTTGGAATTCAACAAACGCGTATTAAAGGAAGCGCAATCCAAAGAGCATCCTTTGTTGGAGCGTGTTAAGTTCATTTCAATCTTTAGTTCAAACCTCGATGAATTCTTTATGATTCGTGTTGCCGGATTGGAAAGTCAATACGAAGCAGGCGTTGTTGATCGTTCGCTGGATGGGCTCGCGCCTCTCGAGCAGCTTGAAGAAATCAAAGCGCGTACGATTGATATGATTGAAGAGCGAAACCGGTGTTTTTATAATGATATTGTGAAAAGATTGCATCAAGAGGGCATTTTGTTTCTGGAGTATCAAAAGCTGAAAAAAAATGTTAAAGATGCCTTATCGGACTATTTTGATGCTGAAATATTTCCTGTACTTACGCCCCTTGCTTTTGATCCGGGACACCCGTTTCCATATGTCTCAAATTTGTCATTATCGCTGGCCGTTCAGCTTAAAGATAAAGATAGTGAGCAACCCAAATTTGCGCGTGTAAAAGTGCCCAGTACATTGCCACGGCTTGTACGTCTGGATAAAATTATGGGTGCAGAGCTGGAAAATGGGGCTCTGGGTGTGGTTTGGCTTGAAGATATAATTGCGTGCAATTTAAACAAACTGTTTCCCGATTTGGAGATCGAGGAAGTCCATCCGTTTCGGGTCATTCGTGATGCCGATATTGAAATCGAAGAAGATGAGGCCGGGGATTTGCTGGAAACCATTGAGCAAGGGATTCGCAAACGGCGTTATGGCACGGTTGTCCGCTTGGATGTAAATCCAGGAATGCCGGAATACATCAAGCGAATTCTAATGGACAATCTCAGGGTGTCGGATCGTAAGGTCTATGAAATCAGTCGGTCGTTAAATCTAACTAGCGTCATAGAGCTGTTAAAAGTTAATCGGCCCGATTTAAAAGACGAACCATTTGTTCCGAAAGATCATCTTGAGGAGCGCTTAAGCATATTTGATGAAATTAAACGTCGTCATATTTTATTGTATCACCCTTACGATTCTTTTCAACCGGTGGTTGATTTTATTCAACAGGCGGCTGAAGACCCCGATGTACTGGCTATTAAACAAACCTTGTACAGGGTAGGCGATAATTCACCCATTGTTAAAGCGTTGATAGAAGCGGCTGAGCGTGGCAAACAAGTTGCTGTTTTGGTGGAGTTAAAGGCTCGTTTTGATGAAGAAAATAATATTGTGTGGGCGCGCGCGCTTGAAAAGGTTGGCGTACATGTGGTGTATGGGTTGATTGGGTTGAAAGTGCATGCAAAAGTGGCTTTGGTTGTCCGGCGCGAAGCAAGCGGCTTGAGGCGGTACGTGCATTTAGGAACAGGTAATTACAATCCATCGACGGCTAAAATCTATACCGACTACAGTTTTTTAACATGTGATTCAAAATTAACCGCCGATGCATCGGAAGTGTTTAATTACTTAACCGGTTATTCGAATCGAAAAACATACCAGGAGCTTATTGTTTCGCCATATAATACTCGGCCACGAATCATTGAAATGATTGAACGTGAAACAGAGCATCAAAAAGCCCATCAAAATGGCCGCATCATTATAAAATGTAATTCTCTTGTTGATACAAAAACCATTAAAGCATTGTATAAAGCATCTCAGGAGGGCGTAAAAATTGATTTGATTATTCGTGGCGTTTGCATATTAAAACCGGGTATTGATGGTTTAAGTGAAAGAATTCGTGTGATTAGTATTGTAGGTCGGTTTTTGGAACACAGCAGGGTATTTTATTTTAACAACAATGGAGATGATGAAGTCTATTTAGGAAGCGCCGATGTTATGCAGAGAAATTTAGACCGCCGTGTTGAAGTGGTGTTTCCAGTAAAAGACCTGGAATTAAAAGCACGCGTGAAATCGGATTTGGATTTGATGTTGAATGATAATCAAAAAGCTTGGGAACTTGGTTCTGATGGTTCATTTAGGAAAGTTTCTACGGATGAAACAACAGTTATCAACAGTCAAAAAATTTTAATAACCGGACAACATTTTCAAACAAATTAAATTATAACGTTCATGAAATTAGCATTAGGATGCGATCATGCGGGTGTTTCAGAAAAAGCGATGATCAAGTCGTGGCTGGAAGACAATGGGTACGAAACTATCGATCATGGGCCATTTACGGAAGACTCGGTCGATTATCCCGATTATGCCCATAAAGTTGCCTTATCAGTGGCAAATCAAGAAGCTGATCAGGGGATTTTGCTTTGTGGAAGTGGGGTAGGCGTTTCTATTGCGGCCAATAAAGTAAAAGGAATTCGTGCGGCGTTGGTCTATAATACGGAGATCGCATCACTTGCGCGTCAGCACAATAATGCTAATATTATGTGTTTGCCCGCACGATTTATGAACGAATCAGAGATAAAAGGGTGTTTAAAAAATTGGTTTGAAGCTTCTTTTGAGGGTGGAAGGCACCAAAGACGGGTTGATAAGTTGGAAGCCGTATAATTAACTTATTCATCGGTTAGTTAATATTAAGGTAACTGCGGTATTATTCATCCAAAGGGAGTTAATTAATTACAAAATATGTGATGGATAAACGAGTTGTACATAAAAATATTCCTGTTATTTCACTTGAAAATACCATTCGGGAATCTTTGGACATTCTTAAGCAACTTCGTGTAGATGGATTGCCTGTTGTTCAAGATGAAAAACTTGTGGGTATTATTTTAACTTCAGACATTGAATTTCATCTTCAGGAAGGGAATTGTAAACCGGAAGATAAAGTTAGTTCTATAGATTTAGAAAAACCATACTTTACGCGCTTAGATATCCATGCTTATGAAATCCTGAAAAATTTTGATAATGTTCCGTATTGTTATTTACCGGTTCTTGATAGTAATGATCGTTATTTAGGGGTTGTTTATAAAGAGGATTTGGTCGATGAGCTTAGCGATGTTTTCAGGGTGTTGGAAGAAGGCTCGGTTATGGAGTTTGAAGTCCCGGTAGAGCAATTCCGGTTATCAGAAATGATAAAAGTTATTGAGCAAAATGATGCCCAAGTTTTAAGTATGACGTCCAGACCTTCCAAGAAAACGCCATCAGCTCAAATCGTAACCTGTAAATTGCAAACTCAGGAACCGTTCCGTTTGCAACATACGCTTGAAAGGTTGGGTTACCCGGTTGTGTATTCATCGGCAAATACGGTCAACTTTTTAGATGATGTTTCATTTAAGGCGCAAGAATTTATGAAGTATCTTGAAATTTAGTTTTTGAATTGAATCTGTTCTTTAGAAGCCCAATAGTTTTTTCTGTTGGGCTTTTTGATTTGAATAAAAAATAGGTCGCCTTTAATGATGTGGTCTTTTTATCTTAAACTATCATTTTTATTTTAATTGTGTCTCGAAAGCTCTGAGCGATAATAGATAAAGATTAGCTCAAAAATATGAATGGTATGATAAATATTGAATACCCGGAATCTTTGGCTGCTACTTTAAAATTAAGCGGCAAAGCGTTTGAAGAAGAAATGAAAACGAGCGCTTTAGTTAAGCAGTATGAGTTAGGCAGGATTTCTTCGGGAATAGCCGCCAAGGTTTTAGGAATTTCAAGATTAGATTTTATAGACCTCCTAGCCAAATATCAAGTATCAGTTTTTGGCGGGACTGATCCGGCTGATTTGAAAGATGATATATCCAATGCTTAAAGTTGTTTCGAATACTACGCCGATTATTTCATTGTTTAAACTCTCACAACTTGAACTTCTAAAAGAACTTTATTCCGAAATACTTATCCCCACAGCTGTTTTTCAGGAACTTGAGGCAGGAAAAAATAAAAAATATTATCAGGATGTATCTAAAATTGATTGGATAAAAATTATTGAAATTAAAGGTAAGCAGGCTATTAAAAATTTCATAGATCTTGATTTAGGCGAAGCGGAAGCGATAGTACTGGCAAGTGAGATTGATGCTGATCTAATAATACTTGATGAAAAATTAGGCAGATTTTATGCTAAACATGCCGATTTAAAAGTTACAGGTACAATTGGAGTTTTGGTTAAAGCTAAATCTGATGGATTAATAACAGAATTAAAACCGTTACTACATGAGCTAACCAAAAAAGATGTCTGGATTGATGAAAAGTTTATTATTGAAATTCTTAATCAAGTTGGCGAGTAAAGATATTTCATTCACAAACTCTTTTTAAAGAAAGCTGTTACAAAATCAGTTGAATTTCTGGATAATATTGCTTTAAAAGCCCGCAAATTTCTAAAATATCTTGAAATCTAAACTTTTTAACAGTTTTCGTGAGTTTTATGCCCAATAGTTTTTTCTGTTGGGCTTTTTTGGTATTGGTCGCCATGTTTTTCATATCTTACCGAAGTCCTAATGCAATATTAACATCAGTAGTATGTCATCACAGCTTTTACAACAAATAAGAGAACAGGTAAAAAACGTAACCAACGAAATATATGAGGATATTGTGGAAATCCGACGCGATATCCATCGGCATCCTGAGCTAGCCTTTGAAGAAACCCGCACTGCAGGTATTGTGGCTGAGTATTTAAAAGCTTGCAATATTGAAGTAAAAACCGGCATTGCTAAAACAGGCGTGGTTGGTATGTTAAAAGGACAATCGCCCGCAATGAATGGGAAATTATTGGCGTTTCGCGCCGATATGGATGCCTTGCCCATGAATGAAGAAAATTCACATGACTTTTGTTCGCTTACGCCAAATAAAATGCACGCATGCGGTCACGATGCACATACGGCTATGTTGTTAGGCACGGCAAAGATTCTCTCCAGCCTTGTCGATGAAATAGAAGGGGATATCCAGTTTATTTTTCAGCCATCCGAAGAAATTGCTCCGGGAGGCGCTAAAGTGATGATTGACGAGGGCGTTTTTAAAGACAGGGTCCCTGATGTTATTTTTGGTCAGCATTGTATTCCGCAATTACCGGTGGGTAAAATTGGTTTTGTAAGCGGGCCGATGATGGCCGCGGCTGATGAAATTTATATTGATGTTATTGGCAAGGGAGGGCATGCTTCAGCGCCTCATAAAGCCACAGATCCGATTGTAGCAGCCTGCCAAATTGTGGTAAATCTTCAAACCATTATCAGTCGCAATTTTCCGCCTTATGAACCGGCTGTATTAACTATTGGCGCGATTAACGGTGGAAGCGCCACCAATGTTATTCCAAATACGGTATCTCTAAAAGGAACTTACCGAACGATGAATGAGCAGATCAGGGTTTTAGGGCATAAGCGTATGGAAGGAATTGTTGAACACACGGCAAAAGCATTGGGGGTAGAGGCTGAATTGGAAATACGAAAAGGCTTCCCGGCAGTGGTTAACGACAAAAATGCCACCGAATTTGCGTTTAAAGCTTCACAGGAATATATGGGACTTGAGCAGACCATTCATGCCGAGCCGTTTATGGCTGCGGAAGACTTTTCAAATTTTTTAAACGTTGTACCGGGTTCCTATTGGCAATTGGGTGTGAGTAATGCCGAAAAAGGGATTGTTCATAACATGCACTCTTCAAAATTTGATATTGATGAACAAGCCATACGCCATGGCATGGGTTTCATGAGTTATTTAGCGATCAAGTATTTAAAAGATTTGGATTAAAAATTATCAACACGATCAACTGACCCATTTGTATTCTTTAATTACCACATCAATTTTTAGTTATGAAACACACCAAAGAAGAATGGCGCAGGCAATTGGAGGAAATTTTGCCTTCAAAAGAGCAGTTTATTGAACGAAATAAAGCCATTACGGCAACTTATGCTTCATGGTATTTGGAGCATCCCGCCAAGCTAAAATGGTCGGGGATGGCGGCTTTTGCATCTTATCAGGTTGGGGTGGCTTTAGCTTTAGCCGAATTACTTTCTGGCCCAGACCAAATGATGAACAATAAAGATGAAAAACCTGCTGAAAGTATTTTAGACAGTCTCCAAAATCTTTATCACCATGCTTTAAAAGCCCTTGTAGCCTTACCGGTAGCGTTGCACGATCTGGCCACACGGGAGTTGCTTTTAAATGATTTAACGGAGATTAAAAACGGCAACGATGAAATTTTTAATGATATCGCCTGGGCACATGCAGCTTATGTAGAATGTGGCATTAAAGAGGTTGAACAAAATGTTTCGGAACATGAAAAAGAGTATATGCTAAAAGGTTTTCAAATGATTGATGAGGGCGCCGGAATGCTTAAAGCTGACCCAAAAGATGAAAAAGCCTGGCAATTGATCACTGAAGGTAATATTAAACTTTTACGACATGAGCAGCTCAATACTCTTCAACCCATTTTTGATCGTATCAGCCCGTTAGGTAAAATCATTGTTTCGTTTGGAAGCACATTGGATTTCACAGGCGCACTGGAAGATGGTCATAACAATATGGCCTCGTTTAGTGAGCATTTTGGAAATATGACCACGCTTTCAGGGCAAAAAAGCGTAACGGTTTCCGAAGACCGTTGGCAATGGATTGAAGAAAATGTTCTGCCGATTTGGAAAAAGGTTGATTGTAGTTATTGCGAAGATTCATTGCTTAAACAACGCCTTAAACTGATGGCGGCTAAAGAGCCCACCATGCTTCAGAATATAACCCAGTTTGCCAACACCATTTACCCCATTATCGGACTGAATCGGGATTTGCCCAAAGAATTGGCTTAAACCAAAAGAGCGCCCAAACAGCGCTCTTTTCTTAAACGAATTAACGGATTTTAAGCAATGGTCACGTCTTTGGATAAATAGACATCTTGAATGGCGTTCAAGATATTAACGCCTTCATCCATTGGCTTTTGGAATGCTTTTCGTCCCGAAATTAATCCCATACCGCCGGCGCGTTTGTTAATAACCGCCGTTTTAATGGCGTCAAACATGTCGTTAGAACCCGATGCGCCACCGGAGTTAATCAAACCGGAACGACCCATGTAGCAGTTCATAACTTGGTAACGGGTTAAATCAATTGGGTTGTCGGAAGTCAGGTCGGAATAAACTTTTTTATGCGTTTTACCAAAACCAATATCAACAAAGCCATTGTTTGTTTCCGGCATTTTTTGCTTGATAATATCAGCCTGAATGGTAACGCCAAGATGGTTGGCCTGACTGGTTAAATCGGAAGCGACATGATAGTCGCGCTCTTTGGTTTTAAAGCCTGGATTGCGAAGGTAGCACCAAAGAATAGTAACAAGACCAAGATCGTGGGCATATTTAAAGGCTTCCGAAACTTCAATGATTTGTCGGGATGATTCATCGGAGCCAAAATAAATGGTAGCACCAACGCCAACCGCACCCATTTCAAAGGCCTGATCAACTTCAGCAAACATGATTTGATCAAACTGGTTGGGATAGGTCATAAGTTGGTTGTGATTAAGCTTAAGCACAAACGGGATTTTATGGGCATATTTCCTTGAAACCGCTCCTAAAACGCCTAATGTTGAAGTTACGGCATTGCAACCGCCTTCAATGGCTAATTTTACAATATTTTCAGGATCAAAATAAATCGGATTTGGGGCAAACGAAGCGCCAGCAGAGTGCTCAATACCCTGATCAACGGGCAGAATTGATAAGTATCCTGTATTTGCAAGTCGACCGGTATTGTAGATGGTTTGAAGATTCCGCAATACATTTACCGAACGGTCACTGTTGATCCAAATGCGATCTACAAAATCGGGGCCGGGCAAATGCAAATCATCACTGGAAACCTTAGCCTTGTATTCAAGGAGGTCTTTGGCTTCACTGCCAAGAACACCTTCAATATCCGTTGAAACTACTGCGTTGAGAACATCTGTGCTCATAAGTTGAAAAATTTAATTTTAGAAAGGTATTACATAATCAGGTTTCAGAGGAATATAATACTTGATTTCTTAGATTCCGATATTTTATCTCTTGCTGATGAGATTTTGAATAATTTCATAATACCATAATTTTTTGCTTAGTACATTAACTTCTCCAATTAGACCTAAAAACTAAACGATCTTTTAATGATGAAATTTAAAATTTTAACCACTATCACCCTTTGTTTCTCCTGGCAGGTATCTTTGGCAAATTCATTAGAATGGACAACTGGCGATCAGGAAGCCTTTAAGGAAAGCGCTCGTGTGATAGAAATTTTCAAATTGGATTTGGAATTTGTTCAGTCGTTGGGCAGGGTAATGGGGCGAGCACCTCAATACGCCAATCGTAACGCAAAGCAAGCAGAAGAAAAAGTACTTTCGGATATTGCCGCTGCTTATTACGACGCTTTAAAAACGTATTCAAAAAACACCACAACGTTTTTATCGTCTTTGGTTGAAACGCTTGATCAACAAAAGTTGAACGAATCGTTTGCCATAGATTCTTCGGTTTGGCGTTACCCCTTACCTAAAGAAGCGCAATACTCGTGGTTTAAAGGTTTAGGCGATTTAGCCGTTACCGGTGTTGCCGGAGCTGTTGCAATGGGATCTATGGATGATGGTCTTGAAATGACTGCCGGCGCTTTGGCAGGTGCTAATTTTATAGATTTTCTGACAGGATTTCCCGGCGTTAATTCAGATGTGCAAGAGCAAACCTTAGAAGTAATGGAAAACGACGATGGCGATCTTCAACATATCGGTATTCACGCCAAAAAAATCCACGACTTAAGCGTTAAATACGCCATATCGAGAGTCATGGCTGAAGAAATCAACGTTGAACTGACGTACTATACATACTTGGTGGATCAACTGGATCAATCGGCTCAAAAGCTATCGGATTTAATTGCCATTTTAAATTATGGCACCAACGAAGCCGCCTATGAAGCCATCAAAGAAATGATCCGGGAAGGAAAAAAAACAAATCAGGTGGCTGCAGAATTAAAAAGCATAGCCATGCGTCTAGGCTTAAAAACCAAGCGGTATAAAAATATGTCAAAAGAGTTAATTGTAACGAAGCTTTATGAAAAGTTGGAAGGATTGCATCAAACGTCTCGAGTGTTATACCAAACCATCCAACGTAATGATGATATTTTTGAGATCATTTTGGATACGTCCAAAAACGTTGAAATCGTTCAGTTTTTTCTGAGTAAATCCTAAAAATAAGAGGCTGTCTCAAAAATACTCTTTTGAGATGGCTTCATGATTATTGTTCTTAGAGTTGTCATCACACGGCTTGACCGGGTGATCCGGTAATAATTGGCTAAAAATGAAATCCACGACAATGAAAAATAAACGTGATTGAAAATAATAATCCCAAGTGGGTTGATTTGTATGATAACTTGTTTTGAATGGATTGCGCGAATAAACTGGGTGATGACATTAAGATAGAGGAAATGCTGTTCTCATCGAAATGCAAAAAGGCTACCACCAAGGCAGCCTTTTTACTAACATTTTCACCGCCCATTTGAGACGGGCTCTTTTGATACTTATAAAAAGCAGAAAAACTATTTATTCATCTTATTCATGAGATTCTTAAAGAACTCACTGCTTTTTTGAGGGTCTTGAGAATTTTGTGCCGGTTGTTGCGCTTGTGGCTGTGGCGCGGGTTTTTGAGTAGTGCCGGTTTTTTGACCAATTCTCGCTAAGGTGATTTTGCTTATAAGTTTAAGGGTTTCCATAAGACCGGTGCCTTTTACGGCAACAGCTTCGGTATATGGGAAACCATATGAATTCAATGCGCTTTCAAGCTCCTGAACTGTAGCGAGGTCTGGCAAATCACGTTTGTTGTATTGAAGCACAACGGCAAAATTAGCCATGTCTACGCCATACTCTTCCAGATTCTCTTTAAGGTTATTTAAACTTTCGATGTTTTCATCCATTTTATCTTTTTGAGAATCGGCAACAAATACAACGCCATCGACGCCGTTTAAGACCAACTTACGGGTTGTGTTGTAATAGACTTGACCTGGAACAGTGTAAAGCTGAAATTTTGTGTTAAATCCTTTAACGGAACCCAAGGAAAGCGGTAATAAGTCAAAAAATAAAGTACGATCTTGCTCAGTAGCTAATGAAATCATCTTACTGGCAGCATTTTGAGGAACCATTTGATGTATGACCTGGAGATTGGTGGTTTTGCCGCTCATGCCTGGACCATAATACACAATTTTAATGATGATTTCCTTATTAGCGTAATTAATATTAGCCATTGTAATTACTGTTTTTATGAGTTTATAATTTCATGCTTACTGATTTGTTGCAAGAGAAGCACTGCTGATTTTATTTTCTTTTGCAAAATATCCAGGTTATTCTTTTTTGAATAAACAATCAAAATTAGATCAAAAACAGGTTGGATTAAAACCAATTTTTCATTTAATACCAGGCAAACCTGATTTGTTGTTTCTTGTAATGTTTGCATGTTGGTATGTATATCCGATATCAGCTTCAAATACATGGGTGCAGCTGACTCGGTATACCCCTGAGTTTCAAATGAACTAGCCATAACTAACCCATCAGTATCAATAACCAAGACACCTTCTATTGAATCCAATTCATTGAATTCAGAAATCACATCACTAAAATTTGTCCCCATGTTGATAATTGTGATCTATTGGGCAGTGTTAAGATTTATTTCAAATTAAAAAAAAAAGCGTCTAATAAAAAAGTTACTTAAATGATTTTCTTGAGATTTTCTGATTCTCGCTCAATGGCCTTGTACATGTTGCCAGAAGCCACATTGGAAGGCGATATGACAATGATCATTAAATCGCTACTTTCAACATTTCTCACCATCATAATGCTTTCTTTAAAACGTAAATTAATCTCATTGACTTCGCCGCCATGAATTGCTTGACTAACTTCAACAATATTCGGGAGCATTTTTGAAATCTGATCGCTTGATTTGTCCAAATCCAACTTATCGGATTTCAAGCGTTTATCAATAACAAAACCATCTTGCGTAATTATGAAAACCGCATCTGCAGTTGCAGAAGCCATGATACGATCCAGCATGTTCGTGGTATCGCCGCTATCATTTTCTTGTGCAACTTCGGTTTGTATTTTAGGCTTTTGATTTTGTTTTGCGCTGTCGTTTTCTTCTTCCTTAACATGTGCAAGCGATTCAATAAGAAGTTGTTCCCAATTATCTACAATCGTCACAGTTTCGGGAATTTCGGAAAGTGTATCAAAGCTACCGCCGCTCCATGAAGCAATTTCAAAAAAAGCATCTTTACCTGATCTGGAGCCGGATGAAGTATGAGTTTCGGCATGAGTGATATCGCCGCGCTTAAAACATATAATGCCTTGTTTATTTTCTTCGGAATTTTTAATCAGTAATGTACATGTCATTCGCGAAAGGCAGTTCATTTGAACCACATCCATCAATTGCAACCCAGGTATAACCCCTTGAATATCACTATCGGATTCAGCTTGAGCAGCGCCTTTGCTACCTTCTTTTTTAGAAAAGAAGTCGTTGATGATGCTTTTAAGTTTTTGAAGATCAAATGGTTTTTCTATGTAAAATAATGAGCCTCTCCTTGAAGCTTCTTCCTGAACTTCCGGGGAGCCGTAGGCAGTCATGATAATGACGCCAATATTCGGAAAGTGGCTTCTGACATGTTTTAACAAATCAATACCATTAATTCCGGGCATTCTAATATCTGTAATCACCAAATCATACGGTTGGTTATTTAATATGTCTTGAGCTTGTTCGCCACTTAATGCATGAACAGCTTCAGTATCGGGTTCCTGATTTAACATTTTTAGAATGCCGATGGCAATACTTTGCTCATCATCGACGACTAATATTTGTCGTTTTTTTTTGCCAGACTCAGTAGAACTCATAGAGGTTTTAAGTGTTTAGTTACTGATTTCTATTCAAAACAATTCGAATAAACCTGCGAGATATCTAATATATAGACAAACTTATGCTCCAATTCAAAATAACCGTTTAAATAAGTTTTATTTGGGAATATTTCATTGGCTAATTCCGGCGACTTATCAACCGGCAGTATTTCGGCGGAATTAATATTGACGATATTTTCCACATCATTTACCGTTGCACAAAATGTTTGTCGTTTGGTTTCGATAATCAACGTGGCATCTGAGTTCATTTCAGTGAAACTCTTATACAATCCTAGTTCCAACAAGCTATCCAAAGCAATTTTACATATAAACCGCTTATTGTAAAATACCAAACCTAAAACCATTGGTTTAAGTAAAGGCAATGGTTGATGAGGTAAAACAGGCATAGCGCGTCGTACATTTTTTGACGGTATCGCAAAATAGTAACGACCAATGCGAATAACTAAAAATTGAGACATGTGTTTGTTAAAGGTGTCCTAAAAGACGCTCTTTATTCACAATTTTTGAAAATATTTGCTCAAGATCAACGAGCAATATCAGCTTTTCTTGAAAATAAAATAACGATTTATAGATGTTCTGATATTTTAACCCGTTTTTAGGTATCGAATAAAAAGTTTCGACGTTAATAACGCCTAATATTTTTTCCGCCAGCAGAGCATAAAATGATTTGCCATCAAATGTTACGATAATGGCCGAAAACTTTTGAGGAGATGTAATAGAGTTAAGTTCAAGAAAATCAGAAATATTGAATAAAGGAATTTTACTATCGGAAAGTTTTATAGAACCAATATTTGATTCTAAAATAACGCGGCTATCCGTGATCGAAAATTCGGTAATAATTCGAATATGGCTGGCTTGGAGTCCAAATAGCCGCCCACTGATCTGACATAGTAAAATGGTTGATTCATTGATCTTTTGATCTGCTCGGTTGCTTTCAGAAGACGGCATAGAACAAAATAATATGAATTGAAACAAGTGAAAACAATAACAAGCTATGAGACGAAACTCTCAATAGTCTCAACTAGCTGCGAAGGATCAAACGGTTTATTGATAAATGCATTAGCGCCTAGTTCAATACCTTTTCTGCGATGCTTATCACCGGCACGAGCCGTTACGATAACAATCGGCAGGTCGTTGTATTGAGGCATTTTTCTTACTTCCGATACAAGCTCAAAACCATTCATTCTTGGCATTTCAAGATCGGTGATAATAATATCGCATTTCGAAGTTGGTAGTTTATTCAAGGCGTTAAGCCCATCATCAACGCTAATGACTTCAATATCGTGTTGTTGTAAAATAGATTGAATATATTTTCGAACGCTGGGTGAATCATCAGCTGCCAACACACAGATTTTTTCGGATTTACGTTTTCGTTTTGTGCGTTCGGGAAGCTTTGGCTCCTGGGATTCCAAAACATCCGTATCCGGCTTTTCAATCGTCACGTAAAGGTCTTTACCTTTTTCCTCTTCGGGACTAAGCAAATAATTCATGTCCAAAATCAAAATAACCTGCCCATCGCCGCGAATTGTAGCGCCAATGACGCCTCTAACATTTCTTAAATGTGAGCCTAAAGCTTTTACAACAATTTCTTCTTTGCCAAAAAGTTTTTCAACGCCAACAGCTACTTTTTTATTTTCCAGCTCAATAACGGCAACCGGCAGTGTTGCTTTGAAATGCAAAACATCGGATTCGTATCCAAGCAAATCATTTAAGTATACCAGTTCAAATTGCTCGCCGCGAATTTCAATAAAGCGTTTGTCATCAATATATTCGATGTATTCGGAAGGGAAGTTGACCGTTTCAAAGACCATATCCAGAGGAATGGCATATTTAAATCCTTCAGCTTCAACCAGTAACGCATCACTGATAGCAAGGGTTAAAGGCAATGAGATGATAAATTTCGTACCAACGCCTTCTTTGGAATCAATATTTACAAATCCTTTGAGTTTACGAATGGTATTATGAACAACATCAAGGCCAACGCCGCGACCATGTAGCGATGTAATTTGCTCAGCAGTGCTAAATCCGGGTTTGAAGATAATGGCCGAAGCTTCTTCAGGCGTCATTTTTTCAGCTTCCGATTCCGTGATGAGGTGTTTTTCCAACGCCTTCTTCTTGACTTTGTCAATCGAAATGCCTGCGCCATCATCATCAACTTCCAAGATGACGCGGTTGCCTTTTTGATAAGCGCGCAGGGTAACTTCGCCAACTTCAGGCTTATCCGATTCAAGACGTTTTTCGGGTGATTCGATACCGTGACCGATGGAGTTTCTAACAATATGCATCATAGGCTCAATAACTTCTTCCATCACCATTTTATCAAGCTTGGTATCTTCGCCTTCAGTAATAAAATTAATCTTTTTATTCTCTGATTTCGCAATATCTCTCACTGAACGGCTAAACCGGATAAACATCTGTTTAACCGGAACCATACGCATATCCACAATAACACGGTTAAGGTCGTTTGCGATGGTAGAAACCTTTACAATATTTTGATTGAGGAATGAAGAAAACTCGCGGAGTTCTTTAATGGAGTCTTCAAAGTTTAACATACTCGACTTAATATCACGAGAGATAATATCGAACTCACTGAAACGGTCGAATTCGCTTTCAGAAAACTCTTCCAGAACATCCGTATTTTCTTCCAGTTCGGAACTTATGACCGTCTTATTATCAGATGAGTTTTCCTGATCGCTGTCTTTTTTTGGTTTTGATGTTTTTTGAACACTTTCACCAATTTTCTTACTGATTTGGCTCAGTGATTGACGTTCTTTCAAAAATTTGGATGCCAGTTTTTCTACAGAGCCAAGTTCGTTGTTCAATCGGTTACGAGCAATAACAAGTTCAGCAGAAAGGTTTACCAAACTGTTCAGCGCGGCAATATCAATACGAACGGTTTGCTCGGCAACACTGGATTGAGCAGCTTTTGGCGGCGTCTTCTGGGTGGATTCGGATTTGGCAGCGCTAGCCTGACCTTTAAACTCTTCGGTAATTTCACCTTTTTCTTCCAGTTGTGTTTGATAAAACAACAATGTTTCTACCAAAGGCTTTTGGGTATCATAAATATCTTTACCGGTACGTCTGAAATTTTGAAGCATTTCAGAAATTGCATCAACAGACTGGAATAAGACATCGATCAACAAACGAGGGACTTTAAGATTTTTATCTCGAATAATCTGCAACGAATCTTCCATTTTATGAGCCAAATCGCTCAGTTGGCTGAGTTGAACCATTGCAGCAGAGCCCTTAATGGTATGAGAGCCTCTTAAAACTTTATTGATTAATTCGGGCTGTTGGGTATCGATGTGTTTATCCAGTTCAAGTAGATCTGCATTAAGTTTTTCAACATACTCCAAAGCTTCTTCCAAGAAAACCTGCTGGATTTCGTTGAGCTCGAAATCGTCCTCGGGCTTTTCTGATGATGGAAGATCAAACTGGGTGATCTGGCCGCTTTCCTGAAGCTGAGATGAATAAAAAATCAACGTTTCGGTAAGCTTCGAATAATCCCCAGCTTTATCACTACCGCTTTGCCGGAAATGTTGGAGCATTGCTGAAATCGCATCAGCCGATTGGAACAAGCGATCAATTAATACATGCGGGATCGGTAAGTTTTTATCACGAACAACTTGCAGTGAGTCTTCCATTTTATGGGCAAGATCACTAATGTTTTTAAGTTGAACCATTGCAGCAGAACCCTTAATGGTGTGAGAGCCGCGCAGGACTTTATTAACCAGTTCGGGTTGAACTGAATCGGCAACCTTATCAAGCTCTAAGAGATCGGCATTAAGTTTTTCTATGTATTCATTAGCTTCTTCAAGGAATACTTGTTGGATTTCATCGGGTTGGAATGAATCTGTTTCTTGGTGACTTTCTTCTGCTGCTAAAGACTCTGTGGGTTGTTCAGAGATAATTTCCGGGCTATCATCCAGGATAAGATCATCTGAATTCAGAAAAGTATCGTCAAGCGTCAATAGCGTTTCGGGTTGCACGATGTCTTGTGAAGATTCGGACGTTTCAATTCCTTCATGTTTTGGCTCGTCTTCACGTTCAGAACCATCGGATAAGTTATCAAGAGCATCATTCAGAGAATCATCAAGAGATTCATTCAGGGACTCTATATCCTGAGTGTTTGACTCTGAATCGCTATCGGCATTATCATCAACAATACTTTCTTGAATTGAATCCAATTCTTCGACCTGCGGTGATTCCGGCAACGTTAAATCATCATCGGTTGGTTTTGCTTGGCTATCGCTCAATTCATCGGGGTTATAGATGGTATCTGATAATGATAGATCCAGATCGTCATCAAAATTTTCCAGGGACTCATTAAAATCTAATGATTCCGCGTGTTCTTTGTCAGATTCTTCTACAACCAACTGAGAATCATCCAAAATCAAATCGCTACTATCAAACCCGACAAGTTCATCCGTTTCAGCGTGTATATCGGATGCAGGTTCTTTTACGAACAAATCATCAACTTCAGATGACTCAGACTGATCTTGATTTTCAGGTAAGCTTTCATCGGTATTAATTGATGATAAATCATCTTGAGGATTTGTTATTTCAGGCTCAAGTAGTTCTGACTCGGAATCATCCAAACTGATGGTATCATCTAATGTTAAATCTTCAGTTGGTAATTCTTCAATAGAAGAAGGCTCGGAAGATATTGTATCGGATGTCTCATCACGGGATTGATCTGCCAATGGCTCTTCTTTTGTCGTTTCTGAAGCTTGCGTTTCAGGAGTTATATCCGAAACTTCAGGCATATTATCAAAATAGTCGTGATCAGAGAGCAAAGACATATCTTCGTTAAAAAAATCCTGACTAATATTTTCCGTATCGGGAACAGGTGTTTCCGGGGATTTCTTATCGTCTTCATCTACTACGAGATCAGAATCAAGCTCTAGTAACGTGTCGGAATCGTCGAGTAATTGCTCGGAGTCATTGTCTGTATTTAGAAAATCCGTCAGCCCTGGATCATCAGGAAGGGTAGGAGCATCCGTTTCATTTGGCTCTTCAGAAATAATGAATCCATCGGGCAGCTGAAGATCATCCAGAGTTTCAGAACTTGAATCTAAGACGTCTTGAGTTTGAGATTTCTCTTCCGGTTCACCCAACGCTTCTTCAGATGGCAAGGATTCGTTGCTGAAAACATCATCAGAAAGTTTTTCGCTTGCTAAAGACGCATCAATTTCAGATGAGGCGGAGTTTGCATCTGTTTTAGCGGGCAAATCTTGATCAGAATCGCCAGCTTGGTCTATAAAAAGATCACCCAGAGAGAAACTGTCATCAATGGATGCTGAGGGCAATTGCTTGTTGGAGTCTGCGGTTTCTGTATGAGTTTGAGCCGGTGGCTCAACTTCAAGCTGATCGGCTTTAGAGTTAATATCATCAAATAAGACGTTGAGAATATCGGATTTATTTGATTCAAGCTCAGAAATAGATAGTGAAGATGTTATCGCATGATTAAGGAACGCCGAAAATTCTTTGAAACTGGTTAATGTGGAATTTTGCAGTTGTTCTATGATATCCGTTGAATTAATCATTTGCCGGATGTATTCAACAGCGTTATTGTTTTCTTTAACCAGTTGCTGTAATTCTTTAAGAAGGGAACTGGCGAAGGTTTGGACATAATCAGCCTCAACCCTATCGCCTTCAGCTTGTGAAACGTCTATAGATTTTTCTTGTTGTGCGGGTGTTTCAAAAGGCAAATCTTCGTTATCAAAGTCAAAATCGGTTAAACTTGGTAATTCTATGGCTTCGGGTTCTTCCAAGTTTTCTTTTAAAGAATCAACGGCTTTATCAAATTCTTCTGTTTCTGGGGTTGATAAGATGTTATCAGATGATTGTAACTCGGCAACCAACGTTGAAATGATCTGATCGGCATTGGACGTTAATTCATCAACAGATATACCATTAGTTATGGCATCTTTGGTGAATTGAGCAAAATTTTTCAAACAAACAATATCAGACGCCAATAAAGTATCTAAAATATGCGCTTTTATAGAGATGTCATTTAAATAAGAGACAAGTTCAGAATTCTCTTGCAGTTGAATTTTTACCTGATCTAAAATTGTAAATACATAAGATTCATAATTCTGAATGCTTTTCTCTGTTTCTTCAGCAGCTTGTTTTCTGACATCTTTTTCAAAATCACTTTCAACAGCCGTATCTTCCAAATCCAACTGGCCACCTTCATCAAAATGAGCCAACAATTTTTTGCGAATTTCTATGATAATATCATTAGAGTAGTTTGTGATATCATCAAGTTTGTTTCGATTGATTAATGCGTTTTGAATGAACTGCCCAAAATCGGATAATCCGGGCAACCCGGTAACAACAAGCGCATCAATAATTTCTGATCGGTTAATTAAATTGGAAAGCGCTGTTTCGGCAAGTTTCCCTGAATCAGTATCCGGAAGGTCGCTTGATACTTTTAATAAAATACCTTTGGCATAGTTAGAGAAACTAATATCATCAATTTCTGAATGCTTTGGTTTTTCCGGTGCGGTCTCCGGTTTGGAAACCGTTGTACTATCTTCCAATTCTGAGGTGAATTCTTTTAAAGCATCTTCGGAAAGCGCTTCAATGTTATCGGGTTCCAAAACCGAATCGGAAAGATCAGGTAATGATTTGTCAAAATCAGATTGGTCTAATTGGCTGAAGTCCTCCAACTCGCCGGAATGAATATAATTATCAATATTCTCAGTAATGTTTGGATCGGATAACGCGTTTTCTAAAATCTTAATGATATGATCGGATATCTCATCAAGTTCTTTTGAAGAAATTTCATAGGATTCCTGTTGATCGATCATGGTTATGAATTCAAGAAATCCCGGAAACTCAGGTATTGAATAAAAACGACCAAGATCGTTTAAATAATCGGAAGAGTTTGAAAGGGTTTTAAAGAAATCAATAATTCTATCGGATTTTGACTCTTTTGTAGCTTTCGCACCGATGGTTTTGAAAATTTCCTGCGCTTTTGATAACGATAAGATATTGGTAGGTAAATCCTCAGTTTTTGAATCAGCTGCAGGCTCTTGATCCGAAACGATTTTCGGAGTTGATTTATCCTTTGGCGTAAGCACCAGGGAAGAAGTCGTTTGAGCAGTTTCCCCATTAGAAAATAATGATGAGAGTTCAAACCCGAAATCCGCAACCGGTGATGAAAATTGTTTGGGAATGTTGCCGATCGATTCGTGAGGTATTTCAGTTTCAGGATCAACAGGCTGGTGCCAAACATTATCCTGAGTTGATGCTTGCTGTTCGATATCCGTTTTAACCGTATCAAACAAATTTGTAGATATAAATTTGTTTATAGTCTCAATATCCGTAGGATTCTTTTCAATGCTCAAAAAAATGTTATTGACATACTCGGCAGTGGTTTCCAAGTTTTCAGTTAAAACTTGATAGGCATGAGGCACATGATCCTGTTGAAACTCTTTTTCAAGGTTGTTTTGCGTGTTTTCAATAAACGTTTGAAACTCATTTAATTCATGAATGTTCAAAACGGTTAAAGTTTCAACAGGGTTTTCATCAACCGAAAGCCTGGTTAAAAACTCAATGATGTTTTGGGTGGTGCGTGTTGTTTTATTTCGACGCAATTCTTTGAGCCGATCAGCAAGATCAATTAAAAAGAGCTTGATAAAGTACAGACCAAATTCATGAGCATCTTGATTATCAGCGCCCCACGTTTCGGATTTGTCAAGAAAATTCCCAAAAAATTGAGAGCTTTTTCCTTGACTAACATTTTGTTTCTGAGATAAATCAGGATTTGACATAAGCTTCAAATATTATCGGTGTCGAGTTCGGTCTTACATTATCTATACTTGTTCATAGTATAATACAGAACAACCATGAAATTAAGAGGTTGTTTTGTCCGGGTCATTTTCTCCAAAATCAAGATCGGGTAAGTTTTCGTTATCTTTGGGGTTTGTAATGAAAACTTTCTCAGGGTCAAAGTTATCCGGATCGAAATCCAAATTGCTCATTATTGCTTCAGGATTTTTCTCGAAATCTTCTTTGGTAAATAATTCTTCACTGGCTTGAATCATGCTTTCATCAACGGATTCTTCTTGTTTTTGAGCTTCAGGAAGTTCAGATTCGGAAGACGATTCAATAGTATCAGAAATCATAAGATTTTCTTGAAGTTGTTCCTGGAACGGTTTATCCGATTGGAACACACCGGCCGGTATTTTAAAACGAGAAACTGATTTGGCAAGCTGTTCCGTAATGGAGTTCAGGCGAGTGGCTAAAGACGCAGATTGTTTAGCCCCAAGCAAAGATTGTTTGGCAATTTGCGATACTTCTGTCATAGCGCTCACAACACCGCTCGAAGCAATATCTTGCTGTTTCGCGGCCAATGAAATTTCCTGAATTAGCTCAGTAGATTGGGTGACCACATTTCGGATTTCTTCCAATGCTCTGGAAGCAGAGTCGGCTAATTTTGTACCTCGTTCCACTTCAATAGTTCCGCGTTCCATCGCAGATACAGAATCCTGGGTTTCAGATTGAATGGTTTGCACAAGCTGAGAGATATCATTTGTCGCTTTAGAAGAACGCTCAGCAAGTTCACGAACCTGATCGGCAACCACGGCAAAACCACGACCGGCTTCCCCGGCGCGAGCCGCTTCAATCGTAGCATTCAAAGCCAAAAGGTTGGTTTGGTTGGCAATATCTTCAATGGTTTGAACGATTTTTGAAATTTCTAAGGATGATTCACCCAGTGATTTGATCTTTTGAGCCGAGTCTTGTACGGAAGAGTGTATGCGTCTCATACCCTCAATGGTTTCTTCTACGGTTTTACCACCGGTTTGAGCAACCTGGGTTGCGCGTTGAGCGGCTTCAGCTGCAGAGTCGGCATTCATGGCTACTTGTCGGATTGATGCGGCCATTTCTTCAACAGCAGCCGAGGCATTGGCAACCTGAACGGACTGTTCTTCAGCGCCATGTGCCATTTGTTCGGTTGAGCTTAAAATTTCAGTTCCGGCATCACCTACCTGGAGTGCCGCTGATTGTACTTCCCTGATTAAAGTGCCAAGATCATCAACCATAAGATTAAATGAATCGGCCAAGGCGCCAAGCGCACCCTCTGTTACAACGGCTCGCTGCGTAAAATCACCGTCGGCAGAATTAGATACAACAATCAAAAGATCGGTGAGCTGCTTTTGCATGGCATCTCGCTCGGTTTCTGTTTCAATCAATGCCGATAATCTGCGGATCATCTCATTAAATAAAACGGAGAGCTCTTCGAACTCATCACCTGTTGTAATATTAGATCGAGCGTTGAAATCACCGGATAAAACGCTGTTCATCAACGATTTAATTTCATCCAGGGCTTGGGTAATAAGGTCGGAACGAGCTTTGGCAAAAAAGAATCCACCGCCAACGCCAATGATAAGCACAATAAAAACAATACCGATTGTAAAGAAAATGATACTGTTTGATGTTTTTTCCTGGTCGGCTAAAATCCCGGCGTAATAACGGTAGTCGGTTGCAACAACAATAGCGCCGATGGTTTTTCCATCAACATCTTTTAAAGATAAAAATTGGGCATACGCTTTTTCCAAAACACCTGTTGAAGCGCGTTTGAGATAAGACCGATCATCTTGTTGAACCACTTCCCAAATTTCGTTTGGGATTTCATAGCCTAAAGATGGATTGCCATTTGGCAAACTTTCGGTTGTAATAACCCTAACGTTAGTTATGGTTAACGATGACTTTGCAATGCTGTTTGGAATAACTTTATGAAAATTGTTTAAAACAACTTTGGGGTTTCGATTTAAGAGCTTTCCGGCGATAGCTATGCCTATCGGAGTACCTTCGGATGATAAAACGGGTTTAATGGAACACATCATCAAACCTCGAGTTTCGGGTTGAGATTGTCCCATAACGGCAATTCGTGCTTGATCGGCTAGGTTATTTTTTCCAGCAACGGTTACGCCACTAATTGCATTTGCAAAATTAACAAGCTCTGTTGATAGAATTTCGCGAGGAAATATCATTAACCCGGTTTTGGATTTCATTTGAAGCGCACTTGTTATGCTTTTGATAATCGGGCTTACGGGTCGCTGCGCTTTGCTATAATCACGAATGAAAATGTCATCGCCATAAAGGGAGGGGTTTGTTGCACGTGTAACCACAATGCCGTCGGTATCTAAAATAGTAAGCATGCTCAGCTTTTGCTGAACCATGGATTCTAATGCCGCATCATATAATTTTTTGCGATTTTGGCGAGATTTTGCATTTGAAGGCGATTTGAGGAAAGTTGATAATTTTGACGAAAGAACACCTTTTGATGAAACATCAGTAGCTAGTTGAATTTCTAATTGAGATAGTTCGGAATTTATAACATCTTCAAGTACTTTGGTTTGTTCGGATAAACGCTCTTGCCCTTGTTTTTCAATTTCATATGTTGCTTTTTCTACTTGATTTCTATTCAAAAAATAAATGGCAATTACTAAAAAAATACCAACAGCAATCACCGATGCGGAGATAGCTATGGTAAAATCTCTGAGAAGTTTACCTTTTACACTGTTTTTAGAGAATAGATTAGCTACTGAATCTGCCATAAGTTATTTCGTTTTATACTAATAATCCTTAATTGAAATCTATTAACTAATAAATGAAAAATTTAATTTATTTCCATTTAATGATTAGAAAATGTATAACACCTATTGGTAAGAAATTTTTTGGGGCGTACCGGATATGGCAACAGATTTGCAACACTTAATTTTAAAAGCTTAAAAACACCTAAAACGCATTGCTATAAACAAACAATTGCGCAATATCATTTGGAGCGATAACCTTTTAAACCTCTTGCAATTAAGGAAAAATTTTGCTTTGTTGCAAATTAACAATTAACTAAATTATATGTTTAATTTATTGCATCACGCTTTATTGGATAGTCAATTGTTTTTTAATAACGTCAAATAATTTTGTATTATAGCCCAAAAAATATATTTTCTAAGGGTTTTTACCTCCCTAACGGTATGCACAAAAGTTATGTAATAGAGCTAAAAGTCTATGTCATAACAGCTCTAAGATCGTCTTATTTTAATTATAGTCAAAATTGTTAAATTTCATATTTATCACATTTCGGGCTTAATTCGTTAACTCCTTATCACACATGCCTCAAATAAATGATTTATTAAATACGCTTTTAACGGTTGATGGTATTCAGGCTGCGGCATTAATAGGCTCAGACGGATTTGTAATCAATCAACAATCAAGTAATCCTGATATTGATATGGAAACGGTTGGTGCGATAGTTATCGGTGGATTGCAAAGTTCTGAAAGTATTGGGAGCGAATTAAATGTTGGGAAAGTTGAACAGAATATGGTAGAATATGACAATGGAATCTTATTGTCTAAAATAAGTTCAGACGGCGCAACAATTTTAACGGTTGTTGCAGATCAAACGACTATGCTGGGGAATATTCGTTATCAAGTGTCAAAGTTGATGCCTGAAATTCAAAAACAATTATAATCATAATTACAATGAGTTCGACTGAAAAAGAAGATTTCAGAAAGATAATTTTAACTGAAAATCAGCTGCAAGCCGCGGAGAAGGTTTTGAAGGAATTTGCTACGAAAACAGGTGCCTCTGCAGTAATTCTTGGAGATATGACCGGTCAATTGCTTGCCAAACATGGTGGGTTATTAGATCGTGATTTAGAAGTTTTTAGCGTTTTAGCTGCATCTAACTTCGCAGCAACTGCTGAAATGGCAAAACAGATCGGTGAGCAAACTTCATTTGAAATTCTTTTTCACGAAGGAGAAAAACGAAGCATTTACTTACTTAGCATTAATGATCGTTATATCCTGGAAATTATTTTTAAAGCATCCATCCCTCCCGGAACTATCCGAATTTATTCTAAGAAAGCCAAAGAAAAACTTCTTGAAATTATCTCATCGGAAGAGTTTGAGGTCGATTTTTCAAATATTTTTGATGATAATTTCAACGCATTGCTTGATGAGCAATTGAATAAAACGCTTGGTGATAATGCGGATTCTTAATCACAGTTTTTTTTGAGTTTGATTGAAACCTATAAGCGCCAAAAAGGCGCTTTTATTTTTTATAGATGAAACTCATCGAGCAAATTTTTGATAAAACGCTATTTCTAATTATTAAGTTAAACGGTCTATGCAACGGGTTTATATATTTTTATTAATGGTAGCCGTATTATTTTTTGGCTTATTTTTTGGTTACAAATTTGCATCTAATTTTTCGTTTTCAATTGTAGGTGAAAGCGGCGCCAATAAGCTTTCTGAGGCCTACAAGGTTATTAAGAATAATTATGTTGATGATCTTGAGCAAGATAAACTTACCGTTGAAGCTATTCAAGGCATGCTCAATTCATTGGATCCACACTCAACGTATTTAAGCGCTGAACAGGTGCGTTTAGCTAATGAAGAATTTCAAGGCAATTTCGAAGGTATCGGTATTGAATTTGATATTGTTGATGATACTCTTATCGTTGTGGCGCCGATTTCTGGCGGACCAAGCGAGGCTTTAGGAATACTAGCTGGCGACAGAATTGTACAAATAGATGATTCATCGGCTATTGGTATTACGAATATGGAAGTGATAAAAAAACTTCGTGGTAAAAAAGGCACGTCGGTTAATGTTAAAATTTCCAGGCCGGAAGAATTTGAACTTCTATCATTTGATATCATTCGAGATAAAATTCCAACATTCAGCATTGATTTGGCAATGATGCTTGATCAAAAAACCGGTTATATCAAGTTAAGCAAGTATGTTGAAAGCTCGCATCAAGAGTTTACTGATGCAGTTAAAAAGCTTAAATCCGAGGGTCTTGAACAACTGATTTTGGATTTAAGGGGAAATCCCGGAGGGCTTTTAAATCAAGCGATTTTAATTGCAGATGAATTCATTCGAGGCGGCCTGAAGATAGTATATACTAAAAGCCGAATTTCCAATATGCAACAAACAGAGTTTGCTCAACCCAATGGGCAGTTCGAGTCGGGTGGCGTTATTGTATTAGTGGATAAAGGGAGCGCTTCGGCATCAGAGATTGTTTCAGGCGCTTTGCAAGATCATGATAGAGCATTGGTTGTTGGAGAACGGACATTTGGAAAAGGTCTGGTTCAACGACAATATTCACTTTCTGATGGTTCAGCATTAAGAGTCACGGTATCTCGTTATTATTCACCGCTGGGTCGGCGCATTCAAAGAGATTATGAAACAGGATCCGAAGGCCGTTTTGAATATTATGCAAAAGCTTATCATAGAAATAAATCAACTGAAAACGCGCAATCGGATTCCACAAGCAACGATATATCGTCGGTCACTAATGTGGCTGATAAGCCAGTATTTACAACAACTTCCGGGAGAAAAATCATTGGCGGCGGAGGTATAATACCGGATTATGAGGTTAAAAGCGACACATTGACGCCATACACACGTCTTCTTAGAAAAAATCGATTGTTTTCGGAGTTTGCTATGAAACAATTAGCTACTAAGGGAAAACATCTACGCAAAACGTTTAAGGATAATTATTTGAAATTTATGAAAGATTATAACATTAAATCGGAAGACCTTACGCGTTTTTTAACGATGGCAAATCAAAATGGCATTGCATTTGACGAGCGTGATTATAAGAAAGATAAAGAAGTAATTAAAGTAATTATAAAAAGTAAGATTGCTCGTCAATTATGGGGATTTAAGGGTGAAATTGCCGTTTTAACTAAAGTTGATAATGTTTTAAACCAAGCTGTTGATTTATTCCCAAAGGCTATTCAATTAGCAGGCAATAAGCCCTAAAAAAATAAAATGGGTCAGAACTTCTTTTGACAAGTCAAAGCACAAATGGTAAATCTCGCAACACATTTATTGTACGTGCAGATCAAAGCGCCTACCCTAAAAGTCTATATAAAAATAATTTAGCTATACACAAGCGTAATTGGAAACACATAAAAAGTGTTGTCATTGAAATTTTTTATCGTTGATTTTGGGTTTAAAAATCAATTAATAGATAGTTTAGTTAATCCAAAATTCAATGATCATGTCAAGTAGTAAAAGTAAGACACCAGATTTTGGTAAAATTGTAGGGACAGGTCTGATGATTATTCCATCAATAGGTATCCCTTATTTGTTTGGTTTAGTAGCTTTTAAAGCGTTAGGCTTTTTGGCTCAAGGCGCGGGCTTGATATTTAATCAGGCAAAGAATGTGGTATCTGGTTAAAAATAGTCAGCTCGTTTTTGTTTTTTTCTATCGTTGATAGCTTTTTTTATTGGATTGATAGGTAATTCACGCTTTTTGAAACTCTTGTTATTAGAAGGAATGTTTAATCAAAGTACAGTTCGTAATTAAATAGGAGTAATCATGAAGTATAGCGAAGAATTATTGGAATTACCTGAAAACGCCTTGAAATCGTCATTAATTCCGTTTGTGGCAATACCTATTATATTTTCAACAATTGTCATTAAACTTTCAAAATTTGTGTTAAATCAAGGCGAAAAGAAGAACATTTAATTTTATTTAATAATGAGGTTGTAGGAATTTTTTCCTGCAACCTTAAAAATTTACCAAGCAATAATCCATCAGTTTTCTTTTATTGATTGAAACAGCCCCAACTTCACTACAAACGATACCAGCCGCAAAGTTAGCTAGTTTTCCGCTATCTTCAATGCTTAAGCCACTGCATAATGCCATTGCAAGAACGCTGATAACAGTGTCTCCGGCCCCGGAAACATCTGCAACATCCAATGCAACGGATGGGATATGGTGAATTGAGCGATCGTTCAATATGCTTAGGCCTTTTTCACCTCGTGTTAAAACCACATAATTGCAATTAATTCGGTCTTTCAAAATCTCGCAAGCGGTTGCGGCATCTTTATCCGTATTGTTAAATGATGTGCTCAAGGCCTCGGAAGTTTCTTTTAAATTGGGTTTAAAAACCGTGCAGTTTTTATAATCAAAAAAGTGGAGTTTTTTTGGGTCTACCAGAGTGGGTAGATTTTTTTCCCGCGATATTTTTATAAGCCTTTCTATTAACGAAGCTGTTAAAAGCCCTTTGTTATAATCTTCAAAAATCAAAGCCCGGAAATGTTCGGAATTCATTTTAAACTGATCAATCAATTGTGTTTCAATAGTATCGTTTATGAAGGATTTTGTTTCCGAATCTACACGAACAATATGATGGTTTTGAGCAATGACTCTTGTTTTACAGGTGGTTTTTCTTGAGGTATCTTTCACTAAATTATCGGGTGAAAAATCTTGCTTAATCATTTCCTCAAGGAGGGTTTCTCTTGCCGAATCGTCTCCGGTGATACCGAATAAACTGACATTTGCGCCAAGTGAGTGCAAATTCATTGCCACGTTAGCAGCGCCTCCTAAGCGAAAACTTTCTTCATGGACATCTATGACCGGCACCGGAGCTTCAGGAGAAATGCGAGAAACTGATCCAAAAATGTATTTATCAAGCATAACATCGCCAACGACAGCAATGGTATGATGATTAAACGACTCAAAAAGCTGTGTTAAATCCTCTGATTTCATAAAAGTTTTTTAAAATATGTTCTGAGAAAGCACAAAATATAGGGAAAAGTCATAAGAGAATTGATGCTATTTATGGTTTTAAATTGTGATAAAAATCACGCGTAAAGATTTTAAATAACTTTATTATTGATTTATATTATGTGAACTTTATGTAGAGAAACAAACCTAGATTCTTTTCGTTAAGGACATCAAACATTCTAAAATTAGTAATCTCTTAAAAAGGAGTTGTGCATAGAAACAGTTCTACGATTATGTGTTTTTAACATTTCTATATCTGTTAATTAAATTTTAAGGAGATTTTCGAAATGCACAATCCAATTTCAGAACTTGTTTCAGACGAAGTTTTTTCACAATTAAGATCCCAACGCCTGCTTGATGAAAAGCAACTTCGTGATTATCATATCCGCCAAATTTTCAGGCACGCCCGTTCAAAAAAATTATCTGCTGCTGATGCCATAGAATCTGTTCAAGCTGAATATCCTTATTTGCAGTTTGATACGATTCGCAAGATCGTTTATAGAAAGTAGTCTTTTTTTAAAGGCGATCTAAAAAGTATGTTCAAACAATCATATTTGGTTTGGCATTAGAGCTCTTTTTCTTATATTCAAAGCTCGTATTTTTTGGATATAGGATATGCATTTTACATGTTTGAATCTTTAAGCGACAAATTAGAGGTAGCTTTAAAAAAGCTTTCAGGGCAGTCAAAAATCAATGAAGTTAATATTGGTATGGCAATGCGTGATATTAAGCGTGCATTGCTTGATGCCGATGTTAATTATAAGGTTACCAAAGGATTTGTTGAAGACGTCAGAAAAAAAGCGTTAGGTGAAGATGTTATAAAGAGTGTTTCACCGGCTCAGATGATCGTAAAGATTGTTCATGATGAGCTTGTGGATGTAATGGGCGGCGAGCAAAAGGATTTAAATTTGCTAACCCAACGCACGCCAGCAGTAATTATGGTTGCCGGGTTACAAGGCTCCGGTAAAACCACATTTTCGGCAAAGTTAGCCAAGTTATTGCAAAAAAAGGGTAGAAACCCATTGTTGGTAGCTGGCGACGTGTATCGCCCTGCGGCTATTGATCAGCTCAAAACGTTGGGCGAATCAATAGATGTTCCAGTATTTTCGATACCCGATGAAAAGAATGTATTAACAGTTGCTCAAGCGGGCGTTGACTTTGCACGATCCGAATCCAGAAATGTAGTGATTTTGGATACCGCTGGCAGGTTACAGATTGATGAAGAAATGATGGCCGAAGCTGAGTCTATCAAAAAAGAGCTTAATCCTGAGGAGATTCTTTTTGTGGTGGATTCTATGATTGGGCAGGAAGCTGTTAATACGGCAAAAGTGTTTAACGAGCGTTTGGATTTTGATGGGGTTGTTCTGACCAAAATGGATGGTGATACGCGCGGTGGCGCGGCATTGTCGATTAAACAAGTTGTGGAAAAGCCGATTAAGTTCATCAGTCAGGGTGAAAAAGTCGATGACTTGGATATTTTTTACCCCGACCGTATGGCTAACCGTATTCTGGGAATGGGTGATGTGGTAAGCTTTGTTGAAAAAGCTCAGGAAACCTTAGACCTTGAAAAAACTCAGAAATTACAAAAGCGCTTAATTGAAAATGAGTTCAATCTTGAAGACTTTTTTGAACAGCTACAGGAACTCAAAAAGATGGGATCGCTACAAAATTTGGTTGAAATGATTCCGGGCTTAAATAAAGCAATCCCTAAACAAGATATTGATGAATCCAATCTGAAGGTTATAGAGGCGATTATAAATTCTATGACTATTCAGGAAAGGCAGTCGCCCGAAGTTATCAATGGAAGTCGCCGGTCGCGAATTGCAAAAGGCAGTGGTACGAAAGTTCAGGATGTAAATATGCTACTCAAGCAGTTTATGGAAATGAAAAAAATGATGAAGTCGGTAACTAAGATGGCAAAATCGGGAAGAAAGATTACTGCAAATAATCTGCCTTTAAATAAATTGATGAATAACTAAACTTATTAAACCTAAAAACATAAGACTACTTTGGTTAAAATTCGATTACGAAGAGCTGGACGCAAAAAATTGCCAATATATCATCTTGTGGCGGCTGATTCAAGAGCGCCTCGTGATGGTCGTTATCTTGAAATTATTGGAAAGTATGAGCCTACAAAGAAGCCGCATGCAATTTCCTTAAATTCCGGCCGAGTCAATTACTGGCTGTCTGTTGGGGCGCAACCCACTCAAACTGCCTACAATATTCTGAAAACTTCAGGATTGTTGTTTGAAAATTACCTCAGAAAAAAAGGTAAAAGTGAAGAGGAAATTCAAACAGAAATGGATGCCTGGAATCAGCGTCGGGAATCACGATTAAAACGACGTTTGGAAATCAAATCAATTCGTCGCAAACGAAAGAAAGAAACTGAAGCAAAAGAGGCAGAGCCTGCTGAAGCCGAAGCGCCGTCCGATTCTGAGTAAACCTGGAGTGGTTAATTTTAACCGAAAAAGTATCCGGCATTAAAGCAAATAAAGTAATCTAAGTAATGGGCGACTGTCTAGGTCGCCCTTAGTATTAGTTCAAACCTTAGTCGCCATTTTTTAGCTTTATTCATCGTTGAATTCTCGTTGCGTATCGGTGGAAAAATTTATTGTAGGAAAAGTACTCAAACCTAGAGGCTTAAAGGGTGAGCTAAAGGTGCAAATCTTAACCGATTTTCCCGAGCGTTTTAAAGATAGAGATGCCTATTGGGTTGGTTTGACTACAGATACTAAAACGCATCTGCACGTAGAATTCGCACAGCTTCATCAGGGTATAGTTCTTATTAAGTTTAAAGGTATTGACTCATTGGAAGACGCTGAATTATTGAGAGAACAGTTTTTATTTGTTGATGAATCGGACTTGACTGTGCCTGACAAGGATTATTATTACGATCATCAACTTATCGGGTTTAAGGTGATAAATACCAACGATGTGCAATGTGGAATACTTAAAGCTGTGATTCACATGCCGGCAAATGATGTCTATGATGTTGATTATGAAGGCCGATCCGTTTTAATTCCTGCAACTTATGAATTTGTTGTGAAGATTGATGTGGAAAACCAGGTGATTTATGTGGATCGTTTTGATGAGTTTTTATCATAATAGTTGAATGGATTTGAAAACAATCGTACCATGATGAGGATAGATGTGATAACGGTATTGCCCGATTTCTTTCAAAGTCCGTTGGAGCATGGTCTTTTAAGAATAGCCAGGCAAAAACAGCGCATTGAGGTTCATGTCCATAATCTAAGAGATTACGGATTAGGGAAATACAAGCAAGTTGATGATACGCCCTTTGGAGGAGGGGCAGGAATGGTGCTTAGAGTTGAGCCGTTTTTTGCTTGCATTGAAGCCTTAAAGAAGGAAAGAGACTACGATGATGTTATTTTTTTATCCCCGGATGGTGAAGTGTATGACCAAAATCTGGCTAATGAATTTGCTTTAAAGTCAAATCTGATATTGCTTTGCGGGCATTATAAGGCCATTGATGAGCGTATTCGTGAAACCTTTGTTACGCGTACGGTTTCCATCGGTGATTATGTGTTATCGGGTGGTGAATTGCCGGCTTTAGTATTTATGGATAGTGTAGCAAGACTTTTACCGGGTGTATTAAATGATTCGGAATCCATGTTGTTGGATTCCTTTCAAAAAGGCGCATTGGATTGCGCCTATTATACAAGGCCTGCTGAATTTAGAGGTCAGAAAGTACCTGATGCTTTATTATCGGGTGATCATAAACGAATTCAACAGTGGCGAGAGAAAAATTCGGAGGGCAGAACGAAAAAAAATCGTCCTGATTTGATAAAAAATTTGTAAATTCCTTTTTTTAAAATTAAAGAAAACTATTTCGGGGTTGTTTGTATCATGAATCAGAAAATTAACCTTATCGAAGCCACCCAATATAGAGCCGATGTACCGGATATGAAACCCGGTGATACATTAAAGGTTTATGTGAAAGTTATTGAGGGTGATAAAGAACGTATTCAGTTGTTTCAAGGTATATTGATTAACATCCGTGGTGAAGGGATGTCTAAAACATTTACGGTTAGAAAAATATCACATGGCGTTGGTGTTGAGCGTATTTTTCCGCTTCATTCACCGACCATTGATCACATAGAGATTGCCAAGCAAGGTAAAGTTCGCCGGGCTAAGTTGTTCTACTTAAGAAACCGAAAAGGTAAAGCGGCGATGAAAGTTAAAGAAGCTACTAAAAAATCAGCACAACCGGCATAAGTTTAGAGCCTTGTTGAAACCCGGATTCAAATCCGGGTTTTTTGTTTAAACCTTTCGAGGATGGCTATGACAATCAACGGCTACAAGATTTACCCGATAATATGCGAGCATTTTTGGTTGGATGGCGGGGCTATGTTTGGTACGGTTCCGAAAGTGCTTTGGGAGCGAAAACATCCCGCCGATGAGAAAAACCGCGTTGAGTTGGTTACACGCTCTCTTGTGATAGTTGGCCATGAAAAAGTGATTTTGGTTGATACTGGCATTGGCCAGGTATGGGATGAAAAGTTTAAATCGATATACAATGTTTCTCCAACAACACTTCAAACTGAGCTTCAAAAACTCGGGCTTACACCTTCCGATGTTTCGGACGTTATTATCACACATTTGCATTTTGATCATATCGGCGGAGCGATTTCCCAAGAGGCGGACGAAATACAATTAACGTTTCCCAATGCCAAGCATCATGTCCAGAAAGCCAATTTTGAACAGGCATGCAACCCAAATCTTCGTGAAAAGGCCAGTTATTTAAAACCTCATTTTATGCCTATTGAAGAATCAGGGAAGTTTATTTTTCATGAGGGCCAAACTGAACTTTACCCCGGCATAAAACTTCACGTGTCCAATGCACACACAAAAGGCCAGCAGTGGCTTACAATTACCGATGAAAAACAAATGCTGTGTTATGCCGCAGATTTAATTCCAACCTCATCACATCTTCGGTTGCCCTGGGTGATGGGTTACGATTTGTATCCCATTGAATTGATGGAAGAAAAACAAGCATTATTAACTCAAGCTCTCAATGAAAATTGGGTGATTTGTTTTGAACACGATCCGCTTGTAGAAGCCATTACAGTTAAAGCATCTGAAAAAGGAATTGTCATGGATCAAAACGTGAAATTGCTTGAAATCTAAAAGGTTTCGTTAAAATAGTTTCAAGGGGGATTTCAATTGCATAGTCTTTAAAACCTCTTAAAACTAAATCATTCGCCTTCATAGACCGTACCGGAATAAAGCTCATTAATTTGAGATTTGTATCGATCTTCAATGGTTTTTCGTTTTAGCTTTAAGGTTGGAGTCATGTGCCCATTTTCGACCGTAAATGGCTCTAAAATCAACAGATATTTACGAACTTTTTCATGAGTGGCCAGTTGTTGGGAGACTTCCCGAAGCAGTTTTGTATAATGAGCCTGTATTTTTTCGTGATTGATTAAATCCTGATGCGTCGAAAAACTGATCTGGTTTGATGTGGCAAACTCTTCGAGGTTCTCATAATTCGGAACGATCAGCGCCACTAAAAACGGGCGTTTTTCACCATAAATCATCACTTGATCTACATATTGGTCGTTTCCAAACAAGTTTTCAATAGGGAGCGGGGCAATATTTTTACCACCCGAGCTTACAATAATATGTTTTTTCCGATCCGTAATTTTTAAAATACCCTCACTATCTATTGTGCCGATATCTCCGGTATGAAACCATCCATCTTTAATAACCTGTTTGGTTGCTTCCTCATCACGCCAATAACCTTTCATAATGTTTGGGCCTTTTAAGAGGATTTCGCCATCTTCGGCAATTTTAGCTTCGACATTTTTAATTGGAAAGCCCACAGCTCCGAATTTTATTTTTCCAGGTCGGTTAACATGCGTAACCGGTGAAGTTTCGGTTAAACCGAACCCTTCCAAAATGATGATGCCGATGGCCTCAAAAAATTCGCCGGTTTGTTGAGGCAAGGCAGCGCCACCAGAAACAAAAAATCGCAACCGGCCGCCAAAGCGAGCTTTGATCTTGGAAAGCACCAGCGACTCGGCAATTTTAAGTTGAGAGGTATTCATAATGCTTGTTTTACCTTCCCGTAAATTTTTATGATATGTGCTGCCTAAATTCAGAGCCCAGTAGAATAATTTTTTACGAATCGGGCTTCCTGCATCAATGGTTTTTAACATACTTGATTTGATCCGTTCAAATAACCTGGGCACGGTTATGATAACAGTAGGTTTGGCTTCGCTGATGTTTAAGCTCACCGTTTCAATGCTTTCGGCAAAATATATTTTTGCACCGCATGCAAACATGAGGTAATAACCTGCGGTTCGCTCATACGCGTGAGATAAGGGTAAAAAAGACAAACACGAGTCGGTTTGATCCAATCGAAGCACGTCCGAACAGGATTTTACGTTTTCGCACAAGTTTTTATGGGTAAGCATAACGCCTTTTGGACTTCCGGTTGTGCCGGAAGTATAAATTAATGTGGCCACATCTTCTGGCTTGGGATTGACATGGCTTAAAATGTTGGGATGTTGTTCCAACACGTTTCGGCCTTCGGAAATTGCCACATGAAACTCAATTAACTTATCATCCGGTTCAGTTAAGGGCTGAAATGAAATAATTGTTGATAACGTCGGAACTTCAGATTTTATTTTTAATATTTTTCGCAATTGAAGCTCAGTTGAAACAAAAATTGCTTTGCATTCCGAATTTGTTAGGATATAGGATATTTGGTTAGGCGGCAATGTTGGATAAATTGGTACATCAATAGCGCCGGCTTTTAAAATGCCCATGTCGGAAATAGCCCATTCCAGTCGGTTTTCAGATAGAATGGCAACCCTGTCGCCGTTATCAATACCGATTGATTTTAAAAATGCTGAAATGGCTGTTACATTTTCTTTTAACGCTTTATAACTGATATTTTGATAACTGCCATCAACTTTTCTTGCATAAGGATGATGGGTTGTTGAATTTTCGAAACTGCTAAATACGCCATCAAATAGTTCTGGCAGAGTAGTGAATGATGAATTGATAAGTCCCATAACTGTTAGATGTTTTTAGGGTTGGCCGAAAACCTAACAATACTATAACATTAACTTAATAAATTAAGTTATGAATCAAAAAGAACCCCTGGAAATTATCTGGGCTATAAATAATAATGAAATGCAGTTAAACTGAAATAGAACTAAGTTGCAAAAGAAGTTTGGCTAAAGGAGAATTAATGGTTAAGATGACAGCCAATGATCTTAGTATCATTTCCAATCCTGAGTTTCAGGACTTTCTTCGCTCAAATTATCAGAAATCTTCATACGATTTTGTTTTAAATCCGCCATCAGGTTTAAAATTTCCGGTTCGGTTAATGGCCGAACAAATGAAATGCTACCCGAAAGTGGCTCAGAAATGCCCATCCTTATTGGGGAAAAACCTGGTGTTTCTATCATCGTCGTTTGAACAATCCTCAGGCGAAAGCGCTGCCAGGTTCAAGAAAACGTTCATGCAAGGTGATCGCTTGCTTGATTTAAGCTGCGGCTTAGGCATAGATGCCTTGTTTTTGGCCGAGCGTTTCAAGGCTGTGGATGTTTGCGAGATCAACCCTGATCTGCTGAGCGTTGCCAAACATAATTTTAATGTGTTAGGATTCAATCATATCAAGTGCCATCTCCAGGATGGGGTAGAGTTTTTAGAAAAGGTTCCGGATGACAGTTATGATTGGATTTATGTGGATCCCTCCCGAAGAGTACCTGGTAAAAGGGTTTTTGATCTGGCCCAATCTTCACCAAACATAACAACATTGGAATCAGTATTATTGCAAAAAGCTAAAAAGGTCTGCATCAAAGCTTCGCCATTAATGGATTTAACAAAATGCAAAAAACAGTTTTCTTCAATAACCGCGTTAATTGTGGTTTCAGTTGATGGGGAGTGCAAAGAAGTGTTGTTGATTTTGGATCGAAATGCACATTGGCAAACCTCGGTTACTTCAGCAGTGGTTCTTGATACTAAACATACGAGCGAAGGTTATCGCATTGATGAACAGGCAAAAATTTCAGCCCCAAAAATAACCGAAATCAAACAATATGTATATGACCCGGATCCCGCTATTGTAAAAGCAGGCTTAAGAGATCAATTGGCTAAAGAATTCGGATTACATTTGTTTAACCCGGCCATTAATTTGTTAACCTCGGAAGAAAAAATGGATGCATTTCCAGGCAGGATTTTTGAAGTAGAAGCTGTTCTAACATTTAACAAAAAGTTATTACATCACTACTTCAGGGATCATCAAATTAAAGAAGCCAGTGTGATGAAGCGAAACTTTCCTTTTTCCTCTGATCAACTCAGAACGATGTTTAAACTGAAAGAAAGCCGGAAAAAAGTCATTTGCTTTACAACGCTTGCTCGAGGAAAGAAAGTATGCCTAATTGGAACACGAATTTTTACTAAGCTAAATTGATGTAAATAAACCATTAGATAACTATGTTAAACCGCTAAAAAAATTATATTTGTAACTTTTATATAAACCTGTACATGAAACAAACCATAGCTTGATGTATGGGTTGAATTTGCGCTCATTTTTGATGAATGCTTGAAACCGTGTAGACGTTGAAAAAATCAAGGTATTTGGATTTAATTTTAAAAGTAGCTGGATTTGCATTTGGGGGGCTCTTGTTATTCTGGCTACTGAGCAAAATTGAACTCGAAAAAACATTTGCATTAATTTATGGGATTGGAAATAATATTTTCTTCATTTTCATTCCGTTTTTTTTTGTTAGCTGCTTTGATGCCTTAGGTTGGAAATTGTCTTTTCCGAACTCACAACGAGAAATTCCTTACGTAAAGTTACTTTCATTCCGTTTTATCACAGAAGCCCTTCTAATGAGTCTTCCTGCCGGTATTGCGGTATCGGAAGCGATGAAGCTGCTGTTATTAAAACGTAAGATGGGCGTTCCGACTGCCGAAGGCGTAGCCAGTATCGCCTTAAAAAAAATGCTTTTAGGGGTAGCTCAAGGCATATATATCCTATTAAGCGCTGTATTGGGTTATCATATTCTAAAACAAAGCTCAAATACTTTTCTGGGGTTTAGCGGGCTGGAATTTGGTGTATTAGCGCTTGGTATGGGGATGTTTGTTATCTTCGGATTTGCAACATTTGCTTTGGTGCATGGGGGTGTGGCGCAACGATTTCATAGCATGCTCGTTAAAATTCCTATTTTGTTTATAAAAAACTGGCTGCTGAAAACTGAAGAAAAGTTTCTTGAAATCGATCACAGTTTAAAGAAATTTAATGGCATAGGTGCAAAAAAAACCGGATTGTCAATACTTTCGTTTTTAAGCGGATGGCTTTCGGAAACACTGGATGCTATTGTAATTCTTTGGGTGTTAGGGGTTGATATTTCGTTTATTGAAGTACTTGCTTTTGAATCAATTTTATCGTTTATTCGGTCAGTTGTATTTTTTGTCCCTGCCGGTCTGGGTATTCAGGATGTAGGCTATGTTGCATTTTTTAGCGCCGTTGGAATACCGGATCCTTTAGTTGTTGGAGGAGCATTTGTTTTACTCAAAAGATTTAAAGAAATTTGCTGGATTAGCTTAGGTTACATTACACTGGTTATTTCTGGAACGCGTATTAAGGAGATTGAAGCTCAAACTACCTAAACAAGAGAATATGAAGAAGAAAAAGGTTTTGTTTATTTGTGGTTCTATTAATCAAACCACGCAAATGCATCAGATTGCTCAGTATTTACCCGAATACGATCATTTTTATTCCCCTTATTATACTGATGGATTTATGGAAACCTTGAGAAACAAAGGATTGCTTGAAAATACCATACTTGGCGAAAAATTAAGAAATCGTTGTTTGGCATATTTAAAGTTAAACGACCTGAACATTGATTTGTGTGGAGAGCAAAAAGATTATGACTTGGTTTTAACATGTTCTGATCTGATCATTCAGAAAAACATTCTGGATAAAAAAGTGATCCTGGTTCAGGAAGGGATGACCGATCCTGAAAACATCATGTACCATATCGCAAAACGCGTTAAATCGGTTCCACGTTGGATTGCCAGTACCGCTACTACCGGCCTGAGCGATCAGTACGATTATTTTTGTGTCGCCAGTGAAGGATATAGAGATTTGTTTATTCGAAAAGGTGTAAAACCTGAAAAAATTAAAGTTACGGGTATTCCCAATTTCGATAATTGCAAAAGGTTTAATGATAACACGTTTCCACATAAACATTATGTTCTGGTTTGCACTTCGGATACTCGGGAAACATACAAGTATGAAAATAGAAAGAAGTTTATTGAAAAATGTAAGTCGATAGCCAACGGTAAACAGTTGATTTTTAAACTGCATCCGAATGAGAATTTCAGGCGCGCCACCCGCGAAATTAACAAGTATGCGCCAGGCGCGTTAGTTTATTCATCAGGAAACACTGAAGAAATGATAGCCAATAGCGATGTGTTGATCACTCGTTTTTCTACAACCGTTTATGTTGGTTTGGCCCTAGGAAAAGAAGTTTATTCTGATTTTGATGTCAATGAACTCAAACGCATGACACCGATTCAAAACAATTGTGCAGCTAAGAATATATCGGAGTATTGCCGTGAGCTTTTAAACGGCGAGCCAAAGAAGAAACATCACCATCCCCATAATATCGAACCGCGGCCTTTGCGCGAGGAGATAAAATCCGGTTATAATCAGCTCGTGCAAAGTTTGTTTTTGAAAAATTCATGAAAACACTGATTGTTATACAAGCCAGGACCGGTTCTTCAAGATTACCCAATAAAGTCATGTTGCCGCTTGTTGGCAAGCCCTTACTTGTTCGAATGTTGGAGCGCATAAAAGCCATTAAATTTCCAGCCGATCTTGTTGTGGCAACCACAACCGATTCCGTTGATGATCCAATCGTTGACCTTTGTGATGTAAGTAAGACGTCGTGTTTTCGCGGACACCCAACGGATTTGCTGGATCGCCACTACCAGGCGGCGTTGCAAAAAAAAGCAGATGTGGTTGTAAAAATTCCTTCCGATTGCCCGCTGATAGATCCTAATATCATAGACAGAGTGTTATATGCTTTTAAGGACGTTCAAACAGAGTGCGATTATATGAGCAACCTGCATCCGGCAACATACCCGGATGGCAATGATGTTGAAGTAATGCCAATGGCTATGCTTGAAACGGCATGGAAAGAAGCTTCTTTGGAAATGGAACGCCAGCATACCACCCCATTTATTTGGGAGCGACCGGAGCGGTTTCGGTTAAAAAATGTTGAGTGGGGATCCGGAAAAAACTTTTCCATGAGTCATAGATTCACCATTGACTATCCTGAGGATTATGAGTTTATCAATCACGTTTATGAAGGATGTTGCACCGAGTCGTCCCCGATCTTTTCTTTAGAAGATATTCTGCGTTTTTTAGAAAAACATCCCGAAGTTTATCAAATTAATGCTAAATATGCCGGAGTGAATTGGTATAGAAATCATTTAAACGAATTGAAAACCGTTTCTTCTAACGAAACCCGAACGATCTAAATTGAAAAGTCAAAGATATGAATCAAGCTAAACTGGATGAATTAAGCGCCTTGGCGCTAAAAGTAAGAGAGCATATCATTCGCATGTCAACCGATGGCGGTTGTTTTATCGGTGCATCACTATCCTGTGCTGATCTTATTGTGTACATGTATAAAGAAGTTCTGAACATTTCACCCGAAACGGTTGATAATCCGAATCGTGATTATTTTTTGCTTTCCAAGGGTCATGATGTACCCGCATTATATGGCACATTAGCTGAACTAGGCTACATTGAGCGCGAGCGTTTAAAAAATCATCTGAAAACCACCGATTCAATCTATTGGCATCCGAATACCTCAATTCCTGGTATTGAGTTTCATTCCGGTTCGCTAGGTCATTTGCTTTCCGTATCTATTGGCATTGCAATGGATATTAAAATGCGTGGTGGAAATAACAAAGTGTATGTGGTACTCGGTGATGGCGAGCTCAATGAAGGTACGGTTTGGGAAGCCTGCCAGGTTGCAGCATCGCATAAACTGGATAACTTGGTCGCCGTTGTTGATCGCAATGCGTTTCAGGCGAACATGCAAACCGAAGATTTGAGTCCTTTAGAGCCCCTTGAACCTCGATTTGAATCGTTTGGTTGGAAAGTCAAACGTGGTGACGGCCACGATTTTAATGCAATGGAGTGTTGTTTTACATGTATGCCTTTCGAAGAAAATAAGCCCTCGATTGTGATTTTGGATACGGTGCGAGGAAAAGGTTTGCCGAGTATAGAAAAACGCGCTGATCGCTGGTTTGTGAATTTCTCACATCAGGAAGTGGAAGATTTGTTAAAAGAACTCCATGGTGGGGATCAAACCAAGCTCACATCCGAAACGTTAATGGTTCGTTAAAGAAGCCTGTATAACTTCAAAAAACAAAGAGTTTTACCAATATGATATCCTACGAAGAGACCCTCTTAGATATTGCAAAATCAAATGAGAATCTGGTTGTAATGACTGCCGAAAACAGGGCGGCTATCAGAGGATTACCCAATAAAATGCCTGATCGTTTTATTGATGTAGGAATCGCTGAACAGACCATGATTGGCGCTGCGGCCGGATTGGCCAAACGAGGACGCATTCCGGTTGTTCATGCTTTATCAACATTTTTAACTTTGCGTGCATTTGAATTTATTCGCACTGATGTAGGTATTGCTAATCTCCCGGTTAAACTGGTTGGCGGCGTACCGGGATTTTTATCGGATGGAAACGGACCAACCCATCAAGCCATTGAAGATATTGCCTTAATGAGAGGCATTCCAAATATGAACGTATTTTGCCCGGCAAATGCTCTGGAACTTGTTGATGGCATGCGCCAAATTATTGACGATCCTTCGCCATGGTATGTGCGTTACAATGCTGCTCCCGCAAGCCATGAGTCTAATGAACCATTTCAAATTGGCAAAGCCGAAGTGATTTCTGAAGGCATGGATGTAGGCATTTTGGTCTATGGATTTTTACTGAAAGAAGCGCTTGTGGCTAAAGAATTATTGGAAAAAAGTGGTCTCAGCGTTACGCTGGTTAATGTCAGGACCCCAAAACCAATTGATAAAGACGCCGTTTTAAAAGCTGCACGCGAAACACGGTTGCTTGTAACTGTGGAAGATCACTTTATAACGGGCGGCTTGTATTCTATCGTTTCTGAGTTATTGGTGCATGAGCAAACGCCGGTTAATGTGCTTCCACTAGCCTTAAAGACATGGTTTAAACCCGCGTTATTGCCGGATGTTTTGGAATATGAAGGGTTTACCGGCGAAAAAATTTTTGAGCAGGTCAATGCGTACATTAAGGATGCTAGCCATACTATGTTGTAAATTTAAGATTTCTATTCCAACACAATTAGATCAGCGTCGTCAGTTTTAATCAACAATTATATCAAACGATTATGCCAAATACTGTTTCGTTTAATGGATCCTATCCAAATATTACCGTTTCTCAAACCTATTATGAACGCGCAAAAGGATTAATCCCGGCTATTGCCCAAACACTTGCTAAGGGTCCCGGTCAATATGTTAAAGGCGTTGCGCCTGTTTTTGTGAAAAATGGTAAAGGCTCCCATGTTTGGGATGTTGATGGAAACGAATACATCGATTATAACATGGGGATTGGGCCATTATCGCTGGGCTATCGTTATGATAAGGTTGATAATGCCATTAAAGCCCAAATGGAAGATGGCATTGTGTATTCGTTGGTTCATCCGCTGGAAGTTGAAGTAGCGGAGTTGATTCGCGACGTGGTGCCCAATGCAGAAATGGTTCGTTATAGCAAAACCGGTGCGGATGTTACTTCAGCGGCCATTCGTTTGGCAAGAGCTTACACCGGAAAATCCAAAGTGCTTTGTTGCGGTTATCATGGCTGGCATGATTGGTATATCAGCGTTACCGATCGGAATAAAGGCATCCCGGAACAAGCTCAGGAGCTTACCTATACCATCAATTATAACGACATTGATTCGGTGATTGATTCTATTGATGACGAGATTGCCTGCATAATTCTTGAACCTGTGGTCTTTGAAGCGCCTAAAGACGATTTCTTGCATAAACTTCGTAAAATATGCGACGATAATGGTATTGTGTTGATTTTTGATGAAATGTGGACCGGTTTCAGACTTGCTGTGGGCGGCGCTCAGGAATACTTTGGCGTGAAGGCCGATCTGGCATGTTTTTCAAAAGCTGTCGCTAACGGCATGCCGATTTCGGTACTAACCGGCAGAAAAGACGTGATGCAGCTTTGTGAAAAAGATATTTTCTTTTTTACCACATTTGGCGGCGAGGCCTTATCACTTGCGGCAACCAAAGCCACTATTGAAGAATTGCGTGATAAAAATGTGCCTCAGTATCTGGCTGAAAAAGGTAGAAAGTTGAAAGACGGTTACAATGCCATCGCCGAGCAATTGGGAATAGATTACACCAAATGCTCAGGATTTGATTGCCGCACCATTATGACGTTTGATGCTTCTGCGGGTAATCCGTTGGAGATGAAATCGCTTGTGCAACAGGAACTGATTAAACGCGGCATTTTATGGGGTGGATTTCATAATATGTCTTATTCTCATACGGATGAGGATATTGACTATACACTTTCGGTTTACAGTGAAGTTCTTCCAATTCTTAAAAAAGCCGTGGATGAGAAAAACGTGGCAGGTTATTTGAAAGGCGAGCCTGTGGAAGCCGTATTCCGCAAAACAATTAATTTCCATACAAAACCAAAACAAAAGGCAAACGTTTAAAAACTTTAACGGATATTGAAAAGAGAATATTCATTTTAGCCGGATGTAATGGTTCTGGTAAAACAACGGTTTCAAATACAATTTTACCGGAAATACTAAACTGTAAAATTTTTATAAACGCCGACGAAATTGCAAAAGGCATTTCGCCTATAGAACCTGATAAGGTTGGGATTCAAGCGGGACGATTGATGCTAAAAAAAATTATGCAACTACTTGAAACTAATCAATCATTTGCTTTTGAAACCACGCTCGCGGCGAAAACTTATATCAATCTTATTCAAAAAGCAAAACGGTGTCGTTATAAAATATTGCTGATTTATTTTTGGCTAAATTCGTTTGAGCTGGCAATTGCAAGAGTAAAAATTCGCGTTTCTGAAGGTGGGCATGATATTGCTAACCATATCATTAAACGAAGATACAAACAAGGGTTAAAGAATTTTTTTAACTTATATTTACCGCTGGTTGATGATTGGATGTTTATTGATAACTCAGGAGAGCCTTACCAAGTTATTGCCGAAGGAAACGGAAAAAACATTGATGTATTAAATCAAGAAATTTGGCTCACCTTAAAACAAGCGTATCATGAACAATAATAAAGATTTACTTAAACAAAGGAATGACATTGTAAAAGGCTTAGAGCTTGCGTATCAAAAGATGATTTTATTTAAGCTAAGCTGCAATTCACCGGTTGTTGTTTCTAAAACAGGCGGCGTCGAGTACATAAACCCAAAAGATGCCAAGCGCAAAATAGAATACAAATGGCGTTAGCTTTTCCGCTTAAAACGCTCTTTAGATAACGCTTTTTTTGTGGAGAAAAAAAATTAGTATAATAAAGCATTATGTTTTGACGAAGTTTTAACCCTGACTCAGAAAAACTATATATGCGCCTCCAAAATGTCCTTAGATCTCATAAAATCGTTTAACAGACAACTTATTTCTTAAAGTTTCTGATTCAAAACAGAAGCATTATAAGGCTTGTAATCATATTCGAATCCTTCAGGAATTGATGGTCATAAACACGTAAGCACATCGATGATTTATGAACATGTTTTAAGAAAAAGCGGGTACGGTTTTAAAAAAACACTGTTGATATGGAATAGATGATTTAGGTGGATCACCCTAAACCAATGCCAGAATCGAGCCATTACCGTCACGAGTTATACTAGCGAACAGAGAAAGTTACAATTAAAAGAGTAACTCAGGGGGATATGACAAATGGAAAACACTTCTTTGTACCCATCGCTGCCCAATTACCAGTCTTTTCGAAATTTTGAGGAAGCAGCGGCTGAAACACTGGCATTCCTTCGCCAGAAATACGGATTCGGACTGTGGATGATAACTCGAACCATACAGGACGATTGGATAGTTCTCAAAGCAAATGACAAGACATACGGTGTTAACGATGGCGAAGTATTTCGTTGGAGCGATAGCTTCTGCTATCAAATGATCCGCGACAAAGGTCCCCATATCGCACCCCAATCTGATCTTGTAGACTCGTACGCAAGGACGCCAATTCGTCAAGCGTTTCAGATCAAGTCTTATGTTGGTTTTCCGTTAGTTGCAGGAGATGGTTCATTATTCGGAACGTTGTGCGCGATAGATCCTGAGCCGAAACCTGAGGAAATCCAAGCTGATGAGGCGTTATTCGTGATTCTAGCCAAGTACCTCTCCCTTGCTCTTAACGATGAACTAAAGTCGACCGAATTGAAAGACAGGATTGCCAAACTGGAAGATGTTGCCTTCCACGACAAGTTGACATGCCTCTTGAACCGTCATGCGTGGGACACACTCTTAGAACAGCAGGAAACGAAGTGCCGAACGTTGGGCGAGCCGGCCGCCATAATTGTGGTCGACTTAGATGGTTTGAAACAGATCAACGACACGCAAGGACACTCGGCGGGTGATACATATATCCTATCAGCAGCTCAGGCGCTGAAGAATGCAGGTCGTCCGAATGATGTGGTGGCGCGTTTGGGTGGGGACGAGTTCGGATTACTTGTTGAAGGAACAATAGCTATTGACCCGTCTCCTTTACTACAAAGAATTAAGCTGAACCTCAGTAAAGCATCCGTGAAAGCATCAATCGGTTGGGCACGCCGTGATTCTAAACGTGGACTGAAATACGCTTTTGATGTTGCGGACAAAGAGATGTACGAAGACAAAACTCGTCGAAAACATTGCCAAAGTGATTAGAGAGGACGGAGTCAGTTGCGACTCTTACTGTAAAGAATTTTAGAATCCTTTGCAAAAGGTAAATGTCTAGTTTTAAGCTAATCCCAAAATTTTTTTAATGCGCTTATCTTGACAAAGGTAAGCCTTTTTTGAGGGATTAGATTTTAGTTATATTTTAAACTAAGTTTAGTTTAGTCTTTATAATTTAAATATGGGAAAAAAATGAGATTGATAAATATGCATGAAGCAAAAACAAATTTATCTCGCATTGCTGAAGAGGTTGCAGCCGGTGAAGAAATTATTGTGGCAAAAGCAGGTAAACCTAAAATGAAATTGGTTCCTATAGATAGCGGCAAAAAAAAGATAAAATTGGGAATGTTAAAGGGAAAGATCAATATCAGCCAGGATTTTGATGCCCCTTTGCCGCAAAAAATAATCGATGATTTTTATGGACGAAGCCTGTGAGAATATTACTGGATACACATATTCTGCTATGGGCACTGGAAGAAAGCAATAATTTACCTGATAAAGCGCGCCAATTGGTTTTATCAGCCGATGAAGTTTATGCGAGTACGGTTAATATTTGGGAAATTATTATCAAGCTATCTATTGGAAAACTTGATATTAAAGTAAATGTTCATGATTTAATTCAGGTGATTAAACAAAGCGGTTTTGAGATTTTGCATGTAAAACCGGATCACGTGATCAAGCTTGTTGATTTGGAAGAGCACCATAGAGACCCATTTGATCGCATGTTGATTGCCCAAAGCAATGTTGAGCCATTGCATTTGGTTACATGTGATTCTATAGTGGCAAAATATAATGGCAATATAATTAGAGTGTGAATGATATTGATTAACAGTTCATTCAATAACTTCCATATCAACCCAACTAAAAGAAAGCCACAGTATAAGGTCGGGAGTATAATAAGTTAAAATGCCAGCGTACTAATCTTGAAAAAGGGCTGCGCTTTTTTTATTTGTTGGGTAAACATATTTTTGTTAAAATTACGTGTTAGGTTTTTTTACAGAGTTTAAACCCGAACTCAAAAAACATGAGCGAAACCCCAATATTAACCACAATCCCTATAACAGGTTTTCATACTCTCAGATACACTTTTGTTAGTCATTTGCTCGAGCAAGATGATGTTAATATTACTATGATTTACGCCCATGTTTTGAACCGGGGTGGTAAGGGCTCAAGAGTCCTATCGACGATCTTTAGAATAAATAATAAGGGGTATTATATAGAAACTATCTAATCAATGTTAGACGCTGAATGTCGTGAGCCTTTGAAATTTGTTATAACAGAATCCGTAAGAGGTATACAATGGTAGAATCACACCTTCGGAAGTGCCTGGCTGAAAAGGAGAAAGCTAAACGGGTGGCAGTCGACCTGCCCTCTGGAACGACTGATACTGACAAGCTGTACGGATCGATCCGTGAAGAAATCGAGACCTACCTGAAGAATGTAATACAGCTTCCTTACTCAAGCCATGATTTTACACACTCGCTTAAGCTCGAAGAGTTAGCTTCCATTCTAGTGCCGGCTACTGTATTAAAAGCCCTCTCATGGGACGAGCTTCATCTTCTGGTTTTAGCACTATGGCTTCATGACGGAGGTATGGTTCCAGACCATGACAAGCAGTCGATTGAGGATGTCAGAAAGGATCATCACAAGAGAATCTTCAACCGTATCGAGTCTAAGATCTTTAGCTTCACAAACGACCCAAGCATTCGAAGGGCGTTAGCAATAATATGTCGGAGCCATTGTCTAAATCGTTCAGAGTTTTCCAGTCTTCGAGACGAACACTCCCTTGGTACAAAGCCAAGTGTTCGGCTGAAGCTTCTTTCTTCGATTCTACGCCTCTGTGACATTTGTCACGTCACATCGGACCGAACTCCGCAGTATGTTTTTGACCGTTATGTTTTCAATCCAGTAAGCAAGAGTTATTGGGAAACTCATCTGAACGTGGAAGGCATCGCACCTAAAGACATTGGTGTGCATCCAATCACTCTTCAAGCATCGTATAAGGGCGAAGATGATCTAAGTCGTCTCAATAGTCTTGCTGACTCTATTGACGAAGAACTCGAATTAACCAAGGTTATTTTCGCAAAAAATGGGTGGCAGATTCATGATAGAGTCGAGCGAAATTTCATTGAGACCATTCCAAAATGGAAGACCATTGATGTGCCCACTCCCGAGATCAGTGCTCTTCTGTGTGAACACATATACCAATCACGCGACGTGTTTGTACGTGAGCTTATACAGAACTCCCTTGACGCATGCAAGATTAGAACCAGGGTTTTGCAAAAAGACCATATTCATTATGAGCCGAATATAAAAGTGGTTTTGTACTACGATGAGCAAGTAGAGGGAAACTCAAAGCCTATTGCTGTAAAAGTGTGTGATAACGGTATCGGCATGGATCAAACAGATGTAGAGAACTTTTTCCTTCAAATTGGCACTGGTATTGCCCAGTCGAAACGCGTTCAAGAGCTTCTTGAATCCACGAATGACTCACTGATCGCCAAGTTTGGGATTGGATTCCTGGCCAATCTACGTCTTGCCAATAGGATTGTTGTAGAGACTCATAAACACAACTTTTCCCCGCTTCGCATTGAATTCCCGGACTACAGCGGTGAATATGCTGAATTCGAAAGGCAGCAGGTTCAGGTTGACCGACTGGAAGGTCAGCAATCTAGCCTCTTGCTTGATGCTGGCACTAGTGTGATTATCTATTTGAATAGCCAGGGGCGAGATGTTTTAATACCAGAAGCCGTGAAAAAATACTGTCGTCATACACAAGTTTCTATCAGTTATGAAAAGCGTACGAAAAATGGCGAAATACCTCATTGGAGCGATGAAAGTAAGGCCGCGCATAAAGTTGACGCTGTTTCAAGCCCTTTCTTGGGTGCAGAGGCATCATCGGCTCATCGACTCAAACTGACTTACAAAGAGCACGGTTTCGAAGGAGTGATAGGTTATTTTCCAGGGGAGTCAGAGAACCGCATGTTTTTGTGCCAGGAAGGTGTTTTCGTGGCCGAGCGGCTAGATCTTATTCCTGAAAACTTTGTTGGCTATCGTGGCGAAGTGAATTTGCCAGCAGGGGTCATTGAGCTGACAGCTAGCCGAAGTGATGTGAAGCTAGACTCGAAATATTCTACCCTAAAACAAAACTTGAATAGACTTTTTAGCGATTTGCTCAAAAAAGTCCTTCTAAGTTACCCAATTAATATTAACACTAACTACGGTGAATACGAACAACCGTTGATCTACCAACTCAATCGCCAGTTCAATAGTTGTGCTAACAAGGATGATTGTAAACAGTATTTCGCTGAATTCGAATCACATATTCACGTACTGGATGAAGACTTTCAAGAGGTGTCTCTCGGCGATTTACGCGAAAGATGGACAGGAAAAGGTAAAACAAAAGTGTATCACCTTATCGAGCATCGGCACTACTATGACTTCGTTGCACGCGTTGAGATCGAAGGATATTGGGTCGGTATTTTACCTCGCCTAGTTCGTGCTATGGGTGAACTCCTTAAGCGCAATGAGGAGTTGTGTTTTACAACATACCAGATTGGTTCTAATACTAGTGAAGAACTCTACGATAAGCAGTTCATACGGCGAGATATCTACGATCAGTATTGGAAAATGCACGGATATGAAGTAGTCCCCTACGAGCCGAAATATGTGGATGAGGAGGCTCGGTACTCGCAGGATTCAGACATCATAAAAGCAGGTGAGTTCATTCGTTCATTAGGTTTTGAAAACAACATCTCTTGCTGCAAGTCGGATTTAAATGTAAGGTGTTTATTCGCAATGGGAGGTAAAAGGTACATAAATCTGCTACACAATGATGTCGTTAAAGTCATTGCGAGACTTCAAGATGAATCCCTGAAAGTTGGGCCTGAGCTCAAGGAGATCGCAAAGGCTTACATAAAACTACTCTGCCTTGATGTTTCTGATGCACTTGCATCTCTAGAAAGAATAATTCTCCAACATACCGACCTAAAAACTAAAAATTGAAATCAATACAGTCGAAATAGACAATCGGATAAACACTATCGAGGGAACGGCTCTGCCAAACCTGGACATCATCAAGTACGGCGTCGGTGACGGTATTACAACCCAATAATTTAACCATTCGTTAATACAAAGACCTCTCGTTAGAGCATTAAAATACCCTATATTCAACCCCATCATGGTGAATGCTTCTATACCCTATAGTTATCTTACGGTTTAAAGCTATCGGAAAGCATTCAACGTTATCGGTTTTATAAACTCAAAGACTTCAAAGACGCTCTTATGAGCGAGCAGAAAACACTCAGATGCCTCACCATAAACACACACCGCGGAAGAGGGCCTAAGCTCCCGTATCTTCTTGCACAGTCTCCATTGGATGAAGCCGAACGCATAGAACTTCTTCACGAAACAAGGGCTTACACGTATTACATCGCCGATTGGTTGCAAGAGCATCACAACGATTATGATGTGGTGGGCCTGCAAGAGGTATTCAATGGCATTATGGGATTTGGCGATCGGCTCTTTAAAAAATTCCGACAGCGCGATCATTACCGTTTAATAGGTGGATTTCGCTCCACAATCTCCCATGGCGTAGGGTTTGCAGGGTTTCGTTATGAAAATTTAATGCTTAGCCAAATGCAGGTTCTGGCGCACAAACAAATTAATTTTTTGCTGCCCGGCCGTATTATGTTTTTGGCGGCTTCGGGTTTTACCCTGGCGCCTTTTATGTACAAGGAAAAAGTTGTTTGGATTGGTAATACGCATTTGCATCCCTATAATCCGTTTGATCGGGCCAGGCAGGCCAAATCCATTGCACATGAAATCAAAAAATTAAAAGGGGAACCGGTTATTTTTATGGGCGATTTAAACACCGTACCGCCGGGCTGCCGGGTCAATGGATTTAAAGCAGGTGCGCGGGATGACTTTAGTTACAAAAATGATAAAACCCTTGAAATTCTAATCGATTCCGGCTTATCAATGGTAAAACACAGCGATCTCGATGCGTTTTATACCTATCCAACCGGATTGCCAAACCGAACATTAGACTACATTCTCTATTCCGATCACTGGAATGTTGAGAACTACGAAGTACTCAAAGACTTTAAATTTTCAGATCATTACCCAGTTTTTGGGGAATTTACATTAAAGTCTTAAACTTGTGCTTTAAAATTTTAATCTAACATCCGTTATTGCAATGAATGAATTTGATTTATCCGGTAGAGTGGCTATTGTTACCGGTGCATTAGGATTAATTGGAAAAAACCATTGCATGGCTTTAGCAGAAGCAGGCGCTCATGTGGTGGTGGTTGATCTAAACGGTGAAAAAAGCAAGGCATTAGCCACTGAAATTTCCAACGATTACCCGGAAGCATTAGGTATCGGGTTGGATATAACCAATAAAAATGCTGTTGAACAATCAAGAATCGAAATCCTTGATAAATTTGCGCGTATTGATGTTTTGGTAAACAATGCGGCCATTAATGATATGTTTGAAAATCCAACGGCAGCAGCCGAGCAATCCAAATTTGAGAATTATCCTTTAGAGCTGTTTGAAAGATCACTTCAGGTTAATGTAACCGGATCGTTTTTATGCGCACAGGTGTATGGTTCGGCAATGGCTGAAAGAGGTAAGGGAAGTATTATTAATGTGGCTTCAACCTATGGTATGGTCGGGCCGGATCAATCCATCTACAAACAGCCCGACGGCTCGCAAAGTTTTTATAAATCGGCAGCTTACCCGGTTACAAAAGGCGCCATTATAAATTTCACCCGCTTTTTAGCAGCGTATTGGGGTTCAAAAGGCGTTCGCGTAAATACGCTTTCTCCGGGTGGTGTGGAAAATAATCAGGATGAGTACTTTATGAAAAATTACGCTCAGCGTACCCCTTTAGGCAGAATGGCAGAGCCAACGGATTACAAAGGGGCGGTCGTATTTTTAGCCAGCGACGCTTCGTCATACATGACAGGGGCAAACCTTGTGGTTGATGGCGGGTGGACGGCTTGGTAACTTAAAAATCATTAAAATTTTGCAACAACAGGAATTTTTATCGCGTGCTAAACGCTTAAAATTAGTTTTATCGGATAATGACGGTGTATTAACCGATACCGGTGTTTATTATAATGATCGGGGTGAAGTCATGAAGCGCTTTTCAATTCGTGATGGTATGGGCGTTGAACGATTAAGAAACATTGGCGTGCAAACGGCAATTATCACCGGAGAGAATTCAGGGAGTGTGAAAACACGTGCTGAAAAATTAAAATTACCGTATCTTTACCTTGGCGTTAAAGATAAGCTGGCTAAATTGGATGTTATTTTAAAAGAAACTGGCTACGCCATAGATGAATTAGCCTATATTGGCGATGATACAAACGACCGGCGAATTATTGAAGCCATTAGTCCCTCGGGTTTAACGGCTTGCCCCGGCGACGCTATGCCGGTTATTCAGGAAATGGTGCATTACAAATGCAAAGCCGTGGGCGGATATGGCGCGTTTCGTGAATTTGCCGAACTTATTATTTCTTTAAGACAACAGTAAATCGATCGTTATATCGGTTTTTTAACACTAAATGAAAATTATTTCTCATGGCAGAAGTTAAAATAGGACAAAGACTTGTGGGTGATGGACATCCATGTTATGTGATCGCTGAAATTGGTATTAATCATAACGGCTCACTGGATATTGCAAAAAAGCTTATTGATGGCGCAGCGCTTTCCGGATGCGATGCCGTTAAATTTCAAAAACGAACGCCTGAAATTTGCGTGCCCAAGGATCAATGGGAAATTGAACGCGATACCCCTTGGGGACGCATGACTTATATAGACTACCGTCATAAAGTAGAATTTACCAAAGACGATTACGCAGAAATTGATCGTTATTGTAAGGATAAAGGCCTGGATTGGACCGCTTCGTGCTGGGATGAAGAAGCCGTTGATTTTTTGGAACAGTTCAATCCGCCATTCTATAAAGCGGCTTCAGCATCATTAACCGATATAGAATTATTAAAAAAGAAAAAAGGAACCGGCCGCCCGTTGATGATCTCTACAGGGATGTCATCAATGGATGAGATCAAAGGCGCGGTTGAAACCATTGGTACCGGCAATTTGTTAATTGCCCATTCAACATCTACTTATCCATGCCCGGTTCAGGAATTGAACTTAAAAATGATAAATACGCTTAAAGGATTGTACCCCGATTGTCCAATTGGATACTCCGGTCATGAAGTCGGACTTTCAACCACCTGGGCGGCAGTGACTTTAGGCGCGACGTTTGTTGAACGACACATCACGTTGGATCGTGCCATGTGGGGCTCGGATCAGGCGGCTTCCGTAGAAATTGGCGGTATGATGCGTTTGGTCTCTAACATTCGTGATATTGAAGTTGCACTAGGCGACGGGGTTAAAAAAGTGTATGAGAGCGAGTTAGGCCCGCGTAAAAAATTGCGCCGGGTTCAATCGTTACCGACAACCTAGTGAAATAACAAACGATTGATGTAATGGATTTCCTGGAGATGTTAAAAACGCCCGAAGCAATTTCAACCCTGATTATTATTGCTTCAGCGGGTATGTTTATAACGTTGGAGCGATTTTTCCCATATTCCAAAGATCACAAGTTTCTACGCAACGGGTTTTTTAACGACCTGGTCATGTATACCTTGTTTCAGAGTTACGTGCTTGCTTTTGCAATTAACTTTTTGATCAAATGGATGGACGATACATCCGGGCTCTCACGTCTTCAATTGGTATCGGATTGGCCAGTGTGGGCGCAGCTTGTGTTTTTTACCATTCTGCATGATTTCTACATCTATTGGTTTCATCGATGGCAGCACCGAAGTAAATACTTGTGGCGAATGCACGAAGCCCATCACTCGGTTACTGCTGTCGACTGGTTGGCAGGCTCTCGTTCGCATTCCTTTGAGATTTTGGTTAATCAAACGGTAGAATTTGCACCGATTGTATTATTGGGGGCTGCGCCTGAAGTCGCCCTGTATAAGGGAGTTATTGATGCCGTTTTGGGTATGTATATTCATGCCAACATTGATGTGAAATCCGGGCCGCTCGTTTATATTATCAATGGTCCTGAACAGCACCGGTGGCATCATGCAATTGAAATCAAATCAGGCGGTATAAATTATGGCACTAAACTAGCCATTTGGGATACCATGTTCGGGACATTGGTGTTGCCGAAAGAAAAACCGAAAGGTTATGGCATAACTGATCCTTATCCGTTGAGCGATAGCAACGCGCCGATTTTAGCCCAATTTTGGCAGGATTTCCTGAACTACTTCAAGCAGCAAGCCTATATTTTCAGACCGATGAAGCAAACGCAAGAAGCTTAACCGGAATAGTTTTTATGGATTTTGAGCCGCCATTTAGGAGGCCTCTTTTATTGAAAAAATCCGTGAAAACCGGTTTTGATTCCTTTCGTAGAATTTATGATATTGTGAAAAACAAATTTCGTAATTATGGCAATCCTGGAACCTGTTGTTGATTATCTCTCTAAAAAACGTGACCTCACCTATTGGGAATACACCTTATTGCCTAATGATGGCAATCGTTATGAAATATTAGAAGGAGAATTACAGATGACCCCTTCCCCGAAAACCAAACATCAAGTTGTTAGTCGTAATCTTCTTGTTGAAATCTTTTTATTTCTTAAGAAGAATAAAATTGGAAAAGTTTTTGGCGCCCCATACGATGTGATATTAAGTCAGGATAATGTGGTTGAGCCCGATATTATTTTTATTTCTAATGACAACTTAGAAATCATTACTGAGGATAATGTGCAAGGCTCACCGGATTTGTTAATCGAAATCCTTTCACCTTCTTCACAAGATAACGACCGAAATAAAAAGAAAGTCATTTATGAAACGTATGGCGTCAAGGAATATTGGATCGTTGATCCGGATTTGGAAGCTGTAGATGTTTATTTCTTAAAAGACGGTAAATTTTATTTAAATCAACATCTTGAAAAGCAAGGTGAACTTTTATCATCCGTATTAAAAGAGTTTAGAATGAATATCAAGATGTGTTTTGTGATGTGATTTCCCCAATTCATAGCCCCTCTATCCAATACCAAATTGAAAGAATTTGAAACCGATTCTAAAAATAGTACTATTAATCAAAGATTAACGGATTTAAACCAATGAAAAACATTGTCTCTCATTTACGAAATTACTTCTTAAGAGGTACTCTGGCGTTCATTCCGATTTTTTTAGTTTATCTCGTGATCCGATTCATATATATCGGAATTGATGTTAATGTGATGGATGTCGTCTATGAAGTGATTGGCGTTCGTGTTCCGGGTTTAGGGATTCTTTTCACGATCATTTTTTTGTATGCACTGGGCATTTTTTCAAGCAATATTATTGGTCGATGGTTTCTCAGCAATCTTGAAAATCTGGCCAATAACATTCCATTAATTGGTGCGATTTACAAAGTCGGAAAGCAAATTTCAAACACTTTGTCGCTCCCGGAAAAACAGGTGTTTAAAAAAGCGGTGTTAATTGACTTCATGAAAACCGGATTTAACACCATTGGATTTATTACCGGTACGATTTATGATGAACAAACCCAGGAAAAAAAAGTAAAAGTTTTTGTGCCCCTTCCGCCAAATCCGGCATCGGGTCATTTGATTTTCGTGAATGAAAATGAGTGGTTGGATCCCGGTTGGAGCGTTGAAGAAGCCATGCAAATGGTGATATCGTGCGGTATTATCGGTCCTGAATTTGTTCGAAATTATCATACAATAGAGTAAATGGGTTGCCTGTTTTGTTAGGAAGTCGTAGTTTAACTGACCGGCTAACTAAAATCCGTGATCCAATGACATGCTCCGTAATCATTACCACATGCCCAAATATAGACGAAGCCAAACAACTGGCAACGCTTTTGATTAAAGAAAAGCTTGCAGCCTGCGTACAACTTAGCAACATAGAAAGTTACTACATTTGGGAAGGTAAAGCGTGCCATGAGCCCGAAATCAAGCTTTTAATTAAAACCCGGCATGAACTTTACCCCGAAGTTGAAACGTTTATCAGATCTCACCATAGTTACAGCGTACCTGAAATTATTGAGCTACCCATTCAAAACGGATTGAGTACCTATTTGGATTGGATTTTTGAGAATACACGTGATAAAGCCATTTCCGTGTAATTTACTTGCCATAGGTTTAGCCATTTGGTACCTCTTAAAACCTTCAAAACCTGAGAAGACTTTATGAAAAACATTAAAGAAGTATCCACATCCGAACTTTTAGAAATGCTTGATCATAAGGATACAATGATTTTAGATATCCGGTCTATCGATGCATACAATGGCTGGAAACTGAACGGGGAAAAAAGAGGGGGGCATATTAAAGGCGCAAAATCAATGCCCATGCAATGGACGCTTCTTGAAAATTGGGAAGATATCTTAAAAGCCAAATCCATATTGCCGGATCAAACCCTGGTTCTCTATGGGCACTCACTTTCTGATATCCAAATGATGGGCAGCTTATTGGTTCAATCAGGTTACCCTAAGGTTTTAATTTATCCGAGGTTTTGTGAGGAGTGGACGACTAATCCTGATCTGCCTATGGAAAAGCTAGGGCGATATCAACATTTAGTGCCTGCCGAGTGGGTGAAAAATATCGTGGATGGTGTTACGCCGGAAGAGTTTCCGGGCAAGAACACGGTTATTTGCCATGCACATTATCGAAATCGAGAGGCGTATTTAACCGGACACATTCCTGGGGCCATAGATATCAACACCTTGTCGTTGGAATCGCCTGAAACCTGGAATCGGCGTTCTCCGGAAGAGCTTAAAAAAACCTTAGAATCGCATGGCATTACAACCGATTCCACCGTTGTGCTTTATGGTAAATATTTGATGCCCGATAACGATGATGAGTTTCCCGGAAAAGCGGCCGGACATATAGGCGCAATTCGCTGCGCAATGATCATGATGTATGCCGGCGTAAAAGACGTGCGTGTGTTGAACGGAGGATTTCAATCATGGGAAGATGCGCACTACGAAGTCCATACGGAAGATGTTCCAAAAACGCCCGTAAAGGATTTTGGCGCAACAATACCAGCTAGTCCCGAACTGATTGTTGATTTGCCCAAAGCCAAAGAAATGCTGAAAGCTAAAGATGCAGAGCTGGTTAGCGTACGAAGTTGGCCGGAGTTTATCGGGGAAGTTAGCGGGTACAATTACATCAAGAAGAAAGGGCGAATCCCGGGGGCGATTTTTGGAAATTGTGGCACTGATGCTTATCACATGGAAAATTATCGAAATCACGACCACACCACACGTGAGTATCATGAAATCGCCGAACAATGGCAGCAGGTTGGCATTACGCCAGATAAACATTTAGCGTTTTATTGCGGCACAGGTTGGCGGGGAAGTGAAGCGTTTTTGAATGCCTGGTTAATGGGCTGGCCGAACGTGTCGGTGTTTGATGGCGGCTGGTTTGAGTGGAGTAATGATCCAAACAATCCATATGAAACCGGTGAGCCTAAATGAATAAATTATATCAAAAAAATTAAAAATCAAGGGTGACGGAAAACGATGATTTTTGGTTGGAACTCACACTCTGAAGAAAAAAATGCAATTAAGGATTAGTCGAATTTAGATTAAAGACTTGCGCTTGAAGAATTTTTGAAAAAGCAGTGCTTTAGCAGGTAAGTATCTTCTTAAGGTAACTCTTCTTGTATCATCAATTTTCTTAAATCACGAAGGTTTTGGGGTAAATCGTGATTGGCTATTTCCCATATCATTTCAAGATCAAGTCCGAAATATTCATGAATGATGATATTTCTTAATCGGTACATTTTTTTCCAGGGAATCTCTGGATATTTATTGACAATATGCTCTGGGATGTGTTTTGCCGCTTCTCCAATGATTTCAAAATTTCTTACAACGGCATCAATCACGATCATTTGATGTTTGAATTCGGAAAAATCCAGGTTTTCAATATAAGTTTGAATTCTTTCCATAGAAAGGCACATATCTTCTAAGTAAAATCTATATTTCCTTGACTTGGGTGTCATATATATTTCACTTCACGAAGGATATCTTGTTTTAATTGATCTTTAAGAGCATTTATTGAAATCAGATCGACATTTATATTTAATTCTTGTTCCAACAAGTCTTGCAGATCAAAAAAAGACCAACCCAGAGGTTTCCTAAATGAAACCAAAATATCAATATCAGATGTTAGCGTTTGTTCGTTTCTGGCATAAGAACCAAAATAACCAATTTTATCAACATGAAACTTTTTTGATAAAACCGGTTTTAAGTCTCTGATTTTGCATTCAATCTCTTCAGTTTTCATCAATTAAATGATATTAGGTGGTAAATCATTTGCTTACAATATAAATTTATTTAACCCGAAATGTACTTTACTAAAATGAAAAAGCCACCCGGTAAAGTGGCTTTGCTTACTTATGAATGGCGTTCACGGCGTTCTTTTTCGCGAGCTTCGGCATGATCGCGAAGCTTGCGGCCTAGCTCTGGAGTTGGGTCTTTAACTAAACCATAGGTAGAGCGACCTTCGTGATCTTCAGGTAAATACTCGGTAACCGGAAATCCCTCAGGTGTAACAAACAGCAGGCAGTGGCAGTATTTATAAACCTGCATGTCATCGCATGCGCATATCCATGTGCGATGTTTAGCTTCTTCTTTTTTATCAGGGTAGAACCGGCATGGACAAAGCGGTTTGCCAAGTTCTTCAAGATTAGCCGCAAGGCCTTTAACGATACTATCGGTAATACTTTTATCGGAATGAGTGTTCATCCCGGATTTTTCACAAAAATGCTGAACAAAACGTTCGATTTTTTTAAGTGATTTTTCAGAAGGAGCCTGATTTGCCATAACTAAATTGAGATTAATTCAAGGATTTATTAAGTTTTCTAAGAGGATATTGTAAATTTCTCATAGCTGAATATATTATCTCCCCATGAGAACAAAAAGTTCAAAATGCCAAATGGTTTTTAAAGTAAGTTTATATAAATCCTAATTTATTCATAATCTATGCCGTTTAAATCGTTTTTTAAAAAGAAAGAGCAAGAACCTGAATTTGATCCTCTGCGCGATTTGACGCTTTCCAAGCTTAAGGTTGGCTACTTGTTGGATTATGATATGAAATCATGGACCGTTACTGAGTTCAATAAATATGATATAGAAGGGCATGAAATTTTTGAGTGGGAATTAACATCTAGCAAAGAAGTGGTTTATCTGGAGCGAGAAGAAGATGATGAAGTATACTGGTCGATCTCCAAAAAAATTCCTATTGGAAAGATTGAAGGGGGAATTCGCAAATACATCATAGATAACGAAGATCCACCCGAACAGATCACTTTAGAAGGAAAGTCTTATTACCTTGATGAATCAGGTGCGGGATTTTTTTATAAAAATGGTTTGGGCCGTGGTATAGAATTTATTTATTGGAGCTTTGTTGATGATGATGAAAAAAATTCAGTAACGATTGAGCAATGGGGCGAAACAGAATTTGAGGCCTCGGTTGGAAAAGAAGTGGAAGAGTATCAATTCTCAAATATTCTCCCGGGGGAGCAAAATCCAAACGAATAATTTGCTCTTAAGCGCTATGAGCAAATCATGTTGTGATTAATTAAAAATAAAACGTTAATGAGGTTCTTCATGAGGATTTCAATGGTTAAACATCTTATTGCATGTCTGGGTCTAATGATCATTTTTACGGCCTGTGGTTTACAGTCGCCTCTGGATCGATTGCAAAAAGAGCTAGATCAATTTCCGGAATATTCCATTTTGTTGCAGGATATGCGTCAGGATGGCAGTGTATTCCCAAAGTATTTACATCGCTACAAATTGGTTTATGCAACGCCAGACCCTAACAAACCCGATAGCTTGGTGTTTCTTTCAAATATGACCAATTGGATGGAAGTTTCAGAGCAATATTACAAGGATAATCAGAATTACCTGGGGATGGTACTGGCTTCAAAATCCCGCGACGGTAAAACATCCAACGATAAATTTCCGCCGGGTTACCAGTATGTCGGCAATCCGCAGTATGGTCAATGGCGTCAAAATTCTGACGGGACATCATTTTGGGAGTTTTACGGTAAATATGCATTGATGAGCCAGGTTTTTGGTTTGCTTGGCGGCGGCCCAATTTATCGTAACGATTGGAATACCTATCGCGATTACCGTGCCAGTAACCGGCCCTATTATGGTAAAAATAACAGGTACGGGACTTTTGGTACGGCAACCAAGAAAACAAATCCGAATTTCTTTCAACGCAAACAAGTTCGTCAGCAAACCCAACGCAGCAATTTTTTGAATAAGTTTAAATCACGTGTCAATCGCGGCACTCAGAGCACGTACCGTAGCCGAAGTTTTGGCGGATTTGGAAAGTAGGTGTTTTTAAATACTATTTCCCTTTTGGTGAAGGCTCAGTGAAGCATAATTAAATGCAGAAACGCAATCTCATTGTAATCGAAATTCATGAATTGCCACTAGGGTGATCTTAAGATGAGAAAGATGCAATGAAGTATCTAAAACAATTCTGAAATAAGTTACTAATGACAAAATTATTGTTCCCTGAGCGTGCCGAAGGGAACATGATCTTCAAAATCGGCACTTCGTTACATTCAGCACAAGCATTTCGGCAAGCTCAATGCACGATTTTATTGTTGTCATTACCCATTTGTTTTTGGCAAGTCCAAATTCTTAATTCGGCATGGCATCAAAATGAAATAATTGTTATTTATACTGAATACATTTAAAACCATTTATCAACTATGATCCTCAACGATATTCTTTCAACCATTATCTATCTTCTAGCGGCATTTGTGATTTTTTTCATTGGAAAGCTGGCCTACGATGTCAATCATCGGTCGTTTAGTTTGCGCCATGAGCTTTTGGAAAAAGATAATTTGGCGCTTTCGCTGGCTTTAGGGGGTTATTTTATTGGCTTGATCTTTATGATTGGCGGGGTCATGTGGGGGCCTTCCCAAGGATTGGTTGATGATTTAATTGATATTTTCTTTTATGGATTGGTAGGAATTTTTCTCCTAAACATTTCCATCATTATCAACGATAAGCTCATCTTACACAAATTCAGTAATGTCAAGGAAATTATTGACGATCAAAATGCCGGAACAGGTGTGGTGGAAGCGGCAAGTTACATTGCTGTTGGATTAAATGTATCCGGAGCAATTTCCGGACAGGGCGGGGATTTAATAACTACCTTGGTCTTTTGGGCCTTGGGTCAAACCACATTAATTGTGGGCGGCGTTGTCTATAATGCAATTACCCCGTTTGATATTCATGATGAGATTGAAAAAGACAATGTGGCGGTTGGCGTTGCGTTTGCCGGTGTGTTGGTGGCGCTTGGAAATATTGCCCGCGTGGGCTCACAGGGTGATTTTATCTCATGGAATGAAAACTTACTCACATTTGGCATTGATGTTGGTATCGGTTTGCTCTTATTACCAGTGATTCGTCTTATCACGGATAAAATTTTACTTCCAGGCGCAGATATCACGCACGAGCTTGTTGGCCAGGAGCATCCCAATGTTGGTTTGGGGCTTATAGAAGCCATATCCTACATCTCAGCGGCGTTGCTTATCGGTTGGATACTTTAATCTTTTATTCCTCTTCCAAGCCCTCTTTTTAATGGAGAGGGCAACTAGCCTAAGTTTATATTCAGATAGTTATGTTCAATTTTATGGTTAGCCGTAACAACCAATCACGAAAACATTTTGCTTTAAAGCTGAGCGTCTTTTCTACTGGGCTTGCCGGAACTGTTGCCGAATATATCATGGCTACCATTGCCACATACCTGCTTGGTAATGCCGTTATTCAATGGGCGCTCATCATTTCGGTTATGCTGTTTGCCATGGGCTTGGGAAGCCGTTTGAGTAAAATCATCAAACTCAATGTGCTTGATGCGTACATTTTCACCGAACTAATTTTATCTGTTTGCATTGCGGTGAGCGCAATACTGGCCTATTTCCTCACAGCTTACGTTCAACAAGTCTCTTTGGTGATCTATCCGGTTGCGATACTCATTGGTGGATTAATTGGCTTGGAAATTCCTCTGGCGACTAGAATCAACGAGGAGTTTGAAGAATTGCGTTTCAATATCAGCTCCATTATGGAGAAGGATTATTTTGGCGCGTTGCTTGGTGGCTTGCTCTTTTCATTTTTTGCACTGCCAAGCCTGGGGCTTACTTATACACCCATTGCGCTCGGCACTTTGAATTTTCTGATTGCCGGTCTGCTTTTTTGGTCGTTCCGTCAGGAAATTTCGCATAAACCCCAAATTATTATTGGCTTTGTGATAAGTATGGCATTCTTGATTGGGGTGTTTTTTTTAGCACGTCCCATCGTTTTGTTTGGCGAGCAAGAGCGATACCAGGATCGGATCATTTATGAAGAGCAAACCCCCTATCAAAAAATTGTGGTCACGGAATGGAAAGGTCACCACTGGCTATATCTCAACAATAATGAGCAATTTAGCAGCTACGATGAATACCGCTATCATGAGCCGTTGGTGCATCCGGCAATGCAAGCAAGCGTGGCGCGCAAAAACGTGCTGATTTTAGGCGGCGGTGATGGTTTAGCGGCTAGGGAAGTCTTAAAATACCCGGAAGTTGAGCGCATCACCATTGTTGATATTGATGAGCGTGTTGTTGAGCTTTGCAAAACCCATCCGGTGTTTTCGAGGTTAAATCAAGGATCGCTCTCGCATGAAAAAGTACAGTCTGTTTTTCAGGATGCCTATATTTTTCTTGAGCAAAGCCAAGCACTTTACGATGTGATTATCATTGATCTGCCTGATCCCAAGACCATTGATTTAGCTAGGCTTTACAGCAAAGAGTTTTACCTGTTATGTAAATCGCATGTGTCGAAAGGTGGAGTAGTGGTCACGCAAGCTACCAGCCCTCATTTTGCCAAAAATGCTTTTCTATCTATCTATAAAACCATTGAAGAGTCCGGTTTTAGCGCAGTTGCATTCCACAATCATGTTCCCACAATGGGTGAGTGGGGCTGGGTGCTAGGTATAAATCAGAAGGAAATTACTCGGGAAAAGATTCGTTATGAGTTATCAAAGCTTGAATTTGATAGCCTTCCCACAAAATTTTTAAACCATGAAGCTATGAAAGGGATGCTCTATTTTGGCAAGGATATTTTTGGGGATTACTCTGAGATTATACCCACAACACAAGCCGATCCGGCAGTGTTTAACTATTACAGAAATAAAGGATGGGAGATTTATTAATCATGGATTGGAATTTGATTACTTAACGGGTATTAGATATTTCAAATGTTGATGAAATCATTATAGGATTAACAATAGTTTGGGATGTTATAACAAATCCTGATGGGGATGCAGCCAATAATGATTATTGGGATTTGGATTATGCACGCACTATAAATAATGGTTATCCTATTCTTTCTTGGCAAACACGCCTAGATAATATTCTTCCTGTTGAACTCTCCAATTTTTCTGTCGTTACATCCTCAATTACAACTGAAAAATTCCCTTCTCATTGATATAGATGGCTATATTGATCATTTTTCTCATTTCTTCGTACATTTAAGCATCATTACAGTTAAACATAACCACATAAATGATGACCACAAAGGAATTACTTAAGAAGGAAATTGATGAACTTCCAGAAGAGCTTCTAGTAGAAGTTGAACAGATTATCCGCAATATCAAAGCCAAAAAAATGACCAAAAAAAGCAACAGGCGGTCGTTGCATTTAAAAGGGGCTTTTGATAACATAAATATTCGACAAAAAGCATATGAGTAATTCAGTGCTTTTGGATACGAATGTGTTGATTTATGCAATAGATGCTGATTCAAAATTTCATGATCAAAGTCAAAAATTGTTGCTGAATCAATCCTATGAGTTTGTAACCACCTCAAAAAACATTTCGGAATTTTTAGTGGTACTTACCCGAGCTGAATCTTTAAAAATCTCGGTTGATCAAGCATTAGATATCTTGCAAGATTTCACAGAAGACATACCCATTCTTTATCCCAATCAAAAAAGCAGCATGCTTTTTTATGAGCTTTTAAGGAAATACAATCCCTCAGGTTTAAAAATTCATGATTTTGAAATTGCAGTGATAGCTTTAGCCTTTAACATCAAATGTATAGCAAGTTTTAATGAGTCAGATTTTAAGCAGATAAAAGAACTAACCTTAATTCTTCCATAACTCAAGTTGGAATAATTACATTGTATTGATTTTCAAAAGCAATTCTAAGTTGTTAAATAGGGTTCCATTATCCATAATGTGTTTTTAACTCATGAAACAAAAGATGCGGCTCTGACGAAAGGAATCTAAACTCAAATCAAACATGTTATGCAGTTAGCTGATCGCTTAAAACGGGTGGTAGAGGCCGAACTTGCCTCAAATCCCGCGTTGGAGTGGGTTGATAAATTATTATCAAATGACGACAAGGAATTTGAAGATTTCCTCAACAAACGCTATTCTAAACAAGGTTCGCGTAACCATAAGCAAACACATAGAAGTAATACACAGAATGAAACATCAGAAGCTTATCGCGATCCTGAACTTGCGGGGTATTATGCGAATTTAGAAGCGCCTTATGGCGCGGATCTGGAAACGGTCAGAAAATCGTGGAAGCGTTTGCTGGCCAAATACCATCCTGATCTGCACAGTTCAGACCCGGAAAAACAAAAATTGGCAACTGAATTAACCAAAGGCTTAAACAAGGCGTATAGAGCGTTAGAACAACGATTAAACCCTTAATTTTTTTAACCTAACCTAACATAAAAAAACAATGTCAGATAAATTTGAATTGGTTAAAAATTATGTCCTGGATATGGACTTAAACATCACCCATGAAGATGAACCTGAAGAGCTTGTGATCGTGGAAGATGAAGAAAACGGCATCAAAAATCTTGTGATTGATTGCGAAGACCCGATCTTAATATTAGAGCAAGTGATCATGCCGGTTCCAAAAGAAACCGAGGGCTTATACAAAGCGTTATTGAAGATGAATCGCACATTGGTGCATGGGGCATTTGCTGTAGATGAAGAGGAAAAAGTAATCATGTTTCGCGATACGCTTCAACTGGAAAACCTTGACTATAATGAGCTTGAAGCTTCCATTGAAGCGCTCTCTTTGGCAATGGCCGAGTATAGCGGCGAGCTCTTAAAGTATGTATCATCAACCAACTAATTTTTAATCGATTCTAAGGAGATTCCATGAAATTATTCCAACGCATTTTTAAAATGGCGCAATCCGAAGCGCATTCTATCGCCGATAAATTAGAAGACCCTATTAAACTGACTGAGCAAGGTATACGCGATCTTAAAAACGATTTGAGTCAAGCAATGCAAAGCCTTGCACAGGTGAAAGCCACGGCCATTCGTTTAAAGAAAGACGCCGACGATCAACTCAAAATGTCCGCGGATTACGAGCGCAAAGCCATGATGTTGCTTCAAAAAGCTCAATCCGGAGGGATTGATATGTCGGAAGCCGAATCGCTGGCAACCGAGGCATTGAATAAAAAATCTGAAGCGGATAATCGCGCAAAGTCCTTGCAAACCGATCATGAAAACCAGCAGCAAATGTCAGATCAGCTCAACAGCAAAGTTCAAAAGCTGAAAAACTCAATTTCCAAATATGAAAATGAGCTGGTTACCTTGCGAGCACGTGCCAGAACCGCTGAATCGATGAAAAAGATCAACAAGCAACTTTCTAATGTGGATTCAAATGGAACCATTGCCATGCTTGAAAAAATGAAGGATAAGGTACAGGAAGAAGAATCGTTGGCAGAAGCTTATGGCGAGATCAGTGATTCCACAGCCAGTACTGATGAAAAGATCAACAAAGCGCTTGAAGGCTCAGCCAGCGCCGAAGCTTCTGACTCGCTCTTAGAACTAAAGAAAAAAATGGGTATGCTGCCATCGGCATAAAGCATTACAATGAGCCGCAGTCCATTTGGGCATGCGGCTTTTTGTTTTTAGATGTTACATTAACATTTCGTTTAATAATAAGATGCAAGAAAAATTAATGGATCAATAACCACAGGTTTTAGAAATCAATGGAAATCGGTTTAAATGAAAAAGAATTATCGGATATAAAGCAAGTTCTAGCCCGGCATTCCCAAGTTGAAGAAGCTATTTTGTATGGCTCACGTGCAAAAGGTACATTCATGCCGGCTTCGGATATTGATATCACATTGTTGGGAACGGCATTAGATTTAACGTTGCAACAGGTTATTGAACAGGAATTGGATGATTTATTATTACCCTATAAAATTGATCTTTCCATATACCACGATATAACAAATCAAGATTTGAAAGAACATATTAAACGGGTGGGGAAAGTCTTGTTCAGAAAAGGGTGAAATTTTGAGAAAATGACTTAATGGCTGCCTTGTGTTTCAATCATTCTTTTGCCTCTCTCGGTCTTTGGGAGTTCCCGCCTGAGAGGAACAAAAAGAAAAACCGAGTTGAAACAAGATAAAATCCATATCGAAAGCATCTCTTAAACTTGCGGGAATTGTAAAAAAAATGTATAATTGCCCCGCTAAAACACTCAATCACCGTACGATTTTATCCAAACATTAAGCATTAAGACGAAGAAAGGAGAGACACATGTCGGAATCCAAAACAGAAAATTTGCAGGAATTTAATTACCAGGCCGAAATGAAGCAGTTGCTTCATTTGATTGTCCATTCACTCTATACCCATCCCGAAGTTTTTCTAAGGGAACTCATTTCAAACTCAGCCGATGCGTTAAGTAAAATCCGCTTTCAGCAGATCACCGATAAAGAGCTATTGGATGTTGATGCTGAGTTGAAGATTCAGATCGAGATCGATAAAGATAAGCAGATGTTTTCTATTGAAGATAGCGGTTTGGGGATGACAAAAGATGAGCTTATCAAAAACATCGGAACCGTTGCAAAATCAGGCACTCTGGAGTTTTTGAGCGCTTTAAAATCACAAAAACAATCCTTGGATGGCAATCTCATCGGGCAGTTTGGGGTTGGTTTTTACTCGGTATTTATGGTTACCGATGAAGTAACCATCGAAACTCGCCATGCAGCAAAGGATTCAAAAGGCTACCGATGGAAATCCAAAGGTGAATCAAGCTTTACCATTGAAGAAATTGATAAACCCACACGCGGTACGAAAATCTACTTTAAACTCAAAGACGATCATAAAGATTTCGCCGAAGAGTGGCAGGTGCAAAGCATTATTAAAAAGTACTCCAACTTTGTCGACTTCCCGATCTACTTGGGCAAAGAGCAGATCAACAGTGTGCAAGCGCTTTGGCAAAAACCAAAAAACGAACAAAAAGAAGACGAACTTAACGAATTTTATAAATTTGTCTCCAACGACTATCAGGAACCGTTGGATCATCTGGCCATTTCTCTGGAAGGACGCGTTACCTTTAAAGCGCTTTTGTTTATTCCAAAGTCTGCTCCGATGGGTTTGATGCGTATGCAGGAAGAAAAATCATTGCATTTGTACGTTAATAAGGTGATGATCCAGGACGACTGCAAAGAACTTTTACCGGAGTACCTGCGATTCGTTAAAGGCGTGGTGGATACCGAAGACTTGCCACTTAATGTATCGCGCGAGGTGGCGCAATCTAGCCCGGTGATGACTAAAATCAACCAGGTGCTTACCAGCAAAGTGCTCGGTTGGTTGGAAGATCTGGCTAAAACCGATAAAGGCAAGTTCGAAACGTTCTACAAAGAATACGGTCCGCTCTTTAAGCAGGGCGTGAATATGGATTTCACAAACCGGGATAAACTTATGAACTTGCTTCGGTTCGAAACCACCAAAACCGAAACCGGCGAGATTATTTCGCTCAAGGAATATGTAGAACGCATGAAGGACGATCAAAAAGAAATCTACTATATTTCGGGCGAAGACCGCAAGCAATTGGAGCGAAATCCTAACCTTGAATACTTTAAAAAGAATGATCTGGAAGTGTTATTGCTTCATGAGCCGGTAGATGTGTTTATTGTACCAAGTTTAGGCGAATATGAGAAAAAAGCCTTTAAATCCATTGATAAGGCTGAACTGGACATCAAAGACGAAAAAGTTGAAGGGGGCCAGGAAAAACTCAGTGAAAATCTCTCCAAGTCGCTCCTGGAAGTGTTCAAAGATACCCTGAAAGACAACGTGGAAGATGTGGTGGAATCCAAACGGTTGGTGAGCTCTCCGGTTACGCTGGTTGCCGGTAAGGATGCCATGGATCCTCAAATGGAGCGCATCATGCAGATGATGAATAAAGAACATGCCAAATCCAAAAAAATTCTGGAAGTAAATCTTTCACATCCGTTGATTAAAAATCTTTCCACTCTCAATATGGCAAGCTCTACTGATCCGAAACTGCGTAGTTGCATCTTGCAGCTTTTTGAAGGCGCGATGCTCTTGGATGGTATGTTGGAATCGCCCACTGATTATGTAAGCCGTATGAACGAACTGATGCTTGAAGCGACCAAGTAAGCTTCTTATTCGGAGAGAAAAGTTTATCATTGATGCCCGGTTTTTCCGGGCATTTTTTTTATGTTTTTTTTGAAATGATTATTTATTTCAAGTCATTGTTGAAAGTATAAAATGGTCATTATTATCGTATGAAAATACTCCACACGGCTGATATTCATATTGGTTATACCACCCATGGGAAATTGGACTCTGAAACAGGGCTCAATACACGGTTGCTGGATTTTAAGCGAGCCTTTCAGTTTATGACAGATCATGCTGTTAAGGAGGGTGTGGATGTGTTTTTATTTTGCGGTGATGCGTTTCGGGATGCCTCGCCCAGCCCAACTGAGCAAAAAATTTTTTCCGAATGCCTGAAACCCTTGATTGATGCCAAAATTCCAATTGTGATGGTGGTGGGCAATCACGATCACCCGTTTGCTTACGGCAAAGCTCATGCATTGCAAATCTATGAAGATTTGCTGCCAAATGTCACCATATTTTCCAAAGCAGAAGCCAGGGATATTCAAACCAAATCCGGTCCGTTGCGGATCATTGGGTTGCCGTGGCCCATTAAAAGCAACATTTTTTCAAAAAAAGAATTTGCTGACCTTTCACCAGAAGATCTTCGTGATAAAATTCATGATATTTATGTGAACTTTCTCTCACTAAAATCGGAAGAACAGCGCAAGAATCCCATTGATTATCCGGTTATTGTGGCGGCGCATTTGCATCTGGATACGGCGGAAATTACCGAAAATTCTGAACGACAAACCCTCTTTACCAAAGACCCGTTGTTCTCGGTGGGTTCAATGGCTAAACCTGAATTTCAATACGTGGCGCTTGGCCATATTCATAAACATCAAAATCTAAATGATACGAACTTGCCACCCGTGGTGTATTCAGGAAGTCCCGAGCGGATCAGTTTTGCCGAATGGCGGCAGTCTAAAGGGTTTGTCATGGTTGAAATAGATGAGCAACAGATTAGGTATCACCATATTGAAACGCCTGCCAGGCCATTTTTATCACTGGAGATTGATGTCAGCCAAAAAAACGATCCCATGAAAGCCATTTTGGCAGAATGCCAGGGGCAGTCTGTTCGGGATGCGGTGGTTCGTGTTCGAGTCCGATGTAGCGACGCTCAAAAATCAGAGATTCAGTTGCCTGAGATCAAAGAAGCGCTATCGGAAGCGTTTTTACTCAGCCAAATTAATGTGGAAGTCGCCGAGAAAACCAATCGAAGCCGTGAGCCTGCTCTGACAAAAAGCTTATCCATTAATGAAGCGCTGGAAACGTTTTTGGAAGCCGATAAAACCATGCGATCCAAAAAAGAGAAAGTGATGGCAATCGCCGCTCAGCTGATCAATGAGCATGAATCCGGAGAAGAGACGTCTGATTGAAGATTGAAATATGAATTAATGAACTGCCTTTGGGCTTAGCATCGTGCTAATTTGTTCATAACAAAGTGAAATCCCAAGTATTAATATAAGAGGTATATGCAATCCACAGCAATGAGAAATTTACACATAGAAACAAGTCCTGAAGTTGAACAGGTTTTCAATAAGTATCCAAGTTGGGTTAAACCCAAGATTAAGCATCTTCGTCAGTTAATTTTGGAGACGGCAAATGACATTGAAGACATCCGGAAAATTGAAGAAACCTTAAAATGGGGCGAGCCTAGCTACTTGGTAAAAAATGGAAGCACGATAAGACTTGATTGGAAGCATAAAAATCCTGAACAATACGCGATGTATTTTAAATGTACGAGCAAGTTGGTTCCAACGTTCAAACTGCTTTATAATAAACTATTTAAATTTGAAGGAAATAGAGCGATTTGTTTTCAGATGAATGATAATGTTCCGGAAATTGAATTAAAAAAATGTATTGCTGCTGCTCTAAAGTATCATAAGGTGAAGCAATTACCAACTCTGGGTATTGAATAAAGCTATGATGATGACATATGTAAATCATGCTCTTCTGAAATTGAGTTTGCAACTGGCTCTTTATTTCAGTGATTAACCGGTGTTTTTATAATCGTATTATTTTCTTTCATGGGTTGTTTACCAGGTAGCTTGCTGATTGCCAGCCGAAGGAATAACGAAACACTTGCCGAAGGGAACAAGACACTGGATGCCGGATCGGAGTTCGGCATGACAAAAAAGAAGGGGTTGTTTTTATCTGTCATTCCTTGCGAAAGCAGGAATCTGTGAACGTTTTCATGTAATGTGGCATGTTGTATTTCTTTAGTTTCTCATTGCAATGAGCGCTGCGGCGTTGCTGAGCATATACATTTTGGTACCGCTGCGCAATTTTATTATTGCCAAATATGAAAACTCAACAAGGCTTTCTAACGAATCAGTTGGAAATATGCCAATAGTACCCTTAACTTCTTAAGGCTTTAAAGTTTTGGTTGTACCCTGTTCCCTGAGTAATCTTTAAGACAGATAATTTACCCAAAATTATTAAACCCTATCTAATCATGGCCACCACTAAAAAAACACATCTTTGGGAAAAATCCCGTTTCTTTTTTCTGACATGTCTGTTTGCCTTAACCACTGCTTTTTTTGCTCAATATGCTTCTGCCGGTATGTCAGACGCCAACTCCGACATCAAACTTATTCAGGCAGCTAAAGAGGGTAACATAACAGAAGTTAAAAAACTTATAGCTGCGAAAGCAGATGTTAATGCAAAGGGTGAAGAAGGTGAAACGGCTTTGATGGCGGCGTCTGTAAAAGGTCACTTAGAGGTAGTAGAGGTGTTGCTGGCAGCGAAAGCAGATGTGAATGCAAAGGTTAAAGATGGTAGTACAGCTTTGATGGGAGCTTCTTATAAGGGCAACCTGAAAGTGGTTCAGGCATTACTTGCAGCGAAAGCAGATGTGAATGCAAAAATTAAAGATGGAAGCACAGCTTTGATGGCAGTGTCTTATAAGGGCAACCTGGAAGTGGTTCAGGCACTACTTGCAGCGAAAGCAGATGTGAATGCAAAGGATGAGAAAGGCATAACGGCTTTGATGTGCGCTTCTAGTAACGGCCATCTCGAAGTGGCTCAAATCCTTATTGCTGCAAAAGCAGATGTGAATGCAAATGATAAGAAAGGTGGAACAGCTTTGATGTTTGCTTCTAGTAACGACCATCTCGAAGTGGTTCATACCCTTATTGCTGCAAAAGCAGATGTGAATGCAAAGGTTGAAAACGGTGCAACGGCTTTGATGGGGGCCTCTATGAATGGATCCGTAAATGTGGTAGAAGCATTGCTTGCCGCCAAAGCAGATGTGAATGTAAAGCTTAAGGATGGAAGTACAGCTTTGAAGGTAGCGTCAATATTTGGTCACCAAGAAGTGGTTGAGCTACTTAAAAAAGCGGGTGCAAGGGAGTAATAGTTGGTGTTACTGGTTAATACTTACTTTACATAAACTCTCTCCCTGAGCTATATGCTGAACAGGTTTTTTATTAAGGTTACAGGTTTTCAGTATTTTATGAAAGAATAGATGCTGAAACAAGTTACTCAGCATGACTAGCTATTTTATTGTCATTCTCTGTTTGTTTTTTCAGCAAATCCATTAGCCAGTTCTTGAAAACCCTCCGGGCTGAGTTCTTCGGCACGTTTTTTAAGGAGCGATTCATCTAAACCACTGCACTCAAACACCCCTTTTAAGTTGTTAGCAAGCGTTTTTCGGCGTTTGCTAAAAGCTGTTCGCACAAGCTTTTGGAAAAGTGACGTGTTGGTAATAGGCAAAGTATCGGAAAAGGTGAGTTTAATGACCGCGCTATCCACATCAGGGCGGGGCATAAACACCGATTTTTTCACTTTAAACAAATACTCAACGCGGGCAAAGGTTTGCAATTGCACCGAAAGAATGCCATAGGCTTTTGTGCCGGGCTGTGCAGTAATGCGTCTGGCGACTTCATCCTGCATCATCAACACGGCCGAATGCAACGATGAATAATGATCGATCAAATGAAAGAGAATGGGTGAGGTGATGTTGTAAGGAATATTGCCCAGGATTTTTAAAGGTTCGTTGGTGATATGGCCAAGATCAACCTTTAAAATGTCATCTTGAATGAGATGGCACTTTGGGAAATTCTCATGGATAAATGCTGCAAGATCCGAGTCCAATTCAACGGCGGTAAATTGATCGGTGATTTCTGTAATATGCCGGGTAAGCGCACCGAAACCCGGCCCGATTTCAAGAACATGATCCTTTTCAGATAAATCTGCTGACCGAACGATTTTTTTTGATATATTCCCATCAGTCAGGAAATTTTGTCCGAAACTTTTTTTGCTACACAGGTCGGTATCCTTATATTTTATCTTCATTTTTAATTCACAGTGGATCGCTAAAACCGCTAAGTTAATCATATTTTCAATGGAAAAATCAAGTAATGGTACAATGGCTCAGGCTAGGCTTGAGTCGAGAGGGAACAAAGCTACACGAAAAGGGTTTGGTGAAGCGTTATTGGAGATTGGTAAAGATGAACGCGTTGTGTCGTTATCGGCTGATCTTACGGGATCGGTTAATATGCATTTGTTCCAAAAAGCATATCCCGAGCGGTTTTTTAATGTGGGGATTGCCGAAGCCAATATGATAAGTATGGCTGCAGGATTTGCTACTGCCGGAAAAATTGCTTATACCGCCACGTTTGCAAATTTTGCAACCGGTCGTGTGTATGACCAAATTCGTCAATCCGTGTGCTATTCGGAATTAAATGTTAAAATCTGTGCATCGCACTCCGGCCTGACATTGGGTGAAGATGGCGCTACTCACCAAATTTTGGAAGATATCGGTTTAATGCGCGGTCTGCCAAACATGACCGTTGTTGTCCCCTGTGATTATATGGAGACCATTCGTGCAACGAAAGCCATTGCCGAGTATGACGGGCCAACCTACCTCCGTTTCAGCCGCCCGGCTTTAGCAGATTTTTCATTGGAAAGCGAACCGTTTGAAATTGGCAAATCCATCCAGCTCAAACAAGGCACGGATGTTACGATTATTGCTTGTGGGGTTATGGTTTGGAAAGCGCTTCAAGCGGCTTATCAGTTGGAAGAAGAAGGCATTAGCGCACGCGTCATTAACATGCATACCATTAAGCCACTGGATGAAGAGGCCATTGTAGCAGCAGCTCAGGAAACCGGCGCTATTGTAACGGCTGAAGAGCATCAGATTTTTACCGGGCTTTCCGAAGCTGTGGCTGGTGTGGTTGTTCGAACGGTTCCGGTACCCATGGGAATGGTTGGCGTTGAAGATAAATTTGGTAAGTCGGGCGCTCCCGAAGAGTTATTAAAAAAATTCGGGCTGACCGAAGAAAAAATCAAGGAAAAAGTGAAAACCGTTTTGGGTAAGAAAAGAGCGTAAGCGTTTCTTGAGCGTTGTAAAACAGAACATTATTAAAAAACCACAATCCATGAAAATTAAGTTTGGAACTTCAGGTTGGCGTGCAATCATTGCCGATGAATTCACCTACGATAACCTGAGTTTAGTTTTGGAGGCCATTGTTTCGTATTTAAAGGAATCGGGTCTCGGCCAAAAAGGAGTTGTTATCGGCAGAGATACACGTTTTTTGGGGGAGGAATTTTCAAAATTAGCGGCCACGGTTTTAGGCTCGCATGGTATTAAAGCGTTTTTATGCGATCGTGATGTTCCAACGCCGGTTATTTCATACGAAATCACCCGACGAAGCGCCGGTGGCGGTTTGAATTTTACGGCGTCCCACAATCCACCGGATTACCAGGGCATTAAGTTTTCAACCGCAGATGGTGCGCCGGCTTTGCCCGAGATCACCAAAATATTTGAAGCGAAGTTTAGCGAGCTGTTTCAGGCTCAGCAAACCGATCCCAAAGAATACACTTATGAGTCATTTGAAAGCCTTTTGGAAAAAGGCATGATTGAGATGATCAATCCACAGCCAACCTATCTTGAGCGATTAAAAACATTTATTGATACCGATGTGATTTCAACATCCGGCATTAAAGTGGTGTATGATGCCATGTATGGTACGGCGCGTGAGTATACCGACAAATTTTTAAACGATTTGGGCTGTGATGTAGAAGTCATGAACGATCACCGCGATGTGTATTTCGGGGGGCGTCCGCCGGAACCTTCGGAAGAAAACATCCCGGAGTTAATTGCAAGAGTCGGTGATCGTGGAAAGACCGGTGAATTTGTGATTGGTATTGCCAACGATGGCGATGCGGATCGCTATGCGGCTATCGATAGCACCGGAACATACCTGCAAGCCAATCAACTGTTGGCGATTTTGTTCCATTATGCTTTAAAGCACAAAAAAGACTGGAAAGGTTGCGTGGTGCGAACATTGGCTACCACGCATTTGATTGATGCCATTGCCAAAAAAGAAGGCATTGTGTGCCATGATGTACCAGTTGGATTTAAATACATCGGCGAAGTGATGATGCGTGAAGATATGATCATAGGCGGGGAGGAGTCGAACGGGCTTTCAGTGTTTAACCATATCCCTGAAAAAGACGGTGTTTTAGCGTGTTTACTGTTTGTTGAAATTGCAGCGCGCACCGGTAAAACGCTTTCTGAATATTTAGAGGATTTATACAAAGAGTACGGGTATTTTTACACCGACCGTCAGAATTATCGCTTGGCCGAAGAGAAGAAAAATGCCCTGTTGGAATCCTTACAAAACAAAACGCCAACTGAGATATCCGGCAAAGCTGTTGTAAAGGTTGATAAACGAGATGGCGTGAAAATGATTTGTGAAGATAATAGCTGGTTTTTGGTACGTTTCAGTGGAACCGAACCGGTGGTAAGATTTTATGCTGAAGCAGGCTCAAAAAACAGGCTTGATGAAATTCTTAGCTTTGGAAAATCCTTATTATAACTATTGAGCGAAATTTTTAGCGCTATTTGCTGAAAATTCAAAAGATACAGTATCCTAATTTGATAATGGGAGGCGTTTTCATTAAATACTTAGAAAACTTTTGATAATCAATCAAAAGTTTTATTCCATTGCAAACTTTTTATAAATACAAGCGCTATGCAATTAAATGATATGTCATCTATGCTGAAACAAGTTCAACAAATTGGTAGCAAAATGCAAGAAGTTCAGAAAGAATTGGAATCGATGACAGTTACCGGTGAAGCCGGCGGCGGCATGGTAAAAGCAGTTGCTAACGGGAAGCATGAACTGGTTTCTATTTCAATAGATAAAGACATCATGGATGACCAGGATATGGTTCAGGATTTGGTGGTTGCGGCTACAAATCTGGCGTTGGCAAATGCCACGAAGATGGCCCAGGAACAAATGTCTAAAGCAACCGGTGGTATGCTTGGGGATATGAGTTTTCTAAAAAATATGAATTTGCCAGGTTAAATCAGCTCTCAAGATCAATGCGTTATACATCTCAGTCGATTGAGCAGTTGATTGAGCAATTTTCTAAGTTACCTGGAATTGGACGAAAAACAGCTCAGCGCCTGGCTATGTTTGTCCTTCAGGAAGACAAATCTCACATCGAGTCTTTGGCTCAAGCCCTTTTAGATGTTAAACATAAAGTCACATTTTGCACAAAATGTCAGAATGTTACGGATTGTGGGACCGATCCATGTTCAATTTGTACGGGCAACAAACGCAATCACACAACGATTTGTGTGGTAGAATCGCCAAGCGATGTACTGGCTTTTGAACGAACCAATCAATACAATGGCTTGTATCATGTTTTGCATGGTGTGATTTCGCCATTGGAAGGCGTTGGCCCTGATGATTTGAAAATTCGTGAGCTTCTTGGCAGGCTCCAGGAAAAAGACACAGAGATCAAGGAGATCATTCTGGCCATTAATCCCACCGTTGAAGGTGAAACCACGGTGTTATACCTCTCAAAACTACTCAAACCTTTAGAACTTAAACTCTCACGAATTGCCAGAGGCATTCCTGTTGGCAGTGAGCTCGAGTACATTGACGAAGCTACGCTCACACGCGCGCTTCAAGGTCGTGATGAACTTTAATTCGTATTAACATTATTATGGTTTTAAAATCAAACGCTTCTCCGAATTCTTCAGGTCGAAAAGTTATTATTCTTGGCGGTGGTTTAGCCGGACTCACTGCAGCAAAGCGCCTTATAGAAAAAGGTTTCTCAGTTCAAGTGTTAGAAAAACGTGAGATTTTTGGTGGAAAGGTCTCTTCGTGGCAAGATGATGAAGGTGACTGGATAGAATCCGGTACGCACTGTTTTTTTGGCGCTTACGATGTGCTTTACGATCTCATGAAAGAGATCGGCGCATACGATTCCATTTTATGGAAAAAGCATGAACTAACCTACACTTTGGCCAAAGGCGAGCGGTTTACTTTTGGAACCTGGAATACATTTAGCCCGTTTCATCTAACGCCGGCCATTATTAAAAACGGTTATTTTAAGTTTTCGGAAATGCTTGCGTTTGTCAAAGCATTGGTGCCGCTTATGATTCATAAAGACAAATACCCGCCAACACAAGATCATTTAACCTTTGCTGAGTGGGCAAAAGCGCATGGCATTAAAGAGCGATTCTTAAATAAAATGTACCGCCCCATGGCCCTGGCGTTGAAATTTATTCCCCCTGATGAGATCACGGCAAAGATCATATTGGATGTAACTGAGGTGTTTTTCAGAATTCCGAATGCTTCCAGAATGGGCTTTTTAAAAGGCTCGCCCCAGGAGCATCTGATCGCGCCGCTTGTTGAAGATATTCAAAACAAAGGCGCCATTTTAGAAACCGGGGTAGCCGTTAAAAAACTGGTGTATGATGGCCAAAAAATAACCGGTGTAGAGCTACGTAATGGCGAGGCGCTGAATGCCGATTATGTCATTTCAGCCTTGCCCATTCATAACCTCAACCAGGTGATGCCAAATGACATGGTGCAGCAACATGCTGAGCTTTCGGTATTGAAGCATTTTAAAGGTGTACCGGTCATATCGGTTCAGATTTGGTACGATAAACAAATCACCCCGATTGATAATGTGCTCTTTAACCCTGATGGCATCATCCCGGTCTACGCCGATTTAGTCAATACCACGCCCGAATATCGAATGTTGCGCGGTGAGCCATTCGAAGGAAAAACACGCTTTGAGTTTTGTGTGGGCCCGGCCAAAGAGTTAATGGGGCGCTCAGATGAAGAGATTGTCCATCAAATTCATGAGAACATTTGTTCGTGTTACCCGGAGAGCTCAAAAGGGGCAACGATTTTAAAGTCAACCGTTGTGCGAATTCCACAGTCGGTTTATGCGCCTTTGCCGGGCTTTGATGACAAACGGCCAGCCCAAAAAACAGCCGTTCCGAATTTCTTTTTATCGGGAGGATTTACCCAACAGCCGTATTACGATTCCATGGGCGGCGCGGTATTCAGCGCCAACTTAGCAGCCGAAGCGCTGGTAAATTCAGCCAAGGAAAAATAGAACGACTTTTTTGACGTCATCTTTTCAACATGTCGCTTTTTAGTCATTGCCCATTGGGTGAGCGGCCTTAAACTTTTTTACGACAAAATCATTGATCAAAGCATCCTGAACGGCAATGCCGGTTGTAATGAAGACAATTTTACCCTGTAATGCTTTTTTACCGGAAGCCACATCTTTGAGTTCAACCACATCATTTTCGGAGAGTTTCCCTTGCTGTTTCCATTGTTTCATATCCCCAAGCAGCATGGAATGCATAGAATCCGTGACGATCTGATGTTTGTCTGAGAGTAGATTGTAATGGAGTTCGGATAGATTGTTTGCATCGGCGCCAACGCTGGAAATAAAATCCAGGGATTGTGCATTTTTAGCGTTTAGCAGCGGTTGTTCGGAGTCTGTAGAAAGAAACACAGCATTGGATTGCTCATATATGTCGGTGTGGTTGAGTGTAACGAATGTTAAATTTGGGCAGTAAATTTTGAGCAGTTTTTGAAAATTTTGAGCCGCTCTACTATCAGAGTCAAATCCTGAAAGCGATGATAACCCAAGCCATTGATGGAGAATATAGGCGGTGTAGAACCCGATTCGCCCTAAGCCGATCAAACCAATTGTGTTTACTTTAGGGGTTGAAAGCTTGTAGCACAGGACGCTGATGGCTGCAGTCCGAAATGAGGATAGCGCGCACACATCCAATAGAGCATAGATATGATTATCATAGTGATCAATCAAAAGCGATTTCCCAACGCAAATTTTATCTTTAACGGCGTGATTTTCTTCATTGGTGCCGATAACTTTAACGGATTTTATGGGCTTACCGCTTTCAATCACGCAGGGCATGACTCGAAAATCCCCTTTCAATCCCTTGGTATAAAAGACTTGTTTAACCGGAAGATCAACCTTGATCTGATTGCTGACCCACGATTGATAGAACTCATGGAGAAGATCCATAAATTCATTTGTGTGATTGGTGATGATGTGATGGGCCTCAATGTCATCAATATAAATGTAGGGTTCATCAGCAAATCTTAGCAGCTCTTTAATCAGTGCACGTTGATCTATTATTGGGTGTTTCGAAATGAAATGCTGAGCAGTCATAATTTTGTAACCGGAAGATGCTGTTTAGAAATCTATGCGAGAATTAAGGCGTTGATGTGATGCTAACTCTATCAACTTAGAAGGTTAAAGTCATTCATAATACATAAAACCAAAGCGAAAAACCAACCGGATTTATCAGGAAGCTCTGCGGCATTGTTCTATTCAAAGTTAACCGATGGATTGCGATTGACTGATTTTCTCTTTTAGGATTTTTAAATCCGTATCAATCCGGTTCAGCAATTCAAGCACTTTAGGATCGGCCGCACCCAGCTCCGGGGTTAAGGCCAGTTCCTGCATTGTGGAGACAATAATACCGATAAATAAATTTAAAATGGTAAAGGTAGCGATAATGATAAACGGTACGAAAAACGCCCATGCAAAAGGATGAACTTCCATCAAGGGTCTTACAATTCCCATTGACCAGCTCTCCAAAGTCATAATCTGAAACAAGGTATAAAAGCTTTTACCAATGCTTCCAAACCATTGAGGAAATGTTGAACCAAAAAGCAATGTAGCCAGAACACCCATGGTATAAAAAAATATTCCCAAAACCACGATGACTCCAAAAAGCCCGGGAATAGCATGAATAAAAGCCGCCACCACTTTTCGCAGAGATGGAACAACCGTAAGCAATCTTAATACGCGCAATACCCTAAGAGAGCGCAAAACCACCCATGGCCCGGCGCCAGGTACCAAAGCCACGCCTACCACCAGCAGATCAAAAATGTTCCAACCGCTTCTCCAAAACCAAGTTTGGTAGGAGACTAATTTAATCAACAGTTCAATGATAAAGACGATCAGGCATAGTTTATCTAATATCTTAAGAATATACCCATAGTCGTTCATGACCGATGGACTTGTTTCTAAGCCTAAAATAACCGCATTTAGGAGAATTACGGCAATAACAAGATATTGGATAAAATCGGATTCAACCCAGGCAGCCAGTTTTTTTCGCCATTGTGGTAAATCAGGATGTTGAACAAACCGTTGAAGTTCTTCTTTGCTCATTGAAGTAATACTGTTGTGATATGTTGTATGGATTGCAAATTTAATTAATGGTTTTAAGCGCTAATTCGTAGAAAAGTTTCAAAACATGATGTTTCGGAACAGCTTTTTTAAATCATGAACATACTTATTGCACCCGATAGCTTTAAAGGTACATTCCGCTCACAAAAAATGGCTGAGATGATAAAAGCGGCATTGCCAGCCCATTTACAAAAGCAAGCCATGATGCTGCCTTTAGCCGATGGGGGAGAAGGCACGGCAGCGCTTATTGCAAATCATCTGAAAACCAAATTCTATGACGTCGAGGTGATTGGCCCATACCATGAACCCCATACGGCTCGTTATTACATTTCTGGTGATACAGCCATCATGGATATGGCTTCAGCTTCAGGATTGGAGTGCGTATCGGGCAAAAGGCTTAAACCAGCTCTGGCTACCACGTATGGAACAGGTCAAATGATCTTAGCTGCATTAAATCACAATGTTAAAAAATTGCTATTGGGATTGGGTGGAAGCGCTACCGTGGATGGCGGTGCGGGCGCCTTAATGGCTTTAGGGGCAAAATTGCTTGATCAAAATGGTAATCCAATTTCTTTAGGCAATCGAGGTTTAAACGATCTGCACATCATTGATATTGCATCTGCTCGGAAACGACTTCAAGAGATTGACTTTACATTGCTATCGGATGTCACGAATCCTTTGCTTGGGGATAACGGCGCTGTACGAAAATATGGCCCGCAAAAAGGTGTTTTGCAAAACGACTTACAATGTTACGAAACCAACGTATCGAATTTTGCCGATTGCTTTGGCAATGAAAAAACAAAAGATTTGATGAATAAAACCGGTGCCGGAGCAGCCGGAGGGATGGGTTTTGGACTGGCAACAATTGGCGGAAAGCTTGTTTCGGGATTCGGTTTTATTAGTGATTTGGTCAGATTAGATCAAAAAATAAAGGAATCTGATTTGATTATAACAGGTGAAGGAAAAGTAACTGAAACATCGTTTCATGGTAAAGTTATTGGAGAAGTTATTCGTAAATCAAGGGCTTTTAACAAAAGATGTTTGGTTATTAGTGGTGGTAAAATAGATTTAGCATTTATAAATAAATCCAATGATAATCTGTTATATGTTTCACTATTTGATCACAGTTATGAGTTTGATTTTATTGTTAAAAACACATTTAATCGGTTAATAAAAAAATTAAATGAAATATTATAATTAATTTTAATTAAAGTATTTAATACGGTTTATTTGTTTTCCATATTGAATCAATAAAATATGAATTTATATCTGTTAATTGATCAATAACTTTAAATCCTGTTTGCGAAGCCATATGCCTAATATCTGAATCAGAATATTTATAAGATGACTCCGTATGCACCGATTCAAGTGTTTCAAAATGAAATAGTTGTTTTAAATCGTTGATATAAACGGATTGTTTTTCTTGGCTAATTAAATAACTCACCATAGCTCCTGAGTGCACATTATAAAATTCATAATGTGAAAATTTTGATAAATTGAAAGATCCTCCTAATTCCTCATTCATGCGTTTTAACAAATTTAAATTAAAGTCGCGAGTAATACCCTGGGAGTCGTTGTAGGCCTTTGTAAGAAGTTGAATGTCTTTTTTTAGATCAAACCCGATAACCACAATGTCATCAGGGTTTAAGACTGTCCATAAACTTTGAAGGAACCGTCGCGATTCATTCGGATTGAAGTTTCCGATACTTGATCCAAGGAACAAGACCAAATTGCGTAGGTGAGTGGTTTTGTGCAGCCATTTTATGCCCTGAGTATATTCTGCAACCAATCCGATTGCGTTAAGGTCGTTGTAGCGTTTTTGAAACGAGTTAATTAAGATATCCACAGCCAATTGTGAAATATCTATCGGAACATACTCGAAATTAAGTTTTTGATCCAAAAAATGCTCAACAAGAATCCGGGTTTTGTGTCCGTCGCCAGCGCCAAGTTCTACCAGGTTAAACGGTTCATCACCCATTAAAAGTGAAAGTTTATCCTTATGGGTTTCCAGAATTTCAGCTTCGGAACGAGTTAAATAGTATTCCGGTAATTTGGTGATCATTTGGAAAAGCCTCGTGCCTTCATCATCGTAAAGGTACTTTGTTGGGAGAAATTTTGGTGTTGAAGATAGCCCGTGAAGCGCCTCAAGTGCAAAGTCTTGTTTTTCAAAGACAGGGGTTTCAAATTCTGTATCGGTGAGTTTTTGAATAGTGATCATATAAAATGTTTAAAATTACTCAGCCAGACGCATGCCGCTAAATTGCCAACGTTTGTCGGGGTGAAAAAAATTGCGATAGCTGGCACGAATATGATCTTTCGGTGTAACACATGAACCGCCTTTTAAAACCATTTGGTTGACCATAAACTTTCCGTTGTATTCTCCTAAAGCATCGGCGCTGTGCCGGTAACCCGGGTAAGGCAAATAACTGCTTGCCGACCATTCCCATACATCGCCAAACATTTGATGAAGTTGAGGTGTTAAATCCGAAGAAATCATTTGCGGGTGGTAATGACCATTTTCAAGAAACCGACCAGAATTTGAAAATGCATCAGGAAGAATTTTAGCGCTGATCTCCCACTCAGCTTCTGTTGGCAAACGCTTACCAGCCCAACTGGCAAATGCTTCGGCTTCGTAAAAACTAATGTGGCAAATAGGGGCATTTAGCGCTAATGGTTGAAGTCCATGTAAGGTATATTCAAACCACTTGCCATCAAAATTGTGCCAGTAAAGGGGTGATGACCATTTGTTTTTCTTCAGGGTATCCCAACCATCAGATAGCCAGTGTCGAAAGTCCTGGTAACCGCCGTCATGTATAAATTCCAAATACTCTTTGTTTGTAACCAATCGATTTTGAAGCTTTAAATCACTGATCAGGACTTCATGTGAGGGCGATTCATTATCGTAATGAAAACCTTCAGATTGATGACCAATTGTATAGATGCCTCCGGGAATTTCAATGAATTTGGGTTGCGTTAAGGCATCGTTTGAATCGTGGTTCGAAGGGATAGTGTTTGATTCAATGTAAGCCGGAAATAGGGGATTATGCCCTAAAATGTACTTGATGTCCGTTAATAAAAGCTCTTGGTGTTGTTGCTCATGATTTAAGCCCAATTCAGTTAATTTGGCGACATCCTGCCAATCGTCTTCTGATACCCCTGATATCAAATGACATATCCCTTGATCGGTTGATTTTCTGTAATCCAGTATGTCTTTAAGTGTTGGTCTTGATAATAAACCACGCTTAGCACGCTCTACACGCTGACCGACATGATCATAATAAGAATTGAAGATAAAACTGTACTTAGGGTGAAACGGTCGAAAATTGGTTAAATATGGTGCAAGTAGAAACGTTTCAAAAAACCATGATGTATGACCCAAATGCCATTTTGGAGGACTGACATCCATAATGGGTTGAACGACCGTGTCTTCAACTTCCAATGGACTGATAAGTTGTTCGGTGATGCGCCGCGTTGATTGATAACGTTCAAATAACTCAGAGCGATTCATGGGCTTAAGCAAGGTTTTTGTGATCAACCTAACGGATGTTTTTTAATAGACTTAGTTTTATAACCCTTTCAAAAAACGAATAATTTCACAAAATTGAAATAAATCGCTCATTATCATTCTATAACAAGCCGCAAGATTTTTTTTAAATGAAAACGAATGATAAATGCTTGTTCAGATGTTAGGAAACGAAAGAATGACTAAATGCATTGATTATGGAAAATTTTGTAGTAATGAAAACAAAGGGGATTGAATCTGTTTGGGATTATCCCAGGCCTCCGAGATGCGAAAAAGTTTCTGATCGAATAAAAGTTATCGTTGATAATGAAATTATTGCGGATAGTACAGAAGCGTACCGAGTTTTAGAAACCAGCCATCCGCCGACCTATTATATTCCTTCATGTGATATAAGGATGGATTTATTAAAAGTTCAGCAAAAAACGTCTGTTTGTGAATTTAAAGGAATGGCCATTTATTGGAGTTTGGAAGTTGACGGTAAACGTAGAGATTTTGTGGCTTGGAGCTACCCTACGCCCTCACCTAAGTTTCATGAAATTCGCGATTATTTGTGCTTTTATGCCTCAAAAGCTGATGCTTGTTATGTAAATGATGAAAAAGTTCAGCCTCAAAAAGGTGATTTTTATGGCGGTTGGATTACAACTTGGGTGAAAGGGCCGTTCAAAGGTGGTCCTGGAACATGGGGTTGGTAAACTTAGGGTTTCATTTTTTGAAAAAATCGTTTAGATTTGAATCATACTCAAACGGGGTGTGGCTCAGTTGGTAGAGTGCTGCGTTCGGGACGCAGAGGTCGGAGGTTCAAGTCCTCTCACCCCGACATGCTTCAGGCGAAATAACCGATTTAGACTGTTAAAGGTTGAAAAGTGATCTTAATCCTAAAAATTAAGGTAATGATAAATCCCCAATCCATAATTGATAACGTTTGAAAACGTTCTTCTTTCGTGTTATATTTGCTGGTGTAGTGATGTTATTTTCATTTGATTTCAACCAATAATTCAACCAAAAGAAAAAAATGGCAGAAAATCAATTCTCAGAAGCGTTTGAAAACGCTACGAAAGCAGCTACTGAAATCGGTCAGGTTCATAGCGATATTCTTGGTAAAGCTATGAACGCTCTTGGCGCTTTGGCAGGTAACCTGTTGAATGGTTTTACAGGATTTATTCAATCCTTTACCGGCATGGTTACTAAAACATTGGATAATGTTACCTCACAGCAAAGCTAAGAAAACGTTTAAGTAAGAAAATTACGGGCTAAAATGATTTAATCATTTTAGCCCTTTTTTTTATTGGAAGATTATTATATTAGTCTCGTTAAAGGTGACTTTTAAAAACCAAATTCATTAAATAGCTATGTCAGAGGAACAAAATCAACTGAATGAAGCATTTGATAATGCAATGAAAACAGCCAGTGAAATTGGCAAGCAGCATACTGAAATTTTAAATAAAGTAATGGGTTCTTTAGGACCAATTGCACCTGTTGCTGGTAATGTGTTGAGCGGTGCAACCGATTTGATCAAAAACATCACCGATATGGCCAATCAGGCGGTTGATAGTGTTAGTTCAAGCTTAACTCAATCTCAAAGCCAGGGTGATCAGTAATGATTAGTCCCTAAGTTAAGAATTACCTCATGTTTTTGGTTAGGAATTCTAAAAAATCACATTTGAGTTCTTTGAATTTTAAATTCTATCCATTAACTTGCGTAAGCTAAAGCGAATTTTTTACTTTACACTTTAATTTCAACCAAAAATTAAATTAACCATGGCAGAACAAAACCAAATTTTGGGTTTAGTCGACAAAGTTTTCGGCACAGTTGGTACTGTTGTTGATAACGGCGGAAAATTAGTTGGTAAAGCTTTTGACGCAGCTGGTACAGTTATTGATTCTGTAAGCAAAAATGCTGTTAGCGTTTTAGATAACGTTGCTAAAAGAGCTAATGACACTGTAGGTACTTTATTGTCTGGATTCAGCAAGTAAGTTACCGATTAAACAAAATTATAAAGCCATCAATAATGTTATTTTATTGATGGCTTTTTGCTATCCAAACTAAAATTTTTCCCAACAAAATACTTTAATAACTATGTCTGAAGAACAAACGCTACTTAATGAATCTTTAGATAAGGTTTTACACACCGCTAAGGAAATCTCAGAACAACAATCGCAGTTGTTCGGAAAAGCATTAGAAGTTCAAAGTTCTTTGGCAGGAACAGTAATCACAGGCGTAAATGAAGTTATGAAAAAACTTGCTGCTTCAGCATCAGACGCCTTGGATACGGTTTCATCCACCATAAAAAAAGAAAATCAATAGAAATACTTACACGACTATTTAAATCGTAAAATAACCAGAGTCTTCCTGGTTTGGTGTTAACTTCCATTATAGTTAAATGATAAAGTTTTTTTGCGTTCTTTACATTTCACAAATAGCAATTAATACAAAGGCATTAAAGATGCTGTGCAAAGGAATTTATAAGCCTAACTCCTAAATCATGATGTGGGGTTAGGCTTTATTTATTTAGGCTGAGTTTGAGGGTAGAAATGCATAGACGTTCGGGGTTTGTGAAGATGCCTGTGAAGGATTTAAAAGCACAAGGCACAGCAGAGCATATCGCAGAAATTTTGGAGGTTCATTACCCTGAATTTGTTGCAGTTCTTAAAAAAGAAAAGCGGATCAGTTTTTCAAACAGAGGGTGCAGTGGTCGTTTGCTTCGTTTTTCCTTGAAAAGATGACGCACGTAATGGAGGGTTAAAAGGAATGCAATGCCTGGGATACATAATAATGCAACAACAGCCCATTCGGTCAATGAAATGAAAGGCATTTCATAGAAGGCTGTAATTGCAGTTAATATAAAAAAGTCAATTTTCACTGATGAAACAAGGACATAGATGCCGACGATCAAAACAGCAAAACCAATATAGGGCTTAATGTTTTCGGGATCGTCGTAGATAACCGTGCATAAGAAATTTGATGCGGTTAAAATCACCAACACAGCCATCATGATGTTAAGCGCCTGGATTTGGCTTAGATCGAATACGCCGGTTGCCAGGTATGAGCTTAAATAAGCAAGACCAAGAATGATCGGCGTTGAAACCACAATAAACCATAACAACTGACGGAAAAAACTCGTAGGAATGCGATCGTTGGCATTTTTGAGCGCAATAAAATAAGCAGGCAATCCAATACCAAGCATACTGATCAAAGCACCTTTGCGAGGGGTTAATGGATAAACCACATTTAAAAACCAGGGCAACATGCTGAGAACGATCACCAGCACATTTTTGGAAAGAAACAGGTTGGAAACGTAGCTAACCGTGTTGATGATTTTATTACCTTCATTAAATATGTTAGGTAAGATGTTGAAACGGTTTTTAAGCAATACAATATCCGAGACTTCTTTCGAAATAATGCTGCCTTCTTCCATCGCTATTCCAAGATTGGACTCTTTCAACGCTAAAAGATCATTCACGCCATCCCCAATCACGGCGGTTTCATTGCCTAAACGCTTCAAGCATTTGATGATCTCAAGCTTATTTTCAGGACTTAGCCGCGTAAACACCGATTTGTTTTGTGCAGCATGTTCTTTTTCCGGGATTGAAAGCTTCGAAAATGCTTCCCCGGTTATGACTTCTTCATCCGAGACATGCCACCCGATATCTTTGAGCGTGCTCAGCACAGAATCGGTAGCATCACCTGAAATGATCTTGGTTGCAATATTATTTTGATTAAACAATTCCAGGGCCTCTTTGGCATCATGGCGGGGTTCATCCCTTAGAGATACAATGGCTAAGGGTTCAATCTGAGATGATGCAAGGTTTTCAGCGGTCAAACCATCAGCGTTCTCTAATCGCACTTTAGCAAAGAGCAGATTTCGATTGCCCGTCAAATGCTCGGTTTGAAATGTTGATTGCGCTTCTTGATGCCAGGCGCCTTCGTATCTGTTCAACAACACATCATAGCCGCCTAACACATAGACTTCATTAGTCTTGCCGGATTTAATCTGAACCGCGCTCATTTTTAATTCGGAGCGGAATGGAATTTCATTAACTTTCTCGGCATTTCTGTTTGCTTCAAAAACACTTAAAGCTTGAACGGTTGGGTTTTGTTCAGTGCTGAATTTGCTAAATGCGCCAAGATGGGCCAATACATCGTTTTTTTGCACGCCCTGAAAAGGCAAGACCTTAAACACCGAGATTTTGTTTTGGGTTAATGTTCCGGTTTTATCCAGGCAGACCACATTGATGGTTGGAAAAAGATCGATAGCATTGATTTTTTGAATAATTGCGCCGATTTTTGCAATCCGAATTATGCCGATGGTAAACGTGATGGATGAAAAAAAGACAAGGCCTTCGGGAATAAGTGATGTAGCAATGGTTGAAATTTTCCGGGCTTCTTCAAGATCAAAACTATTGGCAGAAAAGCTGCTGATAAATTCATACGTCACCAAAAGGATTGTGATCGCAAACGAGAGCACAAATAAGAAGTTGATCTTTTTTTGAAGCGGCGAGATGGTGAATTTATATTTTTTAGCATGATGCAGAATATTAGAGGCATAACTCTCTTGGCCGACCTTTTCAGCCTGATAATAGGCCGAGCCATACAAACAAAAACTGCCTGAAAGCAATGTATCGCCAGGTTTTTTTGTGATCGCATGTGATTCGCCCGTCAGTAACGATTCATCTATTTCCAAAAGTCGTGCATCCAATACTTTGCCATCCACCACAACCTGATCGCCTTTACCAAGCAAAATCACATCGTTTTTAACGATAGCATGCTTGTTGATCTGCAATTTTTTCCCATCTCTAAGCACGGTAACTTCCTGATTTTTAAGCAAATCCATCTTTTCCAGCGTGCGCGAAGCTTTGGTTTCCTGAACGATGGCAATTAAAGTGTTCGCAATGGTGACCGTAATAATGCCAACCGAATCCAAAAGAAGCCGCATGTCTTGAGAATCAAAATAGAAGTAGAGAAGAAAAGTAATCACCGTAAGATTGATGATATTAAATACATTAAATGCATTGCTGATAAAAATTTCAACATTGCTTTTTATATGTTGATGCTTGGGTTTATTGGTTAATCCTTGCTTAATGCGCCAGTCAACTTCTTGTTGTGTTAAACCTTTGAAAGACTTCAATAAATCAGCCATAGGCGATCTTAAGCAACTTCGGTTAATGGCGTTTGTTGGTCTTGAGTAATGAGTGGCTTAATTCGGGAGCGTTTGTTGAATTTATCGTACGTGCGTTCGTATAGCGGGATAAGCTTAACCATATCTTTAGCTCGAATGGTTAAAATATGTAAGTTTTCTAATCTTACCAGCATGAGCTTTTTATACGAAATACTTTGCAATATGCAAAGTTCAATGTAGTTCAAACTAAACATCACGATTTCAAAAAAATTGAGCTTACGGGTATTAAACCCGAATTTTCGTACGGTGTTGGGATTCATGTAATACATATATCCTCGGAGCTTGGACTCGGGGTGAACTTGGCCATTTTCCACAGCTTTTGCCAAATTGACAAGACCCTCGGCAAGATGACTTAAGATGAGTGTAGGATTAGCATTTTGCAACTTAAAAAAATCCCATGTTGTGCCGATATGCAGCTCTAAAACTCTAAACGAAAGAGGCAGTGTAAAAAACATCGGGGAATAGTACTTATAGTAGCCAATTTTTTTTAGGAAAGGGGTGGTTATATATCTGATAAACCGATATAAAAAAAGGAATAAACCAAAATAAAAGAGTGCGTTTAGGATAATTGTCATGTTATACACAATTAGTTATAACAACACAAATTAATGAACCAATTGGATGCAAATATAGTGGTTTTTATGACTTATGTCATTATGAAACTGTTAAGTTTAAATGAACTTCCTAACACACAAAATATAACTTTAATTCTTAATTTTATCGCTAAATTGCTTTTTGAATTTTTCTAATTTTGGGTTGATGACAAATTGGCAATATGGTTGATACTTATTGAGATTATAGTAGTTTTGATGATAATCTTCAGCGACATAAAACTTATCTAATGGTGAAATTTCCGTAACAATACTCTCTTTCCATTCTCCTGATGCATCGGCCAGTTTCTTTGATCGTTCCGCTTCAGCTTTTTGCATATCGTTATGGTAAAAAATGGCCGAGCGGTACTGAGTTCCAACATCATTACCTTGGCGATTTAATGTTGTGGGATCATGAGTCATCCAAAAAATGTCTAGAAGTTCCGAAAAGGTTACAATTGAAGGATCAAATGTAATTTGTGCCACTTCGGCGTGGCCGGTTGACCCGGTTGTTACATCCTGATACGTTGGATATTTCGTATGGCCACCTGTATAGCCCGAAACAACGGACGTTACGCCACTGACACGTTGAAAAACGGCTTCAACACACCAAAAACATCCGGCGCCAAATGTTGCGGTATCTACTTTAGTCTGGTTATTGGTCATAGGGTCGGGTTTAGTTGACAAACTTTCAGAGTATAATGATGTAGCAAAAGCGCTACATAACGCTACGATAAGTAAGAATGGTGCTCTCATAGTATCCATTATTAAATTCATTACATAACAGTTGAAGCAACATATTCGTTTTTATCTTAAATCTTTTTTTGTCAAAAAACTTCCGTTATTGCAATAAAAATAAGAAAATGTGAATTTGCGATTGGGGGATTTTTTGGTTTAAAGCAGATTTCATGAAGAATTATTTCTCCAAAGCTCGTTCAATATATTGGCTGTAATCTTTAAGAATTGGTGTATAGGGGGCATCCATCAATCGTGATGAAATTAAAAAATCTGCAGTAGAACGGTTACATGCTACCGGAATATTATAAACCACAGTAATTCGTAAAAGAGCCTTCACATCTACATCGTGCGGATGCGGGTTCATAGGATCCCAGAAAAAAAAGAGAAAATCCACGTTGCCCTCGGTAATTAATGATCCCAATTGTTGATCACCACCTAACGGACCCGATTTTAACAACGTAATTTTAGGTTGTTCAAGACTGAGTTCGGGATTTTCAGCAATTTTATTATCGATAGCTGAAGAGACCAATCTTCCGGTTGTGCCCGTACAAATCAATTCATGTTTTTGGAGGATGTGATAGTTCCATTCCACCCATTCAATTAAGTCTTTTTTTCTGTTATCGTGCGCAACAAGCGCAATACGTTTTTTCTTATCCATATGTAGCATATAATTTGCGTTAGAGTTTTTTTGTCAATTAAGTTTCCCAACTCCACAAACGATAAAGAAGGGGCAATGTTTTGGGTTTTCTATGGTTTTTATTAAAAAAAATGTTAAATGAGGATGGTTATCTTAAACGATTTTAAACGTTAATTATGGAAACGCTTTTATACCTTTTGTTAGGCGCATTTTGCTTACTATTTGGGATGCAGTATTTTGTGAAGATCAAATCCGCCATGAAAAAAGGAAAACCCGCACCTGAACTTCCAAAAAAATATGAAAAGGGATTAAAAAGCAACGCATCGATGCTGTTGTATTTTTATTCTAAATCATGTCGCGCTTGCGAGCCAATGGTGCCGATTATTGAAAGGTTGAAAAAATCTCAACCGTTTGTCTTTAAAGTGAATGTTCAAGAGGAAATGAGTGTGGCTCAAAAATTTAGCATTATGGGCACACCCTCAGTTGTGATTATTGAAAACGGGATGATTAAAGAGTTTTTAGTTGGGCCGCAGCCGGAATCAAAAATTCAAGACGCGTTAAAAAAAGTGTGAGCGTTGTTGTTATTATTGGAATTAAGTTTACATTAATCCATTGTAGTAGGTTTTATAATTAAGAATGGATTGCTGATATTGCAGCCCAGAAGTAAGTAGTGCCAAAGTTATTTGAAAACATGTGTAACGTTTGGGTAAAAATTTACCGAATCATTTTTTCAACACAAAGACCCGTCAATAATGAGACGACTTTTAGATGAACGAGAAAAAGCCCGGTTAGGTGGGGGCGAAAAGCGAATTGCTGCTCAACACGCAAAAGGTAAACTCACCGCAAGGGAGCGAATTGAATTGTTATTGGACGAAGGGAGTTTTGAAGAGTATGATATGTTTGTTACCCATAGAACTACGGATTTTGGATTGGATCAACAACTGTTTCTTTCTGATGGCGTAGTTACTGGCCGTGGAACCATTGACGGCCGTTTGGTTTTTATATTCTCCCAGGATTTTACCGTTTTCGGCGGATCTCTCTCAGAAACATATGCCCAAAAGATCTGCAAAATCATGGATCAGGCCATGAAAGTTGGCGCGCCGGTTATTGGCATAAACGATAGCGGCGGTGCAAGAATTCAGGAAGGTGTCAGAAGCCTTGCCGGGTATGCCGATATTTTTCAACGCAATATTTTAGCCTCAGGGGTAGTGCCGCAAATTTCAGCAATATTTGGGCCCTGTGCCGGCGGCGCGGTGTATTCACCGGCGCTTACGGATTTTGTGATTATGGCCGATAAAACCAGTTACATGTTTGTAACCGGGCCGAAAGTTGCTAAAACCGTTACCGGTGAAACCATTACCGATGAAGACTTGGGTGGCGCAACCGTTCACGCTACCAAATCAGGGGTTGCACATTTTGTGGCTCAAGATGAAAAAGAGGGTATTTTACTCATCCGAAAAATCCTGACTTATTTACCTCAAAATAATTTAGAAGAACCTCAGACTACCGACTGCGATGATCCCATCGATCGCTTGGAAGATGCTTTAAACACAATTATTCCTGAAAATCCAAACATTCCATACGACGTGAAAGACATTATCCATGCCGTGGTGGATTATGGGGAATTTATGGAAATCCAGCGCCAGTATGCCCGAAATATCGTGATTGGTTTTGCCAAATTTAATGGTATGCCGGTTGGCCTGGTTGCCAATCAACCCAATTACCTGGCAGGATGTTTGGATATTGATGCGTCCAGGAAAGCGGCAAGATTTGTGCGTTTTTGCGATGCGTATAATATTCCGATTGTCACCTTGGTGGATGTCCCCGGATTTTTACCCGGAAGCGCCCAGGAGTATGGCGGAATTATTATCCATGGCGCAAAATTGCTCTATGCCTATGGCGAAGCTACCGTCCCCAAAATCACTGTGATTTTAAGAAAAGCGTACGGAGGCGCATACGATGTGATGAGTTCAAAGCATTTACGTGGGGATGTAAATTACGCCTGGCCAGCGGCTGAAATTGCCGTTATGGGGCCGCGCGGCGCAATTGAAGTGTTATACAGTAAAGACCTCAAGAAAATTGAAGACCCCGAGGAGCGAGCCAAATTTATAGCGGAGAAAGAAAAAGAATACCGCGAGAAATTTGCTAACCCTTACGAAGCGGCTAAGTACGGCTATATTGATGATGTAATTGAACCTAGAAATACCCGGTTTAGGATTATCCGTGCATTGCAAACGTTATCGACCAAAAAAGACCGGAATCCCTTGAAAAAACATTCAACCATGCCTTTATAATATGCAGGCGTTTCATTTTTTGATTCTACAAGTGAATTTGGATTTTTCCGCCATTAACGCCGATGCTTTTTCCGTAGCTGTTGTTGGTTATTCTGTGGTGTTTTTATCTCTGCTGACATTGTACTTGGTTTTTAAAAATTTGCCAAGATTCTTTCAGTTTACATTAAGACGCAGGCACAAAAAACAGGGTAATGAGCAAGCCATAAAGGAATCGGAAAAAGAGATTTCAGGTGAAGTGAATGCGGCAATTGGGATGGCCTTGTATTTGTACTTTAATGAACTGCACGATACGGAAAAGACCATTTTAACCATGAAAAAAGTCTCCAAACGTTATTCGCCCTGGAATTCTAAAATATATAATGTCTTAAACGTCAGATCATAGTCATTATGAGAAAATACAAATTCAATATTGGCGGCAACGAGTACAACGTTGAGATTTTGACGTTTGAAGATAATGTTGCCGAGATAGAAGTAAATGGTACTCAATACTTTGTTGAGTTGGAGCAAGAAATAAAAACCCCGAAAACGCCAAAACTTGTCCGAGCCACTGCGCCTCCGCCAAAAGAAATGAAACCCCTAGCAAGCGCTAAGGTTAGTGTTGTTAAAGCCCCTTTACCCGGCACAGTTCTCCAGGTAAAAGTTTCCGTTGGCGATCAGGTTAAGAAAGAACAAACGCTAATGGTAATGGAAGCGATGAAAATGGAGAACAATATACTGGCTGAAAAGGATGGAACTGTAAAAACTATAAAAGTTTCTATTAATGATACCGTGCTTCAAGGTGATGTTTTAATAGAGATAGAATAAAAAACGAATTATGGAAGGTGTATTTAAATTTCTGGAGTTTTCCGGTTTCTATAACATGACGCCAGGTCATTTTTTAATGATTTTGGTTGGGCTGCTCTTTATTTATTTGGCGATAAAATTTGAATACGAACCCTTGTTATTGATCCCGATTGGCTTTGGCATTTTAATCGGTAACACCCCTTTTTTGGAAAATGCCGGTTTGCAGTTAGGGATATATGAAGAGGGAAGCGTGATGAATTATTTATATCAGGGTGTGTTGAGAGGAATTTACCCACCATTGATCTTTTTAGGCATTGGCGCTATGACAGATTTTTCGACGCTCATTTCAAGCCCACGCTTAATGCTGCTGGGTGCGGCGGCTCAAATTGGGATTTTTGCAACCTTCCTTGGCGCTTTATTGCTTGGCTTCACGATTAATGAATCGGCTTCAATTGGTATTATCGGTGGCGCTGATGGCCCAACGGCTATTTTCTTATCCTCGCGTTTGGCGCCCAACCTGATCGGTTCAATTGCAATTGCCGCTTACTCGTATATGGCGCTTGTTCCGGTGATCCAGCCCCCAATTATGAAACTGTTGACCTCAAAAGAGGAGCGGGTTATTCGCATGAAACCGCCACGCGCGGTCACAAAAAAAGAGAAAGTCTTGTTCCCGATCATCGGGATGCTTTTGACATGTTTGATTTCACCGGGAGCGCTTCCGCTATTGGGAATGCTCTTTTTCGGAAATCTTTTGAAAGAATCGATGGTAACCAAGCGGCTGGCCGATACCGCTAGAAACGCCATGATTGATATTGTTACCATTTTGTTAGGGGTTACGGTAGGCGCTTCCACGCAGGCAACCACGTTTTTAACGACGCAGTCTATGTTGATATTTGTGATGGGGGCATTGTCGTTTATGGTAGCAACTGCCGGGGGAATAATGTTTGCTAAAATTATGAATTTGTTTTTACCTGATGATGATAAAATCAATCCCCTTGTCGGTGCGGCGGGTGTTTCGGCAGTGCCGGATAGCGCGCGCGTGGTTCAACACGAAGGCTTAAAAGAAGACCCTTCAAATCATTTACTCATGCACGCCATGGCCCCAAATGTTGCAGGCGTGATCGGCTCGGCAGTTGCAGCAGGTATCTTGATGAGCTTTATGCTGTAAATGGTGGCAGACACAATCGAAGCAGCTAAGGTGTTATTCTGTTTTAAGGCTTAATAACCCGTGGCTTGCTGCGGGGTAGTTCATTTTAACTTCAGATGCTTTTTTAATCGGTTGACTAGTGAGGGATTTATTTCGTTTAATTCATCTACCATTTGTTGAAAGAGGAGTTTTTGCCCGGTGATGTGATAGAGTTTAGCAAGCAAGAAAATTGTTGCGACATCCTTTGGCTGGATCGTTTTAGCATTCATAAACGATTTAATGGCTTCCGGATAATTGTATTCAGATAAATAAATACCTCCCAAGTGTTGATGTGCAGCAGCAAGACCCGGATTCAGATGGATAGCCTTTTGTAAATGCATTTCTGCCGTTTCGATATGCCCCATTTTTTTGTAAGCAACCCCCAAACCCAAAATATACTCAGCTTCTTTTGGTTTAAACCTGGCGCTCATTCTAAATGCTTCTATAGCTTTTGCATATAACCTTATCTCCAAATAAGCCATACCTAACGCAAACTGTGCTTCGGTAAAATCAGGACGTATTGAAACGGCGTGTTTTAGGGTTTCGATGATGTTTTGATATCGATTTTCTGTTTGATTTTTTTCTGATGAAATCTGTTTGAGCTCACCATTCAGATTGATCTGCAAAGAGGCATAAACAAGGGCTTTCGTTTTCATATTTGTTTCGAGACTGAGATATGCCATAGCTAAACCGTAATACGCATCTGCCACCGAAGGGTTTTTTTCTATGGCTTGCTGAAACATTGAGATCGCCTTATTGAATTCTTTAGTTCTCAAATAGGCATGACCGAGGTTGAGAAAAACAATCTCTGAAACATTTAATCCGCTTAGTATGGGTTTTAGAACATCAATGGCTTTTTGCGGTTGCTTGAAATGGAGGTAAACAACAGCCAGAGCATTCAAGGCTTTTGTATTGGATGGATCAAATGAAAGACTGCGCTCAAGCCATGTAAGTGCATTTTCATAATGTTGAACCGACATGTAGGCAACACCTAGCCTAAATGCAAGCGCTGCTTTTGATGGTTTATTGCGTTGGTTTTGATACGCGTGTTTTAAAAATGCAATCTGTTGGTCGTGTTTCTGACGAGATGAAACAATACGTTGATAAAGTTGTTCAGCGCGAAGTGTATCAAATTTTTTTAATTCATCAGTCAGTTTTATAGCGTTATTCCATTTGCCGCTAAGCAAATAGGCTTCAATCAAGGTTTGGTAAAGCTGTAATGAGTCGGGGTGAGCGTGAAGTTTTTCCTTCATTAAACTTAACGCAATTTCATAATGTTGCCGCGAAGCTTGATAGCGCTGGGTATGCATTTGGGCTTCGGAAAGCCACAAGTGTGTTTCAATATCATCGGGATTGAGGCGTAAGGTCTGTTTAAAGTGTTGTGCAGCATTTTCGAATTGCATCGAACGAAGGAAAATCAATCCTAAGCCTCTATAAGCCTCCGATAAGCTGGAATCGAGGCTAAGAGCCGTATTAAAGGACGTTACGGCCCGATTATCATGACCTAATCCCATTTCAGATAACGCATGCCCCAGATGAAACTTTGCGTTATTTGGCGTGTTTTTTAAGGCATTGAGAAAAAGTATTTTGGCGCTTTCGAACTGTTTTTGTTCAATAAGAAACGTGCCTTTTTTGAGAACATCAGTGGTGTCATTGGAAATTTGTGAAGCATTTAGTGAGGGAATGCTATATACTGTAAATAGGATAACGAAGCAAAGCCTTGAACAAACTCGTCGGTAAAAATCACAAATAAAAATACGCATTAAAAGTTTTGAAAGGTTTTGCAAAATGAAGGCATAAAATCTTATCAGTTAGACATCATGTTTATGAATAATGTTTCGTATGAACTGAACTATTTGTATCACTATGCAAAATTACTTTGCAAGGGAAAATATAGTTGACTAAAATTGTTCTTTCACTTCTTTTGCAACGATGGGGTATCTTCAGGGAATCCGTAACTGTCACTGTAATAACTGTTAATTCAATTATAAACCACCATTGCCAGTTTTCATATTTGACAACGGGCAAATAAGAAATGACATGCTGGCATAGGGTAGTTTCGAAAACAAGGGGTTGCAACCCCTTGTTATAGCTATAATCATGCGTCATTGGAAGCTCAAATATATGCCAATAAACAAACAGAAAATGACACTCTTTTTTCTAGTCATGCTGAACTTGTTTCAGCATCTCACGTTCTTGCCGAAGTCTGAGACCCTGAATCCAGTTCAGGGTGACCGATAACGTAAATGCGTCATTATCAGTCTGGCATTTTGAAAGTGCAATTTAACAATCCGAACCAAACGACGCATTATATTGATCCTTTCGATAGTAACATTCATAAGTCCATAAATAAAGCCCTATTCAGTTTTCCGAAAACATTTCACCCAATTTCGTTAAAAGTGTTTCAGTAGAGTAAGGTTTGTTGATAAGACCGTGAATGTTTGCATTTGATTTTTCAGAAAATGTTTTGTGATCTATCAAACCGCTTACCGCCAAAATTTTTAAATTCGCATTGTATTTTTTTAATTCTGAAATCGCTGTAAAACCATCCATAACCGGCATCATCAAATCAATAATAACGCCGTCAATAATATTTTGATGCTCACGATAAAGCTGGATGGCTTGCTCGCCATCTTTGGCACAAATCGGGATATAGTCGTAGCCGGCTAAGATTTGAGAGGTAACTTCGCGAATATCAATTTCATCATCAACCACTAAAATTACACGGCCATTGCCTTTAATGAGTTTGTTAGGATTTACAACCTCTTCAGCTTGCGTTTCACTAAGAATTACCGGTAGGAAAAGATTAAAGGTTGTGCCCTCATTTTCTCGGCTATTGACATCAATAAAGCCGCTATGGTTTTGAGTAATGTTATAGACCATTGAAAGCCCAAGACCAGTTCCTTTTCCGTGTTCTTTGGTTGTAAAGAATGGCTCAAAAATTGAATTTAAATGCTTTTTAGAAATGCCAATACCGGTGTCTTGGATCTGAACCAAGGCATAAGTTCCGGGCTTTGCATCGATATTTTTTGAAGCCATTTCCCGATCTATTTCCGTTTTTGTGGCAATAATTGTCAATTTACCACCCTGAGGCATGGCATCTTGGGCATTAACACAGAGATTTAAGATGATCTGATGCAATTGTGTGGGATCTGCCAAAACATAAGGCAGGGGAGAATCAATGTTATGAACAATTTCAATCGATTTTGAAAAGGTTTCCGATATAAAGGAGATGATTTCAAAAATAACACGACGGAGATTAACAGGTATTTTTTTGTCGTACCCACCTTTTGCAAACAAGAGTAATTGTTGAATGAGCTGTTTGGCCCGATCTGAACTATGTTTAATAACTTCAAGACGCTTTAAACCCTTACTATTGGAAACGTAATCCGTCATAAGCTCCGTGCTCATCATAATCGGAGTAATAATGTTATTCATATCATGCGCAATACCACTGGCAAGTAATCCAATGCTTTCCATACGTTGTGATCGTAAAAGCTGGGATTGAATCTGTTTCCGTTCAGTGATATCTGAAACCATTAGCGCCAAATTCTTTTCGCCGCCAACATAAATTTTCGAAATGGATATATCAACAGGGAAGAGACTACCATCTTTTCGCAGGCCAAGAACCTCGTCTTGATCTGATACTTTATAATGGGTATTTGGCGATTTAACAAACTCGTTTAAGAATTCAAGATGCTCTTGGCGAGCAGATTCCGGTAGTAATATTTCAAAGTGTTTTCCGATCAGTTCATCCTGGGAATATTGATAGATCGTTTTAATGGTCGTATTTGCCTTGGTAATAATACCTGAATAATTAATGATAACAACGCCGGCATCCAACGATTCAAAAATAGCCGATAAACTTTCTTCGGAGTGTCTTAATTCGGTTTCAGCATATTTACGCTCCGTAATATCAGTAAGCATACCAAGCGTGCCGATATATTTGTTTTTTTCATTATAAATTGGGCTTAGGTTAATAATCCCCCAAAGAATGGTGTTATTGTGTTTTAAAAACTTAACATCACGAGACAATTTTTTGCCTTTTTTCGTGCCTTTATGGACCTCTTGTAAATCAAGATTCTCGGTTGGATCCAAAAATTCATCGATTGATTTACCCAGAATATCATCCAGGCTTAAATCAAAAAGTTCACACATTCGGTGGTTAGCAAAAATGATCAAACCGTTTTCATCTTCTGTCCATAAGCCTTCCGATGCAGTTTCAACAATTCGTTTATAATTATTGACGCTTTGTTTTAAAGCTTGTTCAGCTTTTTTTTGATCGGTTATATCGTTAATGGAGGCTAAAATGGTTCTGTTGCCATTGGCTTGTACAATCAGACTTGAACGAATTTGGAGGGTAATTCGTCGCCTGTTTTTCTTGGACATATTGATTTCAATCGATGGGGTAACTTTGCCAATGATTGCTTTTTTAAGCAATCGATTTAGGGACAAATGATATTTTTTAGGTACCAGGTCCAACACATTTTTTTGGTCTAATTCAAATTCATCATATCCTAAAATGGTGCAAAAAGCCCGATTTGTTTGTAGTATTTGACCATCAGGTGTAATCAAACTAATACCGGTGTGGAGTGTACTGTATATTGTGTTTAATAGTTTTTCATTTTCTTTAAGTTCAAGTTCAGCTTGTTTTTGTTTGGTAATATTTTCTTTGATAGCAATATAATTGATGATTTTTCCTTCAGAATCTTTTATAGGCGTAATTGTTGCTGTTTCCCAGTAATGATGACCTTTCTTATTTTTGTTTTTAAGTTCACCTTTCCAAACGTTTCCATTGGAAATGGTTTCCCAAAGCTCGTCATAAAAACTATTCGGGTGGTATCCCGATTTTAATAAACGAGGATTTTGACCCAAAACTTCTTCGGATTCGTATCCTGTAATAACTTTAAATTTTGGATTTGTGTATTGAATATTTCCGTTAGCATCAGTAATAACAACACAGTTGGCGCTTTGTTCAACAGCCGTAGAAAGCAGAGTGATTTTTTCTTCCTGAGTTTTTCTATCGGTAACATCCAAAACGATACCTTCCCATATAATGACGCCGGTTTCTAATAATATGGGTTTGGAAAGGCAGTGTACCCATTTGACTTTACCGGAAGGTGTAACAATACGTCCTTCCCAGTTCCAGCGAGATAATTTGCGAATACTTTTATCTAGAGACTGTTGCAAAGAGGGGATATCATCTTTGTGGAATAGGGATCGAAATTTTTGAGGATTCTCAGTAAGCGTTTCAGCATCAATTTCTAAAATATTTTGACAATTCGGGCTAATGTAGTCGAAGGCTTCAAAACTATGATAATATTGGTACTGGTAAACCATTCCAGGTACATTTTCAGCCAAGCGTTTGTACTTTGTTGTTGATTCTTCAAGCGCATTTTGTGCAATTATAACATGAGTGACATCCTGATCAGTGCCAAAAATGGATAACACATCATTATTGGCATTCTTTTTAACATCATATATGGATTTGATATAACGCGTTTGCCCGTTTTTTTTAACAATTCTATAGATGATCGAGTTGTCTTTAGAGCTATTTTTAAACATTTCTTTGTGATGTGCCATCACTTTAGGCACATCGTCTGGATGAATGAGTGTAATAAACAGTTCCTTGGAGGGTTTTATGGATTTGGATACATCGTAAAGAGTATACATTTGATCTGACCAAAGCACTTCATTAGTCTTAACATTCCACTCCCAACTTCCCAATTGAGCAACCGATTGCGATTTTGCTAAAATCAACTGATTCTTGTTTAAGTTCTCTTCAGCTAATTTGCGATCGGACATGTCTATGACAAGCCCATCAATAATTGTTATGTTATCAGATTTTTTTTCAAACGTGTTAGAGACATATAGCCACTTTTTTTTGCCGGATTTTGTTTTTAACCATCCCTCCCATTCTATAGGCTTGTTTGTATTTATACCTTTAAAAATTTTTTCAGTAAACTCAATACAAGCTGCTTCCGAATGTAAGCTTTTTATAATTGTAGGATTTTGATAAAGCGTTTCAACTGAAATTTCATAGATCTCTTTAATTTTTGGGCTAACATATAAAAAACGATACGATTTATCTGGGTATAGCTCAACCTGATAGATCATTGCATTTATATTTGAAGCCATGCGTTGGTAACGTTTATTGCTTCGGATTAAATCGTTCTCTATTTTAGTGCGGCGAGAGATATCTTCCACAAAGCCTTCAAAGTGGCTGAGTTGACCTTCGGGAGTTTTAATGGGCCGAATGGTTAGTTTACTTAACCAGCTATCACCGTTTTTCTTAAGTAATCGCTGTCTGAATGTAGCGGTTGAATTATTTTGAAGGGTAAACTCCAATATTTTCTTTGGGGACTCAGGGTATTCAAACACCGATAGCGCATTATTATTCATGTATTCAAACACGTCATCAGTCGAATCAAAACCCAATTGATCGGCAAATTTTGCATTTAAATACATAAACCTTCCGTTGTAGTCTACATGGAAAATGCCAAGGGGACAGTGATCGAAAATATTTCTTAGCTTTTCTTCCGAAGAGCGAAGCTGATCATGTTCTTTCATGGATTGGGTTATGTCGTATCCGATAATTAATATGCCAAAAAGATGCTGATCGTTTTTAAAAATGCGAGAACAGCTCCAATGAACTAAAACTTCATGGTTATCTTTTGTTCTTAAAGGAAGAATGCATTCGTGGCTGTTCTTGTGGTTTAGTAATGCATTAAAATGTTCAATGGCATTGTTTTGATCCGAATCGGAAACAACAGTATAAAACCAATTTTTTTCTGTGAAATCTTCGGGTTTGAAACCGGTGATGAGTTTGGCATATCGGTTCATTTGAATCGGGAACCCGTTTTGATCCAAAACCACAACCATTGTGGGGGCAGAATGAAACAGATGATTGGCGAAGTTGCGTTCTTCAATCAAAGACTGTTGTTCCAACTTTAATTGTGTGATATCTCGAAGTGTAATAATAAAGGCTTTATCTGATTCCCATGTTGATTGGGCAACTTTCATTTCAGCGACTTTATAGCTCGATGAAACAATGGTAAGCTCTGTTTTTTGTTCTTCAATAATGGGTTGTCCAAAGTCGCTACCGATTAAAACCTCTTTTGGTTTTTCAAATAACTCACAAGCAGAAGGGTTGGCGTAAAGTATTTGTCCTTCATAATTTGTAACTAAAATTCCATCCCCGCTATTTTGGCAAATGTGTTCATAATTTGTTTTTTCTACTTCCAGTTGCGCACGTAATTCAGCAATTTCTTTTTTTAAATCGGCGATACGTTGTGCCATTTTAATGATATGGGTTTTTTAACAACATAATTTCAAAAATCTATTTCAAACTCAAAAGAATACTTCAATACATTTGAAGCTTTATGTTATCGCTTTCAATCCTTCGGCATAAAAAATTAGTGTTTCTGATAATTTTCCTGGATAACTTACAAATGTATTTTCGTTGACCTTAAGTTATTTTTCCAGACTAATGGTTCGATAAACGGTTTGCTTAAAAATTGATAAATGTTATGCGGATCAAAGAAATCTTTAACTAATGAACTATGCTGTTAAAAGCTTTTGAAGAGAATGGAGTAAAATTTGAGCGGTAAAGGGTTTATTTAAATACGATACATTTTTTTCAAAATGTCTTTTCAAATCATACGTATCTATTAATCCGCTAATCAATAAAACTTTTATTTCCGGACTCATCGCTTGTAAAGCTTGAACAGTTGCATAACCATCCATTACAGGCATCATCATATCAACGATACAACATGCGATGGATCGTTTTTTTTGAGCGAAAATTGCAGTTGCTTCACTACCTTCTTGAGCAGTTACAACATTGTAATTATTTCGTTTAAGGATGTTTTCGGTGATAGATAAGATTGATGGTTCATCATCAACAACTAAAATTAGTTCTCCATTACCGTATAACTGATCTTTTTTAATCGGTTTTATTAACGGTTTTTCTTTTGGTTTTGAAGCCGGAAAAAATAGTGAAACATCCGTACCCTCATTGATTTTTGAAGAAACCTGCATAAAGCCACCATGGTTTTGCATTAGCGAATAAACCGTTGAAAGCCCTAGCCCTGAACCCTGACCTTGAGGTTTTGTTGAAAAAAATGGATCAAATATTTTGTTTAAATGATCTTTAGGTATTCCCGAACCGGTATCAGAGATATGAATAACAACATAAGGGCCAACTTTGGCATCGATATGCTGCTTGCAATAATTTTCGTCAATGACCATGTTTTCAGCCTTAATCGATAAAATACCGCCTTTTGCCATGGCATGCTTGGAGTTTATGCACAAGTTCATCAGTATTTGATGAAACTCAGTGGGATGCGTAATGATTAACCAGAGTTCTTCGGATATTTCAATAGAGGTTTTAATGGATTGCGGAAACGTTTCATGTATTATTGATTCAACATCATAAAGCAATCGGTAAGGGTTTAGTAGGGTGTGTGTTGTGTCTTTGCCTCGTGCAAAGGTCAAGAGTTGTTCAATTAATTCCTGGCCATGTTTAGCGCTGGTTTCAAGTGAGTTCAGGCAATCGGCTAAATCAAGATCCTTAGCGGCAAATTTTAAATATTCAATGCTTAACATAATTGGGGTTAAAACATCGTTCATTTCATGAACGATACCACTTGTCAGCAACCCAATACTTTCTAGGCGCTGTGAACGCATAAGTTGTTGTTGATGCTGTTTTCGTTCGGTAATATCGAGGAGTAATGCAATTAATTTTTCCTGGCCAAAAATTTTAATTTTAGTTAAGGATACCTCGGTATCAAATTCTTCGCCGTTTTTTCGTACCGCTTTAATGTCCTGCGTTTTTTTGTTCCGAAACAAGTTATCACTTGACGTTAGAAAACCTAAAATACCCTGAATAAAATCAGCGCTGTAATTTTTTGAGAGGAGCTTTTGAAACGGCATCCTTACGAACTCTCGTTCAGAATATTGAAATAATCGTTGGGCAGCTTTATTGGATAGACTAATTTGAATGTTTTCATCCAAAGTAAAAACAGCAGCATCGATTGAAGAAAGTATTGCCGAAAGATTTTTTTGAGATTCTTCAATCGCTTCATGGCGTTTATGTTCCTTGGTGATATCGTGAATGAGTAAAACAACGCTTTCGATATCACCTTTAGAATTCCTGATCAGCTCATTCATCCATAAACAATATATCAGCTTCTCATCTTTGCGTTGATTGAAAAGCTTAATCTCGTTGCCGCCAGATTTGGATTTCAACTCCTGGAAGATCAAATTTGTATTAGGTCTCTCTTCGGCTGGTATAATCAGATTAATTGATTGATTAAGGGCTTCGCTTTTAGTATAACCAAATATTTTTTCAGCTGCATTGTTCCAGGAAATGATCTTATAATCAGAAGTGATTTCAACAAAAGCCAGGCAAGTGTGATCAGTAAAATGATTGAATTTTGAAGCCAACAAACTTAACGCTTCTTCTGAATTCTTTCGATCGGTAATGTCGGTCATCATAACTAAAGCGCCCGATATGGTTTTGTTATCATCACGGATTAAAGATAAACTTACAATGACCCACTTGGTATGATTGGTTTTGGTTTGAATTTTGCAATCAAATCGCAACGGATAGGAGCAGTTAGGACTACTCAAATGGTTTTGGATATACCCATGATACTCCCTATGCAAAAAGTTGTAGATTGAGTTGCCAATGGTCTTTTTTTGGGGGGTCTGGATCAGTTTGCAAAAATTTTCATTAACAAAAGCAATGGTGCCATCCTCCTTTATTTCACATAGCGCTTCGGAAGCTGTTTCAACGATTCGTTGATATTGACACTTTTGTTTTTCTAGGGATTTTTTTGATTGAATGCGATCGGTAATATCATACAATGTGATTAAAAAACACGGCTCATTGTTCCAAATCGTGTCCATTACCGTCATTTCAACTATGATAACAGCGCCATTTTTCTGAACAATATCAAGCTCAACTTTTTCTGAAGCAAGGAATGGAAAGTCAAAATCCTGGCCGATTAATTGATTCTCATTTTTTTCAAAAAGTTTATGCGCAGTAGGATTTGCTAAAACAATAAGGCCTGAGGTATTAACGATAAGAATACCATTCAACGAATTGTTGATGGTAAAAGATAAATTAGATGCAACGTTTTTGTAGTTAATCTTTAATTCAGCTAACTCATTTTCAAGTTGTTGTAATTTTGTTTTTTTGGTGCTCATATGTGCAACCGATCTCAAAATTTAAATGATCGTTCATTATTTAACTCCGCATTTAAATAGGTGGGATTTTGGGGTCGTTGAACATTCCACCTAATCTATCTTCATTTTCTGAAACAATGTGCTGGGGATTTCCTGAAAGAATACCAACAATATTGTTAAACGTTTTTCCTAAATGAATGCCGTTATTATCAATTGTGAATTCACGGATGTCTTTATCATGGGTTGAACCGCGCATTTTCAAAACTGTTAGACCACGGTGCATTTCACCAAACATTTCCACATAACGAAGCAGGATAATTGAGTCGGTAATGGTTGAAATGTGAGATTCTGTTACGGACGTTCCACCCATCAATGTAGGCGTTGTAGCTGTAAAAAGACCGGCGATTTCATAATGTTTTATGAACGAAGTGAGGCTGATGACAAATTCCCTAAATCCTCGAATCGTTGAAACACGTTCAAGTGCAGAAAGGCTATCGACGGCAACCCGATTTGGTCTGAATTCAGCAATAGAATTTTTAATACGAACTAAGTGATCTTCAAGACTGGTAACTTCAGGATATTCGCAAATAACTTTCAAACGACCTTCCGATTCATATTTCTCAAAATCAATGCCCCATCCAATAGCATTTCTAAAAAGCTGTTCACGGCTTTCTTCATAGGCAAAAAGAAGGCATTTTTCATCGTTTTTTACGCCTCCCGAAATAAACTGCGTTGCAAGCAGGGTTTTGCCATTGCCGGTTGGACCGGAAACTAGTATAACGGAGTCGCGGAAAAACCCACCGCCACACATTTTATCCACTTCGTTTATGCCTGAAGAAATACGAGTATTTGAGGAGTGTTGGGCGAGCTCAATGGCAGATATTGGAATAACAATAATGCCAATTTTTGGATCTATGGTAAAAGGAAATTCACCTTTTTGATGGAAAGTCCCTCTGAATTTTAGTATTTCTATGGTGCGGCGTCGTTTTTCATTCTCAAGAGCATTTCTAAGTATGATCACATTATCTGCCACAAATTCTTCAACACCGTTTCGAGCAATTTCACCATATTCATTTGATCGTTCAGCAGTCATTAAAGCGGTAACACCCATAGTTTTTAAAGCCATCGAAATACGAAACAGTTCACGACGGAAAATATGGGTATCATGGAATCGATTTAATATTGCACCAATAGAATCCAAGGATACTCGTTTAATCTTATTTTTCTGAACGATATATTCAATTCGTGCCAAAAGACCGCCTAAATCATAATCTCCGGCAATAACTTCATTTTCCATTGGCCTTGGCGCAGCATCTACAAAAGACCAAAGATTATCAGCTTCCCAGGCATTAATATCCCAACCAAAGCCATTCATGTTTCGTCTGATATCATCAGGAAGTTCTTCAAACGTTACAAACAAACCAGGTTCTTGGTATTGTTGTATGCCACTAGCTAAAAACTGTGATGCAAATACAGTTTTTGCGCTCCCTGCAGTACCTGATAAAAGTGTGGTACGACCTTTTGGGAGACCTCCGTTTGAAATATGCTCAAATCCATCTATACCGGTAGGTAATTTTTCAATTAACATATCTAATTATTAAAGTTAAAAAGAATGTTGCATTAAATATTTCGCACATGTTTAGTGGATAAAAAACATTGGTAAATCCAGGATTAATATTAAAATGGTTTAAAATTCATGTAAGTAATTATCCAAATCCAAACCTGATATTAGGCGATCAGGATTAGACAAATCCCCAGTGATTCGCTGATAGGGCGCTGGGGATAACTTTATCAGCGTAGGTGTTGCTAAAATTCGCTCATGTTCGGCCATTTCAGGATTCTCAAGTATATCAATAATTTCTAACTTGTAGTTCCCTTTGAGTTTTGTATCACACAGTTGCCTAAGGTTATATATCGCTAAATCCGAACGGGGAGTGTGCCCGGTAATATAGAGTTTGAATCTGAATTCCGACATTCAAATGATCGTTTATGATAGTTTAATGAAGTTTCCGACCTAGTCCAAACGAATAATTTCTGTAGAACGATACCAAATGCCCCATTAATTCTAATACTACCAGCCTAGCTTCAGAGTTGTAATAGCTGAATTTTTTAGGGCCAGTAGTTTGGCTTTTCGTTCGAATTGCGCTTAAATAAATATCAATTACATCACGGGGCTCTGCATTAATGCCACCTAAATCGTTTGCTAACATCGATATGGACAATGAAAAATTAGTATTTTGTTTATACATTTGAAGTTGTAAAGACTCGTTGACAAGCTCATCAAATCGCGCGACTAGTTCTTGAAAAAAATCCGAATTACCCTCACTTAAAGATTCTAAACCAAAATGTTTGGCAGTTATATGGGTTTGAGTTTCAAAATGGTCATGAGCTTTTTGAACATTAGCTTCATCTCTGTTATTGAGATTTGTATCTTCAATAGGTTTATTAACAGGTTTTTTGCTAGAGTCTTTTAGATGGTTTGATATTTGAGGGGTTATATCTACCAATAACACCACAATACCTTTGCTCTCAATTCTCAAATCATGACAATTCACCAACCAGAATTTTTCAACATTATTTATTGAGCTTTTGATTTCAAGCGAAAATGATGCATGCTTAGTGTTGCTTAAGCCAGATAAACCTTTATGAAGTTTAGATTGGGTTTCAGGATTAAGATCAAAATATGCTGTAAAAAGCTCTATAAAGGAAGGTGTTTTTTTTGGTGTCTTTTTTTTAAGTGAATTTCTTAAGCTATTCCAAGAAGCATTAGAATTAATAAATTCAAGATCCGAATTCAGTATTATAGCAGGAAGTGGTAATCTGTCAAAAATGGTTTGGTAATCTTTTAAGTTAGAAACTGTTTCTTCCAAACTTTGTATTTTTTTTATGTTCTCTTCAACCATTCCGCCAAACAGTTCAATCATTTCATTAATAACGCATAAAAAATAAATATTGAATCTAAACTTCCCTAAAGGAATTCACCAAGAAGTTTTAACAGTATTGTGCAATAATTTTTAAAGGGTTAAAAACCGTAGAGCCAAATTGCTGCGGAATTAATCGTTAGGAGGAAAGCCGACTATAATTATGCTATAACGTTAAGAAGTGCCAAAAACCGCTGCTCCAACCGGAAATGACATCAACACCTAACGAGGATTTGATCACATATAGTGTGATACCGCATGTTACCAGAAAAAATACAAAAAACCCTGCCAACAAACTTAACGACATCATGAGATGTAATTTGGCATTATAAGCATTGATAAGTTTAATAAGTGAAACCCTATCAACCATTTTATAAGTAAATTGAGGAAGTTCCACCATATTTAGCCTGGGGGAAAATCTTTTGAGATAATAATCAATTAGATACATATGATTATTGCGCTTAAGTAGTTCCAGCAAAATGTGAACAGCAATAATCTAAATATTGCACCTAATTATTTTATTAGAAAGGATTTTCCAACTAATAACTTAAGATGGTATTATAATAATAAATTCAATTCAAAACCGGAAATTCCCGAACAAGTTCGTCGTGAGATTTTATGGCTTTTTTAGTTGTTTTCACGGTAACTCTAAGTGCTTTCAATCCACGGATGCCTTGCAGATCTTCAAGTTCTAATTCTTCCAATTGAGAATCTAAAAAGCCACGCGATTGCAGGTACTCAATAAAGTCTTTATACTCTAATATTTCTTTCGGATTAGAGTAAATCAATGCGATTTTTCCAGGTTGTGTTAGGCGTTCATTTGTAGATTTAACCACGGATTTATCAATACGCTTTTTCATGATTTCGTACCTGACATTGTAGCTGCCATCCACATCAAATTGACGCTCATCGGATCTAAATCGAATGGAAAGTGGGGTGTTTTGAATCAATATCAAATGAGCCGTTTCAAGCGGAAGCGGTAATGAAGACTTAATTTCTTCAACCTTTTGGACAATACCGCACATGACGATCAACTGCCATAATCGTAGATTTTTTAGACAAATTGGTGAGAAAAGTCCGTTTGATACCAAGGACTTCCCGATATACAAGCTAAAGTCAACGCCATCGGTTTTATGCTTTTCAAAAAAGTGCGGGCACATTTCCTGGGCAACAATTTCCTGAGATTCCAAATAGCAACTAATGGCATCGGAGATTTTATGAACACTGTCGTCGTAAGCTTTTCGGTGATGGTAGACGATGCCAAACTTAGGGTCAAGTTCGTTGTGATAAGACGTAACATAATGCGCCAATGACGGATCCAGATTTTGGATATAATCAAAAACCGGTTCAACATCTCGGTCTAGGAAATCCAGAATCATGTTTTCATCTTCAGAACGGAGCTCTTTGGAAAGACTCCCCATTTTTTTCTTAATTCTGAAAATAAGCTGCTCAAATAATGGCAAAGATTTGAAAGTATTGGCATGCTCCAGACAATTTCTCGCCAGGCTCAATTGATGGATAAGATCACTTTTAATGGCTTGATTCCGGTTCAGGGTAGAGCTTCGGATATCAGAAACACTGTAAAGCGGGACAACGTTTTCAAAGACAATATCATCAATAGCCGCCGTTGGATCTTTTTGTTGTTTTTCCATCAATTCAAGTGCGGCTTCCTGGAATCGCCATTCAACTGTTGGATGGATAAACGTAAATTTTTCTTTAATAATCCCTTGTACTTTATGATTAAGCTCTTCTAAGGTTTGTTGAACGGCAATTGAAAACAATGGTAAAACAGCATTGATTTTCATTGAATTCAGTTCGTTTAGATCGCCGGGTTCCGGTGAGGAAATCTCAAGACCGCCGATTAACTCTCCCTGATAAAATAACGGGGCAACAACGGCGCTATGTAATCCGAAATCAAGAAGTTTTTCTTCAATAAACGATAAATGATCAAGGTTGCGAATGTTTTCAATAACCCTTATTTCGGTCTGTTCAATATTGGTGCAGTCGTAGATGGTATTGGCAAAATCAGAATGTTTATAACGAAATTTTATATCGTCATTTACATTATTTTCAAGATTATAACCGGAATTCAGGAGTATGGCGTCATCATTTTGAAATGCGACTAAGCCAAGGTAAAGTTTTGGCAATCTTAAAAGTACACGAAGTTTATTTTGAATGTGCACGAACTGAGTTTCTGATAAAATGGATTCATTTTCAATCAAATCTCGCTTCAAATCCGAAATCACTTCCTGATCGGTGACATCGATGAGTTTTACAATGCCAAACCCATGAAATTCAAATAAATGAGGGGGTAGAATATCCGTCCAGGTTTTAAGATCAGCCAAATTTGATAGCAACCGTTTTTTATCGGCTGCTTTAAGTTTAGGGATTTCACCGTTACATACAATGTTCATAAACTGAGTGTTGAACTCAATTTTATAATACAGATCCATTGATGTTTCGGGGTCTTTGAATGAAACGATTAACGGGTAATCAAATTTAACATCCAAATTATAAAATTTCTTCCCAATAAAAGTATATGCTCTTAAAATCTTCACATATTCCAATGCCACCAAATCAATATCAACTTTTGTATTTGACGCATCAATTTTACCGTTTTTTGAGATCAGCGTTTTAAATTTTGGGGTTTCATAAACCATATTTGTTGAAAAGGGTATTATGGCAGCTGATATCTCGTATTCCTTTGAACCGGCAGGGAAGACTATTGAAAAAAGCATATCAACAACATCACGATGTTTTTCAAGCAAGCTTAAGTCTTCAATTGGTCCGTTGAGTTCTTGCGTAAACTGAATATTTTCAAAAATTTCTTTTTTGAACGTGTCGCTGATGATCGGTGAATCGTTGATAAAATTTTCCCACGCATCAATAAGAACGCTCAAATCCAAAACGCCTTTAAATGGATGTTTTTTACAGCTATTAAAAGATTTGGATATCTTTTTATAGGATATTGTTGTATCAGATATTTTCATGCATCATGTGGTTTGGCTTGCTTGGTAATCTTGGCTTAAATTATCCGGTTTTACGAAAAAAAGCTCAGTGAGTTATCCTTAATTAATACAATTCTTAACAACGTTGAAAGATAGCAAATTTCAAATATCGTGTTTCAGGCATAGTTAATAATACTGGATGATCGGGCGCTTGAAATCCTTTTTCCAGTAGCCTAAGTTCTGTTTTGGTTTCCAGAGCCGCTCTCATAATCGTGTTTAAAAATATATCTTCAGTAACATGATGGGAGCAAGAGGCAGATGCCAAAAAGCCATCTTTAGTTAGCAACTTTATACATAATTTGTTAAGGGATTTATAGGCACGAATTGCACTTTCAATGTTTTTTTTGGATTTCGTTAAGCTTGGCGGGTCCAGTATAATTAAATCAAATTTTTGATCCACACCGGTTAGCTTTTTTAAAGCTTCAAAGGCATCATCCTTGATTGAAGTAACGTTTGATAACTTATTTAATAAAAAGTTATTATGGTATCTTTCCAAAGTTTTTTCTGAACTATCAATTGCTGATATCATTTTGGCGCCAGCTTTAGAGGCATGCAATGAAAAACCGCCGTCATTTGAAAATACATCCAACACATTAGCATTTTTGGCATATCGTTCAATCAATCGTCTGTTTTCTCTTTGATCAAGAAAAAAGCCGGTTTTTTGCCCTTCTAAAACATCTATTTCATACTTAATATCGTAACACTCAATTATAGTTTTTGCGCTTTCTGACTCACCAAAAAGGATTTTTTTATAGAGCTCCAAACCCTCAAGCGCTCTGAGTTGTGATTCGTTTCTCAAGACAATCATTCGGGGATGGAAAAGTTCAACTAATATCTCCTTTAAAGTTTCTAGCCAGCATTCCATGCCTGCGGAAAATGTTTGAACTGAAAGAATATCGTTGAATTTATCAATGATAAGTCCGGGTAAATGATCCGATTCGGCATGCACCAATCGAAATGCATTGGTTAAGCTTTCCGGGTATATTTTTTTTCTAAAATTCAAAGCTTGTTGAATCCTGGTTTTAAAGAAATCATCATTAATAGGAATTTCTTCTCTGGAAAGTAAGCGAAAAGAGATTAACGATTTGGGGTGATAGAAACCAATACCTATAAAGTGTTTAGAGTGAGAATATAACTTTACGAGCTCTCCGGGATGAATATGCTGAGGAACTTCACTAAGCTCATTGCTAAAAACCCATTGGTGGCCATTGAGGATTCGGCGTTCTTCTTTTTTCTTTAACGTAATTTGATCCATTATGTACAAACATTTAAACCTTCATTATACGCATAGAAATCTATAAATCATGACAAAAAAAGCTGTTATAGCGATTTTTATGGAACAAATCCTAAAAAGCAGTGGTTGTAATAATTAATAATTATTCCAATTACTAATAAAACACCACCTATGGATTTAAATCTAATCTCTATCGTTAATACCATTTATGAAATTCCCCTCGGTAAGGCGCAGCTCAATTCATTTTTATCCAACCCCAGGAACTTTGAAACTTACATGCCAGGAGTCAGGGAATTGAAGTATTTGAAAACGGATGAAACGGGCACCAAACATTATATTTGGAATTTGAAAATTGATATCCCCCTTTTAGATCCGGTTGATTTAAAGATTCCAACAGAATTTATCAGAGAAGATAAAGAAGGTAAAGCGACAACCATTCGATATTTTTCAAAAGATAATACGGATGAAAATCAAATGCTTTGCCATTTGGAAATAAGAGAAATTGATAGTGATAGTACCGAGGTTAATATGTATTTGAAACTTGTTATTAAAAAAGTTGCCGATCAATTTTACCCACTTATTGCTATTTTAGGAGATTCAATAATACAGGCACAAATGAAAACAAAGATGAATCATATTACAGAAAGTTTTTTGCAACAAGGGGTTCAAGCCATATATTCAGAAATGGGTAATTTTGAACCACGAATTGAAATGGCATAAATTAAGCCCAGTTTAATTTAAACCTCTAGACATGGATTGCTGTTAATAATGCGGAACATATTTTAATTCCGCATTTTTTATTTCTATGATGAAAAAAACCACACGATCAGTACTTTTTCTGCTTGTTATAGCGTTTGCTTTAAATGCTTGCTCATCGTCTCGTCAGGCCTTATATCTTGATATTCCTCAAACAAATGTTGAATTTAAACCAGAGTTGCTTGATCTTCTGGCTGATGCAACAAGCCCGGCACATTACATTCAAACGATTGATGGTCAGGCGGATATTTGGATAAAAACCCCCAAGATGAAAAAAAGCATGTTTTGCAATATTAAAGTAAAACGAGGCGAGGCTATTCAAATCAGGGGATCGGTAATGTTTGGTATTACGGTATTGGATGCGCTGATTCGGGCTGATAGTATTTTCATTTACAATGTTTTTGGCGGTGAAGTTTTGGTGGGTGAAAACAATCCTCATAATTTCAATCGCTTTTTGATGGGGCTTCCATTTGATTTTACACAGTTAACCGATGCGTTTTTAGGACTACCCAGTTTTAGCATTGATCCCACGCAGATTGAACGAATAACTTCGGAAAAAAGTAAAATTGGTTATTACCTCAAAGGTACTCGGCAACGCGCTATTATGGTGGATTCAACTAAAACAACCGTTGAATCTATCCAAATTTATGATGGGAATGGCCGAAAACGAGCCATGGCAAATTATCGGGAATTTGAGTTAGTGCCTGTAGGTGAGCGCGACGTGATTTTGCCAAATGTGATCGAATTTGTTTCTTTATCTAACCCTGTTTCCAATACATCAAATCGATCTAAAGAACTCATCATTGTTTACTCCGATCGGGAGTTAAATCGTCCCGACTTTAAATTTGATTTTGAAATTCCAAAAGGGGCTAGGGTAGTAAAATTAGAAAATAAGGGGTTAGGTTTTAGCAACCCGTAATATTGAAAAAAGCTGCTTCCCATTTGAAGCAGCTTTTTTAATAGAAAACCTTTAAAGGGCTGCATTTAAGTTTTCTTCAACAAACGCCCAATTAACCAGTTTATCCAAAAACGTATCGATATAATCCGGTCTTCGGTTTTGAAAATCCAGATAATAGGCATGTTCCCAGACATCAATGGTTAATAACGGCGTTTTACCTTCAGTCATCGGATTGGCGGCATTAAGCGTTTTCACAACATCTAATTTGCCGTTAGACAATACCAGCCAAGCCCATCCGCTGCCAAATTGAGTTGCTGCTGCATCTTTAAACGCCGTTTTGAAATTATCCAAACTCCCACAATCGCGATCAATCAGTTCGGCAAGTTTTCCGCCTGGTGCGCCGCCACCGTTTGGGGACATGCAATTCCAATAAAATGTGTGGTTCCATGCCTGGGCGCCATTGTTGAAGATTGCAGCTTTTGAAGCATCACCTGCAGATGCTTTAATCACGTCTTCCAACGACATGACATCGTACTCGGTGTCTTTAACAAAGCCGTTGTATTTTGTTACATAGGCCGCGTGATGTTTTCCATAATGGAAATCTAAAGTTTGCGCGGAAATGTGGGGTTCTAGCGCGTTTTTTTCGTAAGGTAAATTCGGTTGTTGATAAGCCATAATGTTTAGGAATTGATTTGTTAAGATTTTTTATCAGCAATGTCAGATTGCATGTATGTTAAAACGAAACCCTTAAGATCATCGTTTCAAACAATAGCGTTTTAATTATATTTCCAAAACGAATTTGTCTGAAGTTTTCCATTTATCATTTTATAACGTTATGGTTTCAGTATTTGATGGGGTTTTCAAAAAAAATTCAGGGTTAAAACGCAACGAACATATCTTAAAACGCCTCGGGTTTGTTTTTCTGGCGTTTCATATGTTGATGGGCGTAAGTTTAACGGCTTGCTCAAAAAATGAATCTGCGTTATTGCCGGAAAATGAAGCCTTTGTTCGCTGTTATGTTGATATTATGATTGTTCATGCAGCTTACGAAACGCTGAGCGATTCACTGCAAAAACAGTCGTTCAATAAAGTTGATAGTTTGAATCTCGTTTTTCAAAAACATCAAACAACAAAAGATAAATTTTATAACGATCTCAAGACATTAAAAGAAAATGAAGAAACCTGGCAAAAGATTCTCAAAGCAGCTCTTGAAACCATGGAAAATAAACGTCGCAATTTGTAATACATGATGAATCAAACCAAATCAGATCATCCATTTTATACCGTTGGCGTAACCGGGGGAATCGGGAGCGGTAAATCATCGGTTTGCCAAATTCTCAAAGAGCTTGGGTGCGATGTTTTCAATGCTGACCAGGTGGCTAAAACCTTGCAGGAAGAGGATCATGAGGTTATCGAAGGCTTAAAGCAACTTTTTGGATCCGATATTAACATCTCTACAACGTCAGATCGCTTTGTGCCAGATCGAAAGCGAATTGCCAGCATTGTTTTTCAGGATAAAGCCAAACTGGACGCCATTAACCGTTTGATTCATCCGAAAGTCTTTAAAGCATTTGACAATGCAAAAACAGATGCCATAAAACGCGGCGTTCAAATCCTCGTTAAAGAAGCGGCCATTTTGTTTGAAGCGGGTGGCGTAAAAGGTTTGGATAAGGTGATTGTCGTTGCCGCCGACATAGACAAACGCATCGCACGCGTTCAGCGAAGCTCGGGTCTTTCAGAAGCTGCCGTTCGTGCACGAATGGCCAATCAGTGGCCCCAGGAAAAGCTCATTGAAAAAGCCGATTTTGTAATTTGGAATAATAGAGATTTGGAGGAGTTAAAACAAGAAACACTAAAGGTGTTCAATAAAATTTTAAACTTTAGATTGTATTTTTGTACAAAATCCATTTAATAGACATCTCTGTGATACGTAACCTCATTATAATTACACTTATTTCAAATTTAGTTTATTCATGTTCACAACCGTGTGACAATTCTCCTGATTTTTGTGGAGATGTTGTATGTACTACCATTTTTGCCCAAATTTATATTAAAGTCTTATTTGAAGATAATAGAAGTGCTGATTCAGTAATTATTAAAACTATCAACAAAAACGATCCTAATATAATTTATGAGCTCAGTTATTATTATGATCAATTTTTTCCCAACAATAGCGGTGTATATACTATTTTTGATGATAGTTTTAGAGAAGTGGCATTTAATAAAAATCTTGAAATAATTGTTGAAGGTAACAGAAATGACTTATCATTTGAAGAAGAATTTGTCATAAGTTCAGACTGTTGTCACGTGTTTAAAGTATCTGGTCCTGATACTGTATATTTAAAGCCGAATTAACTTTGACTTAATTTTGCTTTATGCCAGGCCAGTTGCTGTTTCACGGATGCCGGTGATGTGCTTCCTTGAGATTTTTTTCGATTGACGCTAGATTCCGGTGTTAGTGCAGCGTAAATGTCGGATTCAATCACTGATGAAAACGTTTTATAGACATCAAGCGACATATCCGGCAGCGATGTTTGATGCTCAAGGGCATATGTGACGATTTTACCGGTAATTCGATGCGCATCGCGAAACGGGATATTCTTTTCAACCAAATATTCTGCAATTTCCGTTGCCAGGCTCATATCTTTTTCGGTCAAAGCTTTAAGTCGTTCGCGATTGATGGTGGTGTTTTGGATCAAACGATTAAAAATGCGAACGCTATCCAAAGTTGATTTTGCCGCGTCGAAAAGCGGCGGTTTATCTTCCTGCATATCGCGGTTGTAAGAAAGCGGCAAACCTTTCATAATGGTTAAGATGTTCATAAGATCGCCATACACTCGCCCGGTTTTGCCGCGAACCAGTTCAGCAATATCGGCGTTTTTCTTTTGCGGCATTATAGAAGAGCCGGTAGAAAATGAATCGCTGAGCTGTAAATACTTGAACTCTTCGGAGCTCCAAAGAATGACATCTTCGGCAAATCGCGAAAGATGCATCATGATAATTGAACATGCCGATATAAACTCAATGATAATATCCCGATCGCTGATGGCATCGGTGCTGTTGCGAAACGGTGATTCAAACCCAAGCAGGGAAGCGGTGCGGTTGATATTTAAAGGCAGGCTTGATCCGGCAAACGCAGCTGCGCCAAGCGCAGAGCGGTTAACGCGTTTGTAAAGATCATCCAAACGCTCAATATCGCGCAAAAACATCTCCAGGTACGCTAAATAGTAATGCGAGATCAGAATGGGCTGCGCGCGTTGCAAATGCGTATAGCCAAACATGATGACATCCTGATGGGATTCTGCTCGGTTATAAAGCGTTTGATTTAAATCGTTTAAAGCTGATTTAAGATCGGAAATGGTTCGGTGCAGGTATAGCCGTGTGTCGGTAGCCACTTGGTCGTTTCGGCTGCGGCCGCTGTGGACTTTGCCGGCCACATCGCCAATTTTTTCTTTAAGGCGGTTTTCAATCACGGTGTGGATGTCTTCCAATCGCCAATCCAGATCGATCTTGCCATTGTCGAATTCTTGTTCAATGTCTTGAAGTCCGGCAATAATTTGTGTGGCTTCTTCCTCCGAAATAATGCCTTCTTCGCCAAGCATCGTCACATGGGCAATGGAGCCTTGAATATCGTCTTTATAGAGTTGCCAGTCGACTTCAACCGACGAGGAGAACTTTAAGGCCTCTTCATCAAACGGTTCGGAAAAACGGCTTTGCCAGAGGAGTTCTTTGTTTTTCGATGCTTTGGATTCGGACATATATTGAAAATTGGGAATAAATTAAAATTTTAGTTTAATAAACTTTAAAACAAAAGGTACTGAAGATATTAATTATGGAAAAATCTCCAAGATTTCACTTAAAACTTTGCCACAAGAATTGCATAAAAAAGCACAAATTAAATTGGCCAGGTTAGGCGCTGTAAGTTCTATTAACGATTTGATTGAAATTAAAGGAAATAGATTTGAGAAATTAAAAGGTTCTAGAGAAAGGCAATGCAGTATTAGGATAAATGATCAATATAGAATTTGCTTTGTTTGGAAAGACGACAATGCGTATGATGTTGAAATTGTTGATTACCATTAAATTTTAAGCTTATGAACAAGACCTATGTAACGCCGGTTCATCCCGGTGAAGTATTATTAGATGAGTTGGAAGAATTAAATCTTTCGGTTGAGCAACTAGCAGCACATATTGGGGAAACTGTTGATACCATAAATAAAATATGCCAATCTCAATTAAGATTTAATGCAGAACTTGCCATGAAGCTTTCAAAAGCCTTGGGTGGCTCGCCTCAATTCTGGTTAAATTTGCAAAACAATTGGGAACTCAGCCAGGTGAAAGAATCAAGCTACAAAGATATTAAACCAGTTGCAGCGTGAATTTTAATATGTGTACTTGGTGTGTAATAAATAAGCAATCGTTTTTTTGTCGACCAAATGGCATGAATCCAGATTTTATTGTAGGAGTGGGGCATTTTTTGAATGATTTTAAAAGACCTTAAATCATGGTCTTTTATCATGGATTATGAAATAAATGTTACGCATATAGCGGTTTTCCAAAGTACTTGATGGATATGGGGTCAAGCACATTTACCCAAACCCACAAGATGGCTTGTTTGATCGGGTTTTTAGAGGCGACCAGGCTGTAGCGGAACACAGCCAGATCGTATTCTTCGGGCGTATCAAAATCGTCGGTGAAGTCGTCAATCTCAACAAAATAGTTTTCCTCAGTTTTCTTTTCATCCAGTTCAAATCCGGCAATGCTGCGGTAGAATTGCCAGGCTTTACCATGACCCATCGATTTAGCGGCTTTTATAACCTTTTGGGCATGATCATGAATAAGCGCCGAGTCGCTTTTTGGAAACGAAATGCCAAACAGTTCGCCATGCGCTTTATGCGAAAACAAGCTTTTGCCGGATCGGCCATAAAACTTCATGGTTTTGCTTTCGGTGTTTAAAATGGTTTTTAAGGCCTCCTGGGTATAAAACACATCACCCATTAAAACCACTGTTTTTTCCTGCCAGAGCGCCTCCGTGGATATCAGGGTTTCGACAAACCAGCGTGAAGAAGCCGGTTCAAAATAATCGCAGTTGGGTTGCTTAAGAATGGGATCTGTTGCAACAATGGTGATATCGCTGACTTTTAGCTTTTTGAGCAGGCGAAGCGTGCGTCCAAGGATGGATTCTTTATTCAGTAAGATCAGTGGTTTGGGAATGCCCAAGTAATAGCCCCATTTGGCCGAACCTCCGGCGCAGAAAATTAATACTTTCATGAACACTATTGTTTGCAAATGTTTAGCTAAATCTAAACGAAACCGTTAAAAATAAAAGGATTTAGAGGGCATATTTTTTACCGGCATATAAAAAGCCCATCGAAACAGCATTTTCTTTTTCTTTAATGCTATGATGAGCCACATGGGCACGAATCAGCCGGATCAAATACGGATGTTTGGGTTTAATGCGAAGAAAAGAAAAGCGTTTGTGAAAAATGACATCGTGGAGCAAGAAGTAAGCGATGCCATAAGTAAAGACTGCAAAACCAATCGTGGAAAGTATCTCCAAATGGAGATGCAGCCCAAAAATAATCATACAAGCTGTTGGCAGGGCAAACAAGACTGCAAAGAGATCGTTTTTTTCAAACCGATCATGACGGTTTTCATGATGATCCTGGTGGAGTACCCAAAGAAAACCATGCATGACATATTTATGAACTGCCCAGGTGATAAGCTCCATGGAAAAAAACGAGACTAAAAAAACAAAAATCAATACTAGGGTTGTCATGTGCAAATTGGTTTTTAAAAGAAATCAACAAGAAATCGTTATTGTGCTAACTCATATCATGCGTTTAAATGTTTCAAAAAGATCATATAACTGATTTTTTAAGCCGTTTTTGAGCGTTGATTTCTCCTAAAAAGGTATCGTTCGTCTAAAAGCAAACCAATTGTCATTAGAGTTATTAAAAGTTTAGTTGAGCCTAATGAATGAATTAGAAGCCAGAGCTAGATTAGGACTGCAATTTAAATGACAGGTTATGGAAACAAAGCTGTCTATTACGATTACGTTAAATGAAACAATCTGGCTTATGAAATTATCTGAGAAAAACTACCGCATGTTTTTGCTGCGTCCGATCATTATGTGCGAACACGTCAATAATGATGATCTTCAGTTGGAGATATTTCGACTTGAAACGTTCAAAAATCCCCACGACTCAGCGAATTGGTATAAATTAGGGGTGTTATATTTTGAAAAAGGCGAAACGGACCTGGCAATTGATGCATGGCATGAAGCTGTTAAACATCAACAAAAATTTGCTGACGCATATCATGAACTTGGTGTTGCTTATGGCAGTATTGGATTGTTTGATGAAGCACGCGACCATTTTCATAAAGCCATTGAATGCGATAAAAATCATATACAAGCGCATTACAATTTGGGGGTGGTTTTAGATGTTCTTGGCCAAAAAACTCAGGCGTGGAGGCAAACGAAAATTCTTAGGCGGTTTGATCCTATTCTCTCTGAAATGCTGGCCAGACAACTTAAAAGGCGTTATAAGCAAAAAACAGCAGCCTAAACAATGGCTTAAATCTGCAGTTATCAAATCAATCAGATAAAAGTAACAAGGGCAACCTCACTCGTTGCCCTTGTTAGCTAATTATAAACGAACTATCCCGCTACAAGGTTTAGGGTATCAGAACGTTATGCCATAGAAAATCTGCATCCGGAAGCATAACTCTTTACCAGAATGAAACTTAGGCCGGTTCAGAAATTATTTAAAGACCACTTTTTTTGCATCCACTGTTTTAACAGAAATGGATTTCTTTTTTGGTACATTTCTTTCCAACGATTGGCTGAATGTTTTAAGTCCCAGTCCGTAAATATGAATAAATCCTTCCGAAGCTTTATGATTAAAGGTATCCGAAGATGTGTAAGTGGCCAGCTCTTCATTATACAAGGAATGCGGTGATTTGCGTCCCTGTAAAATAATATTGCCTTTATAAAGCTTTAATTGAACCAGTCCCGTAACAGGCTTTTGTGTTTCTGTGATAAACGCATCAAATGCAGAGCGCATTGGAGAGAACCACTGGCCGTTATAGATCAGATTGGCGTAATCAATCTCGATGTTTTGCTTGTATTGGAACACGTTTTTTTCAAGGGTTAAGCGTTCCAATTCTTTGTGCGCAAAATGCAAAATGCTTGCCGCAGGGGCTTCGTAGATTTCGCGGGATTTAATGCCAACCAATCGATTTTCTACCAAATCAATTCGGCCGATGCCGTGTTTTCCACCAATGGCATTGAGTCTTTCAATGAGTTCAAGCCCATCCAGATTTTCATGATTGACGCCGACAGGTTCACCCTGGATAAATTCAATATCGATGGTTTGAGGTTCATCAGGCGCTTTTTCTGGCGATACGGTGCTTTGGTAGGCGTCTTCGGGCGCCGGGTTCATGGGATCTTCCAGATCGCCGCATTCAATACTGGTGCCCCAGATGTTTTCGTCGATAGAATACGGATTGTCTTTTGTTGCTTTAATTGGGATGTTATTGGCATGGGCGTAGGCTATTTCATCTTCTCGGGATTTAAATTCCCAATCTCTTAGCGGCGCATAAACTTTCAATTCAGGAGCAAGCGTTGCAAAAGCGACTTCAAATCGAACCTGGTCGTTTCCTTTTCCGGTACATCCATGAGAAAGCGCGGTGCAATTTTCCTTAAGAGCAACTTCAACAAGCGTTTTGGCCAGCAGCGGTCTTCCCAGAGCTGTTGCCATCGGATAGATGCCTTCATAAAGCGCGCCGGCTTTTAATGCCGGCCAAATGTAGCTATTGACAAATTCTTTTCTAAGGTCAAGAAAATGAAATTTGCTGGCGCCGGTTTGAATGGCTTTTTCTTCAAGATTTTCAATCTCTTTTTTTTGCCCAAGATTTCCGGTAACCGCAATAATTTCGGCGTTGTACTTGTCGGAAAGCCATTTAATCATGACTGATGTGTCTAAACCGCCGGAATAGGCCACAGCGATTTTTTCAGGTTTTGATGAACTCATGAGATGATACGGTTAATCAATTTTCAGAAATTGAATGTTGTATAAAATTTAACACATTGTTTGTTTTGGCAACGGATGATGGTACAACGAGTACGGTATCATCACCGGCCAGTGTTCCGATAATATCAGAATTTTCGAAAGAATCTAAAAATGAAGCAACCCCCGAAGCTCTCCCCGGTAAAGTTTTTATTACAATCATGGATTCGTTGGATTTGATGCTCAGTATCTCCAATCCAATCAAGTTTTTAAGCCCCTGTACTTCTTTCGGGAAATCCAAAATCAACTTATACCCGTTTGTGGATGGCGCGCGAACGACGCCAATTTCATTGCAATCCCTCGAAAGAGTGGCTTGTGTGATATCAATACCTTCTGCTTTGAGCTTTTCCAGCAAATCGGTTTGATTACTCAACTCATTGCTTGAAATAAAGGTTTTAATTTTAAACTGCCGTTCTTGTTTTGTCATATCGAGCTCAAATATTTGACAATAAACAAACAGAAAATGACATTCATTTTCTAGTCATGCTGAACTTGTTTTCAGCATCTCAACCAAATTGGCATTTTCTGAGACCCTGAAATTAATTCAGGGTGACCAATAACGTAAATGC
>JANQGG010000047.1 GCA_028277445.1 Chloroherpetonaceae bacterium | reverse complement strand
AGTTGAAAGACTGCCGATGCTCTCCGAAAACGACCCCGTACCTGAGCCATTTGCATCTTTAGTCACTCCCGCATCACCGATCTCAGGATTTGAATCTGTAGATGAATACACCACGCCGCGCTCTGTAACACTTGCACCGCCATCATCCGTGACATTACCACCCAATGTGGCCGACGTTGTCGCAATAGTAGACGCTGCCGTTGTCGATACCGTTGGCGGGAGTCCCAAAGAAACTTTAAAAATAAAATCATCAGAAGGGTATGCTGATCCATTATAATAAGCTTGTCCATTTGAATAAAGATTTCCTCCACTAGCTCTCAAACCATTCATATGGTCGCCACTTTCAATTTGAAATGTATATACATTTCCTGATGTAATAGTAACCGAAGAGGAAGTAGTAAACTTCATGCCATCCATTTGATCATAAGAAGTTGAGGAATAAGCGCCTGATCCCAATAACGTTCCACCATATCCTTCACCTGAATAAATTTTAAATGTACCGGCAGTAAGCGTAGTATCAAATGTACTATAAAGTTCTACATAATCAAGGACGCCCGAACATGTAGCGGTAAATGATTGCCCAAACGTCATGTTGTATGGGCCTCCCTGTAAGCTATTATTGTGATTGGGATTATTAACTATCATACAATTTGGATGCGTCGGCACAGTAAAACTTATTTCAGAACCATAAACAAGATTCGTATTATCCCAAGCCCAGGCCCTAACGTAATACGTTGTTCCGGGTTGTAAGCTATAAATATTTACAGAAAGATCACCCCCCTCAAAAAAATCCCAAGTATCGTGCGTATATGCTTCAGGTAACCCGGTAGTATTCCACGTAACACCTCCCTGAGTGATAGGGGAGCCTCCATTGTCATCAAGACTGCAACCAAATACTGCAGATGTCGATGTTATCAAAGTTGGCGATGTTGTCGTAGCCGATGGTTGTGCACTTAAAGATGCGCTTAATCCAAATACTGCTAAGAACAACACAAAAATGGTAAATTGTTTTTTCATAGAGCTAATTTTTTAGTGACTAGAAATTAAAATTTTTGGCGTGGTACGCTAAAAGCACAAAAGGTAATGGCGCTTTTTGCCCTCCGCTTGCGGAGGCGGCTTCCAGGAAGTGGTTTACTCTCTCCGATTTGCACTGTACTCTCAAAGAGAGGTGGCAAATTCCATCATTGGAAGATCAAGAATACTATGCTACGGGCAACAGAAGTTAAGTCCAATATAACATCAACTTATCAAGAATACAACAATTCATCGATAGTGCAAATTTTTGGTGAGGGAAGAAAACATAATGACAATAATAAAATCGTGCATTGAGCGTAGCCGAAATGCCGATTTTGAGGATTATTTTCCCTTCGGTTATGCATAGCATACCTCTCAACAAACTGCTCAGGGAACAATAATATGTTGTCATTGGAAGTTTTCATATTTGGGAATTGACAAATAAGGTAATGACATGTTCTTATCTCACGCTCTGGGAGGTGGCTTCGAAAACAAGGGTTGCAACCCCTTGTTATAGCTATAATCATGCGTCATTAGCATGAGCGCTTAAACGCCGTGAAGTTTTACTGGATTACCACATGCCATTATCACTGCCTACTTATGATTTATGACTATAGCTAATTATTTTTGAATTGATTTATAGGAGGCCGTTTCATAAAAGAAACAATAGTTGTTTTGTTTGATCATTAAAGAGCTGCCTTTCCTGTAGCCTTTTTGAGACAGCTTTTCAAAATCATCCACGGATCATAATTCCATACTTTATGGGCTATTAGAGCCTTCATTATACTTTTTTAACGCATCTAATGCCTCTCTGGCAATTTCAGGATTGATTTCATATCCGACACCTTGACGTTTTAATTGTGCCGCTGCCATGCATGTTGTACCCGACCCCAAAAATGGATCGAGCACGGTTTCACCGACATAACTGAAGGCCTTGATCAATCGATAAGGAAGTTCCAGCGGGAAAGGCGCAATGTGAGATCTTCTGTCGCCACTGCCTTGAGGCGCAAACTGCCAGACATCCGTGTTTTTTATTTTAAGCCAAAACGCTTTATCTAGTTTTGAAGCCTCTTTTTGAGCCTCTGTTAAATGTTTGTATTTGCTAATGTTCGTCTTTTTTGCAGGCTTATCAAATTCCAGGATAAATTCATGCATGTTGTTAATTAAAATTCCACCCGGATATGGGTATGTTCCAAAATGAGCCCTAACGCCATTGGTTTTATGCCAAACGATATCTCGCTTAAAGATAAATCCGATGGATTGACAAACATCTATCGTTCTACCCACTAAATTTAATGTTCGAAAACCACCACCTTCTTGGCGAATTGGTAAATTCATAATGTTGATAAACATTTTTCTTCCGGCCTGCAACACGCGAAACGTTTCTTGCCATACTTTTGAAATTTGCTCAAACCAATCATCCACATTGTGTATATCACCCAGATTACCTTCGATAAAATCGCGTGAATACATTTTTGCATTAAAATATGGCGGTGAAGTTACCATTAAATGCACGGATTCATCCTCCAACTCTTTCATTGATGTTGAACTCGATGCAATAATGGTTTGCACGGTGCCATCCAATACAATTGAATTTTCCCGTGAAATTGAGTTTTGAGGTTTTTCCAACAGATCCTCTTTGAGAGTTATTGCATAATCTTTCAAAATTGATAAGGAAAAACGCATTTGACCGCTACCTGAAACCATAAAGTCAATTTGGCGCTCATTAGCCAATCGATGCAGTTTTGATACGGGCATTTTAAGAAATTTAGCCGCTTCAATGGCCGAAAGGTAGCTGCGCTGGCTGTAATCGTTCACACCAATGTATTTTGAGAGTTATTTACAAATTTATGACGTTTCAATGTCTCGAAAATATTGATAAATGTGAAATGGTATATCAAGCGATTTCCAAAATGTCGGTAAACAAACAAAGCGCCCTTTCAGGCGCTTTGTTATTTTGTAAAAATTGATTGTTTAGGATTCTCCCATTAATAACTCTTGATCTTTGGTTTGAGAATCCAAATCAGATTGATCGGTTTGTTCTTCCAGCGTTTTCATTTCAATTCGAAGATTACGGTATTTTCTGAGACCTGTACCGGCTGGAATTAATTTACCAACAATCACATTTTCTTTTAATCCCAAAAGACTATCAATCTTACCCTCTACAGCAGCGTCAGTTAAGACTTTGGTTGTTTCCTGGAACGATGCTGCTGAAATAAAGCTTTCGGTTTGAAGCGCAGCGCTGGTTATACCCAAAAGTACGGGTCGAGACGTTGCCTGCACAGCAGATTCAAAACCAATCAAAGTTTTGGAATTCTTTCTTAGCTCACGGTTAAGCTTTTTAATCTCATCAACCTGATAAAGTTCACCTTCTTGAATTTTAGCAGGTGCATCGCCTTTTTCAGTCACCCTAGCCATACCGGCCATTTCTGAGTTGATCTGTTTGAAATATATCCGATCTACAAGATCATTTGGCAGTAACACCGTATCGCCCGGATCCTGAACCTGAACTTTTTGAAGCATTTGCCTAACAATTACTTCAAGGTGTTTGTCATTAATTTCAACACCCGCATTAATCTGGTAAACTTTTTGAATTTCATTTACCAAATATTGCTGTACAGCATTCGGACCTTGAATTCGCAGAATATCCTGCGGTGAAATTGCACCATCGGTAATGGCCGTGCCGGCCTGCACTTCATCGCCTTCATTAACTAAAATGTGTTTACCGATTGGTACAAGATAGATTTTTTCCTGGGCGAATTCATTGGTAACTTTAATCTCTTTGTTATTTCTGCGTTGGTTTCCAAAGCTAACCAAACCGTCAATTTCTGTAACCACTGCCGGATCAGTTGGATTTCGTGCTTCAAACAATTCAGTTACACGAGGCAGACCTGCCGTAATATCACCACCCATGCGAGATAAATCTCTCGGTACTTTAGCTAAAAATTCACCGGCTTTGACCTGTTCTCCATCATTCACCAGGAGATTTGCTTTAATTGGCACCGGATAAGAGGCATACACTTCGCCATCTTCAGACACCAGTTGCAATCTCGGCTCTCGAATATCTAAATTCTTAATTCGGCTTCTCCAGTTAATAATCACACGTTGCACGTGACCGGTCTGTGGATCACTTTCTTCTTTGTAAGTGACGCCTCGTTCAATATCAACATATTTTACATAACCATCTCTCTCGGCAAGAATCGGTGTGTTGTTTGGCTCAATGCTGAAAAGCAATTGCTCTTTAGCAATCTCCATACCATCTTCGCATGACAACCTTGAGCCATAAGGCACATAATGCTTTTTAAGAATTTTTCCCGTAGCCGGATCAACGATATGAAGCATACCGTTTTTACGTGTGACAACTTTTTGTACTTCTTCAGTGCCATCTTCCGGATTGATCCATGAATAATTCACATAATGGATGTTATCGAATTCAATCTGACCGTCATAAACTGCCCTGATTTCAGTTTCGGAAACGCCGCCCTGGGCCGTTCCGCCTTGGTGGAATGTTCTCAACGTAAGCTGCGTTCCCGGTTCTCCGATTGACTGAGCAGCAATAACGCCAACCGATTCGCCCATTTCAACCGGTCGTCCCGAAGCCAGGTTTGTTCCATAACATTTTGAACAAATACCTCGCGTTGTTTCACATGTGAGTACCGAGCGAATGTCAGCTTCTACAACTCCAGGATTGTTTTTAATTTCTTCAACCTGATCATCCAAAATCATCTGGCCGGCTTCTACAAGCACTTTATCATTTACAGAATCCACAATATTACGCAGGGCAACTCTTCCACGAAGTTTCTCATGGAATTTAATCTTACTGCCCGATTCCTCTTCGATTTCTCGTCTGATGTGTAAGCCCAATGCTGTTCCACAGTCTTTTTCCGTTACGATAACATCCTGTGCCACATCGTGCAAACGACGCGTCAAATAGCCGGCATCGGCAGTTTTCAGTGATGTATCGGACAAGCCTTTACGAGCACCGTGAGTTGAAATGAAGTATTCCAATACCGTTAAACCTTCTCTTAAATTAGAGATAATCGGATTTTCAATAATTTCACCCGGTTGACCCGACATAGACTTTTGAGGTCGCGAAATTAATCCTTTCATTCCAATTAACTGCTTAACCTGCTCACGAGAACCTCGTGCGCCGGAATCTAACATCATAAACAGAGGATTATACCCTGTACGATCATTCTTCAGCGACTGATAGGATTCTTCAGCGACAATGTTGGTTACTTTTTGCCATACATCTACAACCTTGTTGTACTTTTCATTTTCAGTTAGCGTACCACTGTTGTATTCCTTGATGATCTTATTATTCTCTTTGGTAGCATCCTTGATAAACTTCTTTTTGGTTTCGCTAACAACGGCATCAGAAAGTGCAATTGATAAACCACCTTTCATGGCAAAATAGAAACCGATCTGTTTTACATCATCCAGGAATTGTGTTGCTACGGTGTTACCCACATGATGAATGACATAAGCAATGATTTCTTTTGAGGTCTTTTTGTCGAGTACTTTATTGATAAACTTGATACCTTCAGGCATTACCTCATTAAATATTACCCGTCCAACGGTTGTGGCAATATATTTTTTCTGTTCTAACTGCGCTTTCATCCACGCTTTTTTATCTGCCTGATCATCAGGAATAACATCCAAATACCTTAATACATCTTGCTTTTCCTCGCGCGGCTCATCATACTTGATGAATATCTTTGCATGAAGCCCCACCTGCTCCTCGTTAAACGCAATGATCACATCCTCCATACCATAGAAGACCGTTCCTTCGCCTTTTTCGTTATCTTTAGCTTTCGTCAAGTAATAAACCCCCAATACCATATCTTGAGAAGGTACAGTTACGGGACGACCCGATTGAGGCAGAATTAAATTGTGGGCAGAAAGCATCAACATAGCCGCTTCCATTTGAGCTTCTTGGGAAAGCGGGACATGTACCGCCATCTGATCGCCATCAAAGTCAGCATTAAACGCGGTACAAACGAGTGGATGCAGATGAATAGCCTTACCTTCCACTAACGTCGGCTGGAATGCCTGAATACCTAATCGGTGCAATGTTGGCGCACGGTTCAGCATTACCGGGTGACCATCGATGACTTTCTCCAGAACATCCCAGATTGCCGGATCTTTACGATCTATTAATTTTTTTGCTGATTTCACTGATTTGGCAAATCCGCGTTCTACCAAACGGCGAATTACAAACGGTTGGAAGAGCTCGATAGCCATATGCTTCGGCAATCCACACTGATGCAATTTTAACTCAGGGCCTACAACAATAACCGATCGACCGGAATAATCCACGCGTTTTCCGAGAAGGTTTTGCCTGAAACGGCCTTGTTTTCCTTTTAACGAATCGGATAACGATTTTAACGCACGATTGGAATCGCCGGATTTAACCGCATTTGCTTTTTTGGAATTATCAAACAGCGCATCAACAGATTCCTGGAGCATTCGCTTTTCATTTCTCAGAATAACTTCAGGCGCTTTGATATCCAGCAATTTCTTCAATCGGTTGTTGCGAATGATCACACGTCGATAAAGATCGTTCAAGTCGGACGTTGCAAACCGCCCACCCTCCAAAGGCACCAAAGGTCTTAGCTCGGGTGGAATAATCGGAACAACATCCATAACCATATATTCAGGCTTGTTACCTTCGTAGCGATACGGTTCGGGTGGTTCTAACGAAAATTCATCCTTTTGCTTTGAATCTTTTTGAATAGGCTCGTAACTCTTTCGAAATGCTTCAACGACCTTCAATCGTTTTAAAGCATCTGCGCGCTTTTGTTCGGATTGTGTATCCCGAATTATAACGCGAAGTTCTTTTGCAATTTGGTTCAGGTTCAATGATTTAAGCAACGCTTTTATGGCCTCACCACCCATTTTAGCAACGAACTTGTTCGAATCGTCATCATCCAAATCCTGATTATCTTCATACTCGGTAATGATCTGGTAGTATTGCTCTTCAGTGAGCCTGTCGAGCATCTTCAACCCTTGCTTGTCACCGGGTTCGCCGGGATTGATCACCACATAAACTTCATAATAAATAATGCGCTCAAGTTCTTTGGTAGAGAGATCAAGCAAAGCGCCGATTTTACTTGGCACCGATCTAAAAAACCACGTATGCACCACAGGCACCGCAAGCGAGATATGACCCATACGTTCGCGGCGAACGCTTTTTGTGGTCACTTCAACACCGCACCTGTCACAAATAATCCCTTTGTAACGAACCCTTTTGTATTTTCCGCAATAACATTCCCAATCTTTGGTCGGGCCAAAGATTTTTTCACACATTAAGCCATCGCGTTCCGGTTTATAAGTTCTGTAGTTAATGGTTTCGGGCTTAAGAACTTCACCGCGCGATCTGGCCAGAATACTTTCCGGCGAGGCTATACTTATCTTTATCTTATTGAATTCTCTTTTATAGGGAGATGCTCCAAATGCAAATGCCATATTCAGGCTCCTTTTCAACAATTGTTAAAACGAAATTTCATCAAAACTAGTAAGCAGTAATTATTATCGATCAAGGAACTTTATCATCAATTCTTAACTCAAGACCAAGTCCTTGCAATTCACGAATCAACACATTAAACGATTCAGGGACGTTAGGTTCTGGTAAGTTTTGACCCTTAACAATCGCCTCGTAAGAACGCGTTCGACCTGAAACATCATCGGATTTTACGGTCAAAACTTCTTGAAGAATATGTGAAGCGCCGTAGGCTTCAAGAGCCCAGACTTCCATTTCCCCAAACCGCTGACCGCCAAACTGTGCCTTACCACCTAACGGCTGTTGTGTGATCAATGAGTATGGTCCGGTTGAACGGGCATGAATTTTATCATCAACCAAATGACTTAATTTCATCATGTAAATGTAACCGACCATAACTTCATCATCAAACGGCTCACCAGTACGTCCGTCATAAAGGCGAATTTTACCATGAGCAGGCAATCCGGCTTCTTTGAGTTTGTTTTGCACATCAATATAAGAAGCGCCGTCAAAAATTGGCGTCGCAAATTTCACACCCAATTTCGAAGCTGCCCAACCTAACGATGTTTCAAAGAGCTGTCCGATATTCATACGGCTAGGTACGCCTAACGGATTCAAGATAATATCCACAGATGTTCCGTCTGCCATAAACGGCATATCTTCAATCGGTACAATTTTACCAACCACGCCTTTATTGCCATGACGGCCAGCCATTTTATCGCCAACCTGAATTTTTCGCTTTTGGGCAAGATAAACTTTAGCCAGCTCTTCAATACCGGGTTGGAGTTCATCACCAATATTGAGTTTATATCGTTCGTTTTCAAACTCATCCTGAAGCGACTTCATACGAATTCGATACTCGCTGATCAAGCGACGAACAATTGAATTGGTTTTTTGAACATCCACAAATCCATGTTCCGTATCAATTTTTTCCACTTTGTTTGTTGGAACAAATTTTTCCAGAACATTGCGATCAAAAACCACACCTTCTTTTACCTCAATATCACCGTTTTGATTTTTAACCCCTTTGGATGTTTTACCGCCCAAATAATGTTCCATGCGGGTCAAGAATTTATTTTTCAATTCCACTTCTTTTCGGGCATGGTCTTTTTCAAGATTTTCAACCTTGATTTTAATATCATCATTGAGCTTTTTCTTGCGGCTAAACAGCTTTGTTTTTATAACCACACCCTTCATACCCGGAGGCACATGGAGAGAAGCATCTTTTACATCGCTGGATTTTTCACCAAAAATAGCGCGCAGTAGCTTTTCTTCCGGAGTAGGATCGGTTTCACCTTTCGGGGTGATTTTTCCAATTAAAATATCTTTTTCTTTAACTTCAGCGCCACAACGAATGATACCGTTTTCATCCAAATGGCGAAGTGCTTCTTCGCTGACATTATAAATATCGCGCGTAAACTGCTCTTCACCGCGTTTGGTATCTCTAACTGTGGCTTCAAACTCATGAATGTGAATCGATGTGAAGACATCATCATAAACAAGCCTTTCACTGAGTACAATCGCATCTTCAAAGTTGTATCCGCGCCAAGGCATAAAGGCAACCAACACATTCTTACCTAAAGCCAATTCACCAAATTCAGTGGATGATCCATCGACCAAAACATCGCCTTTTTTCAGCCGCTGTCCTTTGGAAACCACTGGTTTTTGATTGATGCAGGTATCTTGGTTGGAGCGATTAAACTTCATCAATGAGTAAGACTTGATGGTTTCTTCGGTATCAAGCAACGATCCTTCTATTTCATTATCATCGGATTCAATTTTTTTGTCATACCTGACTTTTACTTCATCAGCGCTGACATATTCAATAACGCCATTTCCTTCAGCAACAATAATCGTACGTGAATCCCTGGCCACTTTTTCTTCCAAACCCGTACCAACATATGGTGAATCAGAAATTAAAAGCGGTACGGCCTGGCGTTGCATGTTTGAGCCCATCAACGCACGGTTCGCATCATCATGCTCCAAAAACGGAATCAACGAAGCTGCCGCGCTTACAATTTGGTTTGGCGCAACATCCATATAATCGACTTCGTCGGCTTCGACTACCGGATAGTCGCCTTTTCGGCGGGCTTGAACCGTTTCAGCCATAATTTTTCGTTTGTCATCCAACTGAACATTTACCGGCACGGTAACTCGGTTTTCTTCATCTTCAGCCGACAAATACATGACCTCATCACTAACTTCACCTTCTTTTACCTGACGATAAGGCGTTTCTATAAAGCCTTTATTGTTGACTTCGGCAAATAAGCAGAACGATGAAATCAAACCAATGTTAGGGCCTTCCGGTGTTTCAATCGGGCATAGACGTCCATAGTGCGTATAGTGAACGTCGCGCACTTCAAACCCGGCACGTTCACGGGTCAAACCACCCGGGCCTAACGCCGATACGCGTCGTTTGTTGGTCAGTTCAGCCAAGGGATTGGTTTGATCCATAAACTGTGAAAGCTGACTGGTTGCAAAAAAACTTGCAATCACACTTGAAACCGTTCTGGCATTTACCAGATCAGATGGGGTGATCTTTTCAGCATCGCGGGCATTAAGTTTTTCTTTAACGTTTTTGGACATACGAGCCAGCCCAACTAAAAACTGGGCCGATAGCTGCTCGCCAACCGTTCTGACACGCCTGTTCGCCAAGTGGTCTACATCATCAACCTCTGTTCTGCTATTTACCAGCTTGATTAAATACTGAATGATGGCAATAATGTCATAATGGGTTAAAACCGTAACATCTTCATCGAGCTCTTTACCTTCAATGGCTTCTTCATCACCCTCATATACCAAGCGAAGAATTCTATCTTCAATATCTTTAATGAGTGGTTTTAACGAAGCATCATTTGCCGCATATTCCCTGAACTCCTTTATTTCGTTAACCAGCTTTTTATTAAGCCTATAACGACCAACTTCACCTAAATCATATTTTTTTAGATTAAAAAACGTTCGCTCAAGAAGACCGCGAGCCGATTCAATATCAGGGGCTTCATTTGCTCTTAGTTCCTGATAAATCATTTCCAGGGCTTCTTCTTCTGTTGTTGATTTATCACGGATTAATGTTGTGGTAATAACGCTTAGATCCAGGTTTGTTTTTTTCCTGCTGGCATGACGGCCTTCTACGCCAACTGTTTTTTCCGACTTACTTACTTTAATGCTGGAAACGCCGGAATCCAAAATCTTTTGAACTTCATCTTCACCGATAACGGTTCGTGCGCTAATCACTTCACCGGTTGCCATATCTATGATATCAGACGCCAAATACCGTCCGATGAGATGCTCATTCTCACTATTCTTTTCAACCTTAAGCTCTTCAATAAGATCGAATAAATTTAGAATGTCCTCATCACGCGTGAAGCCTACCGCTCTTAATAGTGATGTGGCCAAAAACTTTTTCTTTTGATCGATATAAACAAACAGCTGATTGTTAATATCGGTCTGAAATTCTATCCATGATCCTCTTAGAGGAACAATTTTAGCCGAGTACATTTTTTTTCCATTCGGGTGTGTTGCCTCACTAAACACAACACCCGGAGAACGATGCAATTGCGCAACGATGACTCGCTCAGCGCCATTAATGATAAATGTACCCCGTTCGGTCATATATGGGATTTTACCCAAATAGACTTCTTGTTCTATCGTTTCTTTCCAGTCGTTTTCATCAGGTTCATCTTTATAGGATAATTTGAGCCAAGCTTTTAACGACACATCGTAGGTAAGACCCCGCTCGATACATTCCTGAACGGTATACTTCGGTTTATCGAGTGTATAATAGCTATACTCTAATAAATACAATCCCCGAGTATCCGTAATCGGAAATGTGTTTCGCAAGACCCTTTCTAGCCCTTGGTCTTTGCGTTCATTTGGCGGCGCATCATCTTGCAAAAAATATCGGTATGAATCCAGTTGTACTTTTAATAAATCTGGAGGTTCAACGAATTTGGGGATCTTAGCAAATGAAATGCGTTGTAATTTTTTCTTCTGAGCTGCTTTCACGGTAGCCTCACTTTTTGAACAATTGTGAATACTTCAAAATCTCTTTAACTATCAACTGGGAACACGATTGCACTATTTTCTCACAATCTAGCAATAATAACGTAACTTATTCACATAACCACTAAACGTGAAAGGACAAAGCCCCTGCAACAGTTGCAGACACTTTGCCCAACACCTTCAAATTTGGCTTAAAGCGTTACTTAATTTCTGCTTCTGCACCGGCGTCTTGTAATTCCTTAACAAGCTTTTCACCGTCTTCTTTAGAAACAGCTTCTTTAATGGTGCTTGGTGCGCCGTCAACCATTTCTTTGGCTTCTTTAAGCCCAAGACCTGTAGCTGCACGAACTACTTTAATGACATTGATTTTGCTTGAACCAAATGACTTTAGAACTACATCAAACTCGGATTTTTCTTCAGCAGGAGCTTCCCCGCCGGCAGCAGCTCCGGGCATAGCTACACCAGCAGCCATAACAGGTGCAGCGCTAACACCAAACTTATCTTCCAGGGCTTTAACCAGCTCAGAAGCTTCAGTAAGCGATAGTTTACCAATTTCCTCTACTAGATTTTCAATATCAGCCATTACTGTTTTTCCTCTTTTTTTCGTTTAAAATTCAAATAATAATTAGAAGCTTTGAATTGAGTGCGTAAATTTTATTAAGATTTCTGCTTAGCAACCTGATCAATTGCCGATACCAAGTTTCGCATAACCGCATTAATTGTTCCCGGTACGCTAGAAATAACATTGTTAATCGAACCAGCCACTTTACCGATATTTTCAGTTTTGCTCAACATTGAAGAGAGCACGCTTAATTGATCAGCGCCAAAAACCTGCCCATCAACCGAGGCAATTTTAAACTTTAACTTTTCATTATCCTTTGAATACTTTTTGATCACCTTCGCTGGCTCAATCGGATCATCATATCCAAATGCGATTGCCGTAGTATTTTTTAATCCTTCACATAGCTTATCGGAAATCTCGGTTTTTTCCAGCGCTTTTTTAATGAGCGTGTTTTTAACAACTTTATATTCAATTCCAGCAGCCCTGAACTGACGTCTTAGCTCAGAAATTTCATCCACGTTCAGTCCCTGAAACTCCGTAAGGTAGACGCCTTGTGATTTATTTAACTTCTCAGCTACTGTCTCAATGATTTTATCTTTTTTTTCTCGTGTGAGCATATCTTGTTTTCCAGTTTAAACTTTTAAATAGTTGCCACATCTCTACTAATCTTCAGACTAGGCGACATTGTACTAGACAAATGAATTGTTCGCACATATTGACCTTTAGCAGCCGACGGTTTTGCTTTAACCACTTCATCAATAAACGCCTTGATGTTTTCACTTAATTTTTGATCATCAAATGAAATCTTACCAACTGGCGCATGCATATTTCCGGCTTTATCAACCCTGAACTCAATGCGTCCAGCCTTTGCTTCATTGACAGCCTTAGCCACATCCATAGTAACCGTACCTGATTTTGGATTAGGCATCAAACCGCGCGGGCCGAGTATTTTACCTAATTTACCAACTTCACCCATCACATCGGGTGTGGCAATCACAACATCAACATCCGTCCAGCCATTCTGAATTTTTTCAACATACTCAGCTAATCCAACATAGTCAGCGCCTGCCTCTTTGGCCTCATCAACTTTATTTTCCTTACACATGACAAGCACACGTAATGTTTTACCCAGACCATGAGGAAGCATAACCGTGCCACGAACAATCTGGTCGGCATGTCGTGGATCAACACCTAATCGCATCGCTACATCTACAGTAGCATCAAAATTTGTGGTCGTGATTTTTTTCAACACTTCCACGGCTTCTTTAAGCTCATATTCTTTAGAGCGGTCTAATTGAGCCAGCGCCGCTTTTGTTTTTTTTCCTGCCATAATCAAAACAATTTTGTGGTAAATAAACGGCGCAGCACAATATGCTCTATCATGCCGCGCCTCCCACAATTAACAAACCAAGGTTATTCTACAACTACTCCCATACTTCTTGCCGTACCTTCAATCATACGAGAAGCCGCATCAACATCATTAGCATTCAAATCCTGCATTTTCAACTCAGCAATTTGCTTAACCTGATCCCAGCTCAACTTTCCTACCTTATTACGATTTGGTTCACCGGAACCCTTTTCGAGCTTAGCTTCTTTTAAAATTAACACCGCAGCAGGTGGGGTTTTAGTAATAAAGGTAAACGACTTATCCGAAAATACAGTAATCACAACAGGGATGATCATTCCTGCCTGCGACTGAGTTTTTGCATTAAATTGTTTACAAAACTCCATTATATTGACGCCTTTTTGACCCAATGCAGGCCCAACCGGTGGCGCAGGATTAGCTCCCCCTGCAGGAATCTGAAGCTTAATATAACCAGCTATTTTTTTTGCCATTTCAACTTATAATCCAAATGTGACTAAAATACTTTTTGCGCTTCTTTACGAAGCAACCAACTTAACTTGTGAAAAATCAACTTCTGTAGGCGTACTGCGGCCAAAAAAGTTAATCATAACTTTAACTTTCATCTTTTCAGTATTCACTTCCTGAACGACTCCTGTTAGAGAGCTAAACGGCCCATCAATGATCTTAACCGCACCCCCGACTTCAAAAGGCGCTTTTTCAACGGATTTTCGTTCCTGATCCTGTTCAGGCTCAAGCAAACGCTTAATCTCATCTGGTCTTAACGGCGTGGGTTGATCATCAACACCCAGAAAACCAATAATAGAGGGTGCATCCATCACAACACTTTTCGTTTGCTTATCCAAAATCATTTCAACCAAGATGTAACCCGGAAAAGCGTTTTTCATTCTGCTTTTCTTTTTACCGTCTTTCACTTCAACAAAACGCTCATAAGGGATATAAACCGTCGGCATTTTGTCCTGAATACCATACTTTTCAATCTCTTTATCAATTGCCTCTTTTACCTTACGCTCATGGCCGGAATACGTTCGCACTGCATACCACATTACCCCCGGAAGCCTTTTCTTTTCGATTTCAGGCTCTTGGGCTTGTTTTTCTTCATGACCCGATTCATCTAATTCTTCTTGCTCAACCATAAAAACAGAGGAAATCTAATTTAGAAATTGCTTGATGACTGCATTAATAAACCAATCTACACTGAATGTAAAAACAGACAAAATACCCGCAACCACCAAAACTACTATAGTCGCATCCTTAAGCTCTTGTTGTGTTGGCCAGGTTACTTTTTTCATCTCCGTGACCACATCATTGTAATACTTAACGACTTTATCAGTAATACCCATTGAATTTAAAACGCATTAAATAATGTATGTAAGCACGTCAGGAGGGACTCGAACCCCCAACCTGCGGTTTTGGAGACCGCTGCTCTACCAATTGAGCCACTGACGTAGTTTATAAACAAACCAGTATATGGAGAGCTGATGACCGGACTTGAACCGGTGACCTCTTCCTTACCAAGGAAGTGCTCTACCGACTGAGCTACATCAGCAGCGATCACAAGTGTGGGTAGGGAAGGATTCGAACCTCCGAAGACATCAGTCGACAGATTTACAGTCTGTTGCGTTTAACCACTTCGCTACCTACCCCAAACTCTAACGAGCTGGTGATGGGACTCGAACCCGCAACCTGCTGATTACAAATCAGCTGCTCTACCAATTGAGCTACACCAGCACTTTCAATAAAAAAAACGGGCTTTGAATATAAGTTATATTATTTTTAAATCAAAAATATCGTATTAAAAATATGTCATTTAAATAGCTTGCCGGCTACTTTTGTTACCACATCTCTCGGTAAAAAGCGTTGAATATGTATCAACAGTTTATTGGCCAAACCCGTTATCACAAAACTATCCCCTTTTCTAAAACGCTCAATGGCTGTTTTAACAACATCTTCAGGTTTATCGAGAGGAATCATGAGTTTTGAACGTTCATAGTCTGCCGTATCAAAAAACGCCGTGTCGGTTCCTCCTGGACATAATGCCATAACTTTAACGTTCGATCCTTTTAGTTCTTCTTTCAAACCAATCGAAAAACTTAATACAAACGCTTTTGAAGCCGCATAAGCCGTCATATAAGGTACCGGCTGAAAGGCAGCCGTTGAAGCAACATTAATAACGCCGCCTTTATTTCGTTTAATCAGTTGAGGTAAAAACAAATGGGTTAATTTCACCAAATTACAAATGTTCAACTGCAACATTTGCTCAATTCTATTCATATCCTGATTCTGGAAATCCTTTATCATACCAAACCCGGCATTATTGATCAATAATTCAATGTCATAATCATTGGACCTGCAAAATTCAAAAACTTCACTAGCGCTTTCTGGTTTCGATAAATCCTTCGTTAGAACAATGACCTCAACATTTCTTTCTTCCCAAAGTCTTTTTGCAATGGCCTGCAGTTTATCTTCACTTCGGGCAACTAATATCAGGTTGTTTCCCCGTCTTGCATATTCATTGGCAAAAATTTCGCCAATACCGGACGATGCCCCAGTTATTAGAATGTATGCCATGGAATGTGGATTGAGTTTTTTGTTACATTTGCTATCATATTAGAGCAATTTTAAAATATGGTTTTTAAACTTATCTTCTAATTTTACCAAGGCATTTTTAGAAATTTCTTTCGTCTTTAACATTTTGATCTCTCATCCGTGAAGAGTATTTACTCTGCAAAAAAATTGCTTCAACAAGGAAAAATAATTGAAGCCCGACATATCTTCGAGGAGATACTCCAAAAAACCAGCACAAAGGATGTTTTGTACTCATCAGATTCCTTCTATCATCATGCCTTATACGGTCATGCTTTAACCTCATTTTATTTAGATGAAACTGACATTGAATCCGAGTTCCAAAAATGCCATCATCTATTCATAGAACTCTCAAACCCGGAGTTACTCTTATGCTTATTCCAGGTTATGACGGAGTATTATATCGAAAAAAAACAATACAATGATGCTTTAAAGCATATAGATGAAGCCAAAGCTACGCTTACCGGGGTTCATGCAAGAGTGCTGCAAGCCGCATTTGAGTTTTATAAAATTATTATTCTTTCCCGCGAAAACCTGCCTCATAAAGCTCGAAGCTTGCTTCATTTTGTCGAGCAGAATTTTTCTGAAGAATTATTTTTTCATATGGTGGAAGGGCATTTAGAAGTTAAAGCCGAAATTGCTAAGGCAGAAGGGCAATGTCAGGCTGCTCAGTTTTTGTTTGAAGATGCCGCTGTTCATTCAAAAAAAATCGGAAAATTCAACGAAATGATGTTTCTGCATCGCGGCGCTATCGTGTGTGATGTAAAAACTGATAAATCGCAATTGCTTCACAAACGTTCACTGGATATTGCATCTGAATTGAATCTAAAAAAAAGAGAACTAGCCTTTAAAAATCTGTTTTCAAAGCTTTATGAAAACAATCAGCAGACCATTTTAAACGTTGAAACACCCCAAGAAAAATCAATTCGGTTATATGGATTCGGAAATATGCGCGTTTATCTGGATCAAGAAACCGACTCGTTAAGCAAAAGCGATTGGCAATCCGAAAAAGCCAGAAAGCTCTTTTTATATCTTCTTTTAAGTAAACCTTCTCAGTGCATAAAAGATAAAATTATAGATAAAATTTGGCCGGAAACTCACGATCAAAAAAAATTAAACAATTCGTTTCACGTTACGCTTTCCTCTATTCGAAAGCTGATGCGATCGCCGGAATTAATTACAACCAATGAAGGATTGTACACTGTCAATACCAATTTAATTTGGATTGATTGGATTGATTTTCAAACCACTGTGGAAAATGGCATTGCAGATGAACGTAAAGGCAATATTGAAAATGCGTACAATCATTTTAACCATGCCAAATCATTATATCTCGATGACTTTTTAGTTGAATTTTCCGATGACTGGATCGCCGAAAAGAGAGATGACTTTAAAAAGTTATTGGAAAAATGCATTCAACATTATGGCAATCTTCTCGAAGAAGATCGTATGTATGAAGATGCCTTAGCGCTCATGGAAGAGTTGATCAAGATCAACCCTATAGATGATTATGGCTATCAAAGCGCCATTCGTCTGTCAGGATTATTGGGGAAAAAAGCAATGGCAACGAAATACTACGAAACTTATCGTGAAATGCTCAAAGAAGAGTTTGGGTGCGGACCTTCCCCTTCATTTATAAGGCTATACGATCAGTTTGTCCTCAAACACTAATCGGTTAGCTCATAATATCATCGATGAGTTCATTAATTGGCTTGTTTAATTTCACCTTTTTTATTTCGGGTGTTTTTGTTTGGCGGATTTGAGATAGTAATTGATGCGTCTTTTTCTTTACCCAAAATGGCGCTGAATTAAATCCATTGATGATTTCAAGCAGATTGGCACTTTTATGTTCAGCATTTTCTTCAAGTAATATCTTACTTAAAACGAACATTGAACTTAAAGCTTCAGGCATTTCCCCAATTTCTAGTGCGTTAGAAATAGATTGCTTCAACAAGTCATGTGTTACTTCAGATTTATTTTCATGATTTTTCACTTGAGCTTTTGTACGCAAAATGCTGCTGAGGATACTTTTTTGCTTAAACTTTTCAATATTTTGCATTGCCTCTGAGCAATATTTCTCCGCTTCATCGTAAAGCCCTTTTATTAATGCCAATTTCGCTATAAGATCACATGAAGCAATTTCGCCATAGGCATGTTGGATATCTTTGGCCATTTCATGGGCTTCAAACGCATGACGATAGGCCTCATCGTACTGGCTTGTGTGAATTAAGATTTTTGCCAGATTATTTTTCACATAGATGAGCCTGAATTGATCGCCAATGATTTTAATAGATTCTTTGGCCTGGTATGATTCATTTAACGCTTGTTTTATATGCCCGAAATCAAATAAAACTTCGGCATAATGCGTTTGAAACCATGGCTCAAACCAATTCAAATTAATTTCCTTACAAAGTTTTAAACTTCGCTCGAGATCATTCTTGGCGGATTCAAAATCGCCCAGATGCAATCCGACGATTCCTAATGAGCCCAATCCAATAGCCAATCCTCGTTTATATCGTTTTTTTAAGGATATTTGAACAATCTCTTCAGCAATTGCTTTTGCTTCATAAAAATCCCCAAGTAACAGTGCCCCGAATCCAATATTGATGAGCACATCGGCCGATCCGATTAAATCACCCGCATTTTTTCTGACACGTAATGCTTTTTCGCAATGAATTTTGGCATTATGATAATCGCCCAAAAACATTTCAACATGCCCTAAATAATTCAGTGAAAATGCTTCTTCTTCCTCAGTACCATGCATTTTCTTGAGTATATCCAAACTCTTTTCAAGATAATGTTTTGCTTTTGAATATTTTGAGAGCCTACTGTAGAGCAATCCCTGCCTAATCAAAAGATTTTTTAACAACGTAAATTTCAGTCGTTCATTTTCCGACGCCTCCAAATTTGCAGCGCTGTTTTTTATCAATCGGTCTATTGTTTCATCAAATAATCCGCTTCCTTCAACGATTAAACCGCGGCTATCATAAAAGTAGCCTAATACCATTACTGCGGCATTCATTTCTTCATGAAGCTCGTTTTGATCAGCCCATATCCATGCTTGCCGAATATTTTCCAAATCCGGATCAAAAATTTTAAATGCTTGAAATTGATCACCGGAATGCAAAATTGCGGCTTGTTTGGCAACTTTTTCTAAAAAAAACTTACTGTGATTGCTATAAAGCTTTTCTTTTAACGTCGGTAATTTTTCGAGCTTATCTCTAACAAACTGTTTTAAGAGTTCATGTAAATCATATCGAGTTACCTGGTTGATATCTATAAATGAAACCTGCACCAACGATTTATCAATCAATTTTGATATTACAACCAACGATATATCATCAAATTTTAAAATAGCATCTTTGGATGCCCCGCCTTTAAATACTGATAACGCCATCAATGTTTTCTTTTCTTCTTCCGATAGCTTATCCCAGGATTGATCAAAAACAACCCCCATCGACTTATGACGCGCCGGAATATCGGATATCGAAACCGCCTCTAAATTTGAATTGATGGCCATTTCATCGCAGATTTCTTTTAAAGACAACGTTTTTACCCAAGAAGCCGCCAATTTAATGCCAAGCGGAAGACCTTCGACAAATTTGCAAATAGATGCCAGATGTGTGATATCTTCTTGAGAATATTTGAAATATGGTTTTAAACGTTTGGCTTCATTAATGAACAAATCAACAGCCGGATATTGTTCTATCTGAATTTCAGCGTCGTTTTTAGGGTAAGGCAATCCCTTGAGTTCATAAACATATTCTTTTTGGATTCCCAACGATTCTCTGGATGTAACCACAATGTTGAGTTCTTTTGGCTCAATCAATAATTCGCTAAGTAACGATCGGCTTAAATCATTCAGAGATTGATCAAAATTTGATATTAAGGATTCAAAGTTATCAAGTATGATGAGCAACTTTTTATGTTTTAAGTACGCCTTTAAATGCCTTTGAAGGTCATAATACACATGGGGTGCAAGCTGCAATTCATCAGCGATTTGATGATAGATTAAATTGGGATTGTTGATGGAAGCAAATGAGATAAAATAAACGCCATCCTGATATTTGCCTTTAACGTTTTTAACTATTTCAAGCGCCAGCCTGCTTTTTCCAATTCCTCCTAAACCAACAATTGAAACCAATGATGTTTTTGGGTCTAATACCAATTTTGTTAAATCGCGGAGTTCCGACTCACGCCCAATAAAAAAAGGACTGCTTAAACTCAGTTGATCTAAAGACCCTGTATCCAACTTTTGTACCGCCAACTCCGAAGGAAGCCAAATTCTCATGATTGATTTTTTTCTAACTAATGTTAGCTAAAATTAGGCATTAGCAAACTCATGCAAGTTAGTTAATAGATAGTTTAATACCTACATTAATAATCATTTTATACATTTGATATGTCACTGGGTACGAAAGCGGCCCTCAGGCTTTATACAAAGTGGCTATCCCCCAAAGCTACTTATTGCATCAAAAGCACAACATTAGCGTGTTGTGCTTTTTTGGTTTAGATTATAAAACTTGATACTCAGTGGCTTTTGGTTCAACCCATTTGCCATGTTCTTTGATAAGGTCTACAAGTCGGTCTAGGGCTTCGGCTTCAGGAATGTGTTTTTGTACGCATTCTTTTCCAACATACAGGCTGATTTGGCCATTCCCTGTTCCTACATAACCAAAATCTGCATCGGCCATTTCACCGGGGCCATTTACAATGCAACCCATAATGCCGATTTTCAATCCTTTCAGGTGAGATATTCTGGATTTGATCTTTTCGGTGGTTCTCTCCAAATCAAACAACGTTCTGCCACATCCCGGGCACGAAATAAACTCAGTTTTCGACAAACGCAGGCGGGAGGCTTGCAAAATATTGTAGGCAAAATTGATCTCATCATTGTAGCTCAATGACGACGTTATCGCCAACGCATCACCGATACCATCGCTAAACAACGCCCCAGCCTGAATCGAACTATGAACCAATACTTGCTGACGATCCTGAATCTGCTTGGCATTAAATCTTATGATCAGCGGATAATCAAGATTTTCGGCTTTAAAGGCTTGAACAAGCTTGCGGTACGCATAGGCGCTATCAAGAGCTTCAATAGAAAAGAACACATTAAAAAGATTGTTTTTGCGGCATTTTAACGCAAGTTTAGTCAACACGCCGGCTATTGATGTGCTTGACGCGTTTTTCTTTAAGAAACAAAACTCCAATGCCGTACCGGGGTCAAATGAGGTCAAAAATTCCGTAGAAAGCATTTCACCTTCCCGGATATTTAATCGTATTTTAGGTGCGCGTCCTTTTAACTCATCAACTAAAGCCGTATCTGTTATTCCAACTGATAATACCGGTGCAATGTCTTTCAACTTTAATTGGCTTTCCAACGCATTAAACTGATCGATTGAAGTTAGATTTATTCCGCAAATTTCAGCTCGAATGGAATCCGTGTCATCCAAACGACTGATCTTAACAATGTCATCAACCACGGCTGAAGGATCATCCATGGACGCTTTGATTTCCACTTCAACCCTCGGCAAGCTATCCCCGCCACATGAAAGATTGTTTAATTCAATTTTCTGTGTTTGAAATCGTTTGAAATCATACGGATCAAACGGCAGCGCTTCATCTTGGCCGCCTTTTCCATTATCAATTAACTGATTGATGGGCTCATGCCCCCGTTGCCCGGAAACATACAATCGGTCGTTGTATTTCTTTACGATTGCATAGCCAATGGGTATTTCATGCACCGGATTTTCCGTTAAAGACACCCTGATGGTATCACCCAATCCATCTTCCAATAACGACCCGATCCCCATACTGGATTTTATACGACCTTCATCGCCATCGCCGGCTTCGGTAACGCCTAAATGCAGAGGATAAGCATGTTTCAGGCTCGCATCCGCTTTTGCCACCAAAACCCGGTAGGCTTCTATCATCACACGAACATTGGAAGATTTCATGGAAAATAAAATATCGTGATAGCCCAAATCTTCACAAATTCGCGCAAACTCAAGGGCTGATTCGGCCATACCCTGCGGCGAATCGCCATACCGGTTCATGATTCTATCGGATAACGACCCGTGGTTAGTACCGATTCGCATCGAAACGCCATATTCTTTGGCTTTTAATACGAGCAGTTTGAATTCGTTGTATAATCGTTCAAGTTCGGCATTGTACTCATCATCCGTTAAATCCCGATCCAGGTTCCACTTTCTATCGGCAAAGTTTCCGGGATTGATCCTGACATTTTCCACAAACTCAACCGCTTTCATGGCTGCTTTGGGGGTAAAGTGAATATCGGCAACCAATGGCGTATCGATGCCATCTTTACGAAGCTGATCGCGAATGTTGCGTAAGTTATCTGCGCTTTTGACCGTTGGGGCTGTAATACGAATAATTTCACAATTCACATCGTACAATTCTCTGCACTGCTTTACAACAGCTTCAGTGTTCATGGTATCGGCTGTTACCATCGATTCAACCCGAATCGGTTGGTGGCCGCCAAGGCTGATCTTGCCAAAACCAACCTCAATCGTTTTGCGTCGCCGATACTTATAAACACTTGATGTATAGCTTTTCATAACCGACGTTTATTTAGATTTGATGATGTAGACCTTTTCACCATCCTTGGTTAAATTATATTTTTCGCGCGCTACGCGTTCAATTTCTTCCAAATCTTCGGCCTTTCGAATTTTGGCGTTCAACTCATTCGTCTTTTGACGAGCTTCTTCCAGTTCGGTTTGGTATTTATAATGCAAATACTCATACCTTAACCGTTGCAGAATGCCATAATCACCAAAAAATGCGAAAAAAAATACCAGGACAAGAAAAACAAGAAAAAAATACTTTTGAGGACGTGCGGCAAGTTCGGAATAAACCTTCTTTAGCGTCGGTAAAAAATCATGTGGTGTCATAACTCTGTAGCCTTCTCAAAGGGCTTTTATCTTATTACTCATCTTTGGCATTCGTTCAATGCTAAACTACAAAATCCATCGGAAATCCTTGATAAAAAATGCATGCAAGAAAAAAAAGTTTACGCTGATTAGGATTCAAGAAAAATCTCGTCATTAAGCATGTTGTAATCATTAAATGCAACATTCAAACTAAAGAAAATATTCAAAACGGATGTTAAGGCCATTGAACAAAAGATGCAAATAACAATGGCAATTTGATATTTCACAGCTTCAAACGGTGGCGAACCGCCGAGGATTTGGCCGGTCATCATGCCGGGCAAGGATACCAAACCGATGGTCGTCATTGTAGCAATAAACGGATTTAGCGCCGTTTTAAGCGCTTGGCTTAAATACGGTTTGATCGCTTCGTTTAAGCTTGCTCCCATAAGAAGATAGCCCACAAATGTTTCTTTATTGCGGCGAATTTCGCTGTAAAAACGATCCAACGCCAGCACATTGCTTCTTAAACTGTTGCCCAAGATCATTCCGGTTAATGGAATCAGGTAACGTGCATCGTAAAATGGCGTTGGCTGCACAACCATCAAAATCAAAACTCCCGACATCAATAGGGTACTCAGGCTTAAGCCCAGAACCGTTGGTAAAAACATTTTTCGGTTCGAAAGTCCGGCTTGCTTGGTAATGGTAATATTTGCCGCCACAACCATGATGATAATCCACAGCAGATTTATCCAAACGCTGTTGAACTGGAAAATATACTTGAGGTATATTCCAATGAAAAAGAGTTGCAATGTCATACGAACGACACTGATGGCGGCGCTTTTTAAGATCGATGAACTATACCGATAGATCAACCCAAGCGGTAATAAGAGCAACACATATAAAATGACAAGCTTTTCTAAAGAGAGATCAATCATGTGGATTCTTGATTAATGTTCCATCCAAAACCGTGAATTCTGTATGGCAACGTGCAATCCATTCGGGATCATGTGAAACAGACATCACCGTATGCTGCTTTTGAAATAACTGATCCATAACCAATGTTTTGTTTTCAGGATCTAACGCCGAGGTGACTTCATCACATAAAAACACCGTTTTCCCTAACAGCAACGCCCGCGCAATTACGAGCCGTTGTTTTTCACCGCCCGAAATCTCCCCGGTTTGCTGTTTTAGAATCTCCGGCTTTAAGCAGAGCATCGTTAAAATTTCAATAAGCTTTTCATGACCGGGGGTTTTTTGTCGATGAATTTTAAATGTAAATGGTAACAACAGCGCCTCTTTAACCCTCTCTGCTCCCAAAACTGGCTCCTGACCAATGTAAGCGATTTGCTGCCTTACATGATGAATGTGAGTTTGATCAATCAGGCGTCCATTAAAATAAATCGTGCCTTTCTGTGGTTTATAAAACCCCAACAGGGTTTTAAGAATGGTGCTTTTACCCGAACCCGATTTTCCAACAAGTACACATTGCTCTTCACGATTTACATGAAAAGTGATGTCTTTAAGAATAGATTTATTCTTAACCTGAACGCAAACGTCCTCAAACCTGATTACACTTTCCGGCATAATGGCTTAGCTAAAAAATCTGCTGAAAAAACAATGGCAGAACATTTGGATAAAGCATTATGGTAATTGCCGCTCCGGCCACGCCTCCCCAAAGATGAGCGCTATGGTTGATGTAATCCTGACCTAAACGATCCGCATAAAAGGAATAGGCCAGATACAAAATCGCAAATAAAAATGCCGGAATACCAATCGGAATTAAAAACAAATAGATTTTACTGTTGGGATCAAATAAGATGTAGCTGAAGATCACCCCGCTAACCCCTCCCGATGCACCAACACTTCGGTACCCGGGATCGTTATGGTACTTCATTATCGAAGGGATATCGCTTAAAACCATACTTCCTAAAAATACCGCCAAAAACGCTTCCGATCCTATGATTCGCTCAAGCGGTAAGGCAAAAAAGAAATACGATATTGCATTGAAAATAAGATGGTTTAAATCGGCATGCAAAAAGCCGCTGGTGATCAGCATATACCATTTTCGCTGATGCACCACGCTATAGGGATGGCAAGTCAATTGGTTCATATAGGCTCTGCCCGATCCAAACCCCCACCAACTTGCAAGTACAATGACAATTAATAGTAAAACAGCCATACCAGTTTCTTTGTTTTAGCTTACCACTGGGCAAACACGTTATCAAAACATTCAACAATTCGCTCAGCCGTTTTTCCATCCCATTTTTCAGGAATTTTACCGGTTTTTGTCGTCCCCGAAAGCACTTCCATGGCTTTGGCCTTTACTTCGCTTTCTTCCGTACCCACCAGCTGATTTGTTCCTACCGTAATGGTTACGGGACGCTCGGTATTTTCTCTCATGGTTAAACACGGCACACCCAAAACCGTGGTTTCTTCCTGGATGCCGCCTGAATCCGTAAGCACCAATGCCGCATCTTTCATAAGTTTTAAAAACTCAATATACCCTTGGGGGTCTAAAAGCATAATTTTTTTATTGGCGTTGATCTCGTCCATCAAACCAAAGTCCTCAAAACGCTTGCGGGTTCTGGGATGAACCGGGAATACAACCGTTGAAACAAGCGTAATCTGCTTAAAAATTCGAAGCGCTTTTTGAAGATTTTCCTTGCCATCAACATTGCTGGGACGATGCAAGGTTATTAACGTGTACTTTTGTGGCTCTAACCCCACTTTCTCTAAAATATCCGATTCATTGGCTTTTTGGATATGATTCACCAAGCTATCGATCATAATATTGCCAACAAAAAACATGCGTTCATCCGGTTTGCCTTCCGCCACCAGATTGTGCATCCCGCTTGGCTCACTGACAAACAACAAATCGGATATCGAATCGGTAACAATACGGTTGATCTCTTCCGGCATTTCTCTGTCGCCGCTTCTTAAACCCGATTCCACATGGGCAACGGGCACCAAAAGTTTAGCCGCCACGATTGAGCAAGCCAGCGTTGAGTTCACATCGCCGACAACCACAACCATATCCGGGATTTCCTTTTGCAGAACTTTTTCAAAATCAATCATTACCTTTGCGGTTTGCTCTGCGTGGGAGCCCGAACCTATCCCTAAATAAATATCCGGTTCCGGCAAACCGAGATCGTCAAAAAAAACTTTCGACATTTTTGCATCGTAATGCTGACCCGTATGCAAAATGATTGATTTATATTTATTGCTTTTAACCAATGCGTTATGCAATGGCGCAATTTTCATGAAATTTGGCCGAGCGCCGGCAACCAAAAGTATCTTTTTCAATGGTTTGGTTTCCTTTCCGTTAAGCATCCTTGTTGTTGGACTTAATTTGTTATACTATCCGATGAGGATTTATTTTGAATTTTTAACGAGCGTAAAAATATGCCACATGGTTCAGTTATCAAATTTCTTTTTTGCTCTGCACTTATATTCATAGTTCAATATGATTGCCCTGACACATCTTCTGACATCATGAGCCTTTGGGCGCAAACGCCTAATGACACCACGGAAAAAAAAGTCTATCTGGAATATGCCGATGAAGTTGCCGGTGGAGAAGAAAGCTACAAAATATACGGCAAGTTCGTTACCGAGCGTATCCGCTCAGCAATAGGCAACGTGAGATTTCGCGATGAAACCACCGTGGTTGAATGCGATACGGCCACGGAGTTTTTGAAAAGCCAAAAAATTCATTTGGTTGGCAACGTGGTTATTACTCGCGACACGGTTGTCGTAAAAGGGCACGAAGGTTTTTATTACCCTGATCGCCAATACTCTATCCTGGATAGCAATGTCAGCTTAAGCGATCAAAACGTGCTTCTCAAAAGCAAGCATGGTGAATATTTTTCCGACAGCCAAATCGGGCGATTTTCCAAAGAGGTCTCTCTAAAAGACAAAGAAACCGTTATCTATTGCGATAGCTTAATCTACTACCGCCGCTTGGACCATTCCATAGCGATTGATCATGTTAAAATTGTCAATGAACAAGACAACATGATAATTACCGGCGGTTATGGCGAGCACTTTAATACACTCAAACACAGTTTCATTGAGCAACAACCGATACTGACCCAAATTGAATCGCCATTGTCGCCGAATCCGGATACGCTCATCATCAAATCCCTACGAATGGATGCGTTCCGACATCCCGAAGATAGTTTGCAGCGAATTGTCATGAACGATAGCGTACGAATCTGGCGTGCCAGCCTTACGGCAAAAGCCAAAGATGCGGTGTATTATTTGAAACAAAACCATATTGTACTTACCGGCGATCCGCTCATATGGTACGATAATTCGCAAGTTTCCGGGGATTCCATTATCATTCGGCTTAAAGAAACCACTGAGAACAAAAATCAAATTGATAAAATCTTTATTTATGATCGTGCATTTTTGTGCTCTGCCGATTCTTCGTCCGAAACCAAGTTTGACCAGCTTTCTGGCAAAAATATGATCATGACCTTTAACCCCGATTCCAAACTTGAACGTACCGATGTTTATCGCGAGGCGCGAAGCCTTTACCATCTTTATGATAAAGAAGCACCAAGCGGCGCAAATCGCTCTTCGGGCGATGAAATCAATATTTTGTTTAAATCCAACAAAGTGCATCGCATCAAAATTACCGGAGGCGTGGAAGGTAAACAGTATCCGGAATGGATGCTTGAAAATCGCGACTTAAATCTACCCAATTTCAACTGGCGCATTGAAGAAAAACCTAAACGTTAGGGTAAGGATTTTAGAATAGACACAAATTTTTTATATTTGCAAATCAGTTGCATATAAAAAATTGTCCGTATGAAAGGAGAATCTCTTGAAACGCATTTTAGTCATCGGTGGTGGCATAGGGGGGTTAGAAGCGGCCATATCACTCAGCAAAGCCTTTAAAAACAAACCCGGCTACCGGATTGATTTAATATCGAACAAACCTTCCGTTTTTATATACCCGCTCTCTATATGGATTCCGGTTGGAAAACGACGACCTGAAGATATTTCAATGTCTTTAGAAGAACTGGCAAGGTTAAGGGGATTTAATTTTATAGAGGAAACGGTTCTTGAAATTGTCTCAAAATCAAATACGGTTACTACCGACAAACAAACCCATCAATACGACTACCTTGTGGTTGCATTAGGTGGAACAACACTTAAGCCCAAAGGCATCGAACACACATTTTCCATCTGTGGCGGAGCTGATGAAGCCGTTAAAATCCGCGATCACTTCAACGAGCTCGTAAAAAAAGGAAGCGGTGCCATTGCTTGCGGATTTTCAGGTAATCCAAAAGATCAGACCGGGGTTCGGGGAGGGCCGGTTTTTGAAGTCTTGTTTAACTTCGATTATTATCTTCGCCAAAAAGGATTGCGCGATAAATTTCGCCTGGTGTTTTTCAGTCCTTCGCAGGAAGCCGGTAAACGATTAGGTGGTCCGGGATTAAAAGTGCTTCAAAAACTCTTTATGGAGCGAGGCATAAAACCGATTTTCGGTCATAAAATCACAGAATTCCAATCAAACGGCATATCATTTGTTGATCACGATTTTCTGGAAACCGACTTAACGCTTTTTACACCCGGTATGCAGGGTCACCCTGTTTTTCAAAAATCCGATTTACCGCTCTCTGACGCAGGATTTGTGCCCATTAACGATTTTTGCCAGGCCGATCCAATTGATGATACCTGTCATTTGGAAGATATCGATAATTGTTATGTGATTGGCGATAGCGCCTATTTCAGAGGCCCGGAATGGCGTGCCAAGCAAGGCCATTTAGCCGAAGCTATGGCCAGAAACGTGGCAACCAATATTGCGCTCAAAGAATCCGGAAAAATTCAAACCGAAACCTTTAGTCAGCATTTGAATATTATGTGTGTGATGGATTTAGGCAAAGATGCTGCGTTTATCTATAGGGACGAGCATAAAGCTATTGCGCCGATTGGCAGGTGGGCACATTGGGCAAAACTGGCATGGGAAAAATATTATAAGCTCAATAAACGCGGGAAAGTGCCAAATGCGCCTTTGTAGTGAAGGCCTCCAAAAAAGGTTGGCATGTTACATAATGAGGCAGTCTTTTTATCTAAATTATTGATGTAAAAGGATCGCTTAATAAATTAAAATTTGTTTTACATTTTTAAGTAACACTGTTTGTAATTTCAAAACGACCATCTGTTTAGAAAAAATATTGCCAAAATAGATCATGAAATCAATAACAGCATCGCAATTAGAGGCAAATATAATTAAATATCTTGATGAGGTATTGAATACAGGCGTTTCACTTGAAATCGTGAAAGAAGGTAAAAAACTTCAAATAACCCCTGTAGACAAGGTTGATAAACTTAAAAATCTGGTATCTAGGCCCAATGTGATTAATGGTAATCCTGATGATCTGGTAAATATCAGTTGGGAAAAGGAGATTAAAATTGATATACCTTGATACTCATGTTGTTGTATGGCTTTATGCTGGGGATGTTCAAAAATTAAGTTCAAATGCCTACAAATTAATCAACGAAAATGATCTGTTCATTTCACAAATAGTACTCTTGGAATTGCAATATTTATTTGAAATTCAAAGAATTACCGAAAAAGCCTCAATAATTTATTCAGATTTATCAGATAGAATTGACCTGAAAACTTGTAATAAAGATTTTAATACGATTGTCGCTGGAGCATTGGAAATGTCATGGACCCGCGATCCATTTGATCGCATTATTGTATCCAATGCAGCCATTGATAGCAATGTTTTTGTATCAAAAGATCAACATATTTTAGAGAATTATAAGCATGCCATTTGGTAGGCTTTTTGTCTGAATCAATGATTTTCACAGATGATCAGATTTCATGGATTTATGATATTTGGTATTTAACTTCTAAAAGATTTCCCCATGTCATCTTTGCTACCCATGATTCTGAGAATGATAAATGATATAACGCCAACCTTCTGCAGTTAAGCAATTATTTCCAAAGTTGATAAACAAACCAACTTCCAATTTGTATGCATTTTAATAATTACTACATGATTTTATCATAATCTGTATGACTGCCAATCCAAATTCACTGAATACCATCTTGAATGTCTATGCCAATTGCTCTATAATGCAGACCAATGCGAACCGACCAAAGTTCATCAATTTTTTTCAATTGAAGGGAAGGGTGTTTAGGATTACTTTTTAGCAACTCGAAATTTTTTTCGGCAAGTTGCTTAATATTTGTTGGAAGATTTTGAAAGTGTTGCCAAAAATCTGAAGACGTATAGTGTTTCAAAGTTCCTTAGCTTTACCTTGTGAAAACTCAGACTTGGCTCTCTCAATGAATTTATCAAATTTGCCTGATCGATAATCATTCGCTATCTGCTGATCCCAAACTTCATGATCAAATTCTAAAAACCATTGACGAAATCTGTTCAACTCGTTTGGATTTAATGCCCTGACCCTTTGTTCAAGCTGTTCAATATTATTCATATCAACACAACGATTTAATAAAGAATAGATTTCAAATTTAATTTCTAAAGGATTTCCCCTTGTCATCTTTTCATCTACGATCCCGACAACTTGATGTTTAAAAGGAAACTTACAACCCAAGAAAGATTACTGTTTTTTTTAAAACAAAAAAGCCTTCAAATTAGAAGGCTTAATCATTTTTGGTAAACGTTGGAATTTACAGTCCGCAAGAACCACCGGCACAACAAGGCGCTGCTGCAGGCGCTGAGCTGTTTTCAGCTTTACAGCTATTTTTGTAATCGGTGTTATAAAATCCGCTTCCTTTTAACACAAATCCGGCTCCAGCGCTAATTACACGTTTCAATTCATCTTCGCCACAACTAGAACATGTGGTTAATGGTGCCTCAGACATTGACTGCATAGCCTCGTGTTCAAAACCACATTCATTACATCGATAATGATAAGTTGGCATGTACTAATCCTCCTAAATTTTAATAAAACAATAAGTTACACAAAATTTCGTCCAATAACCTGATAATTCTTTGGGTAAGAATATACAACCAATGCACGAAAACGCAAAACACTTGCGTAAAGTTTCAAAGATAATGTCAAGATTAATCGGTTAATAACGCACTACTTTGCTCACCATTGGTGTTAAAATACACGTTATCAATTTCAACAATGACTACATTTTTCGGTTTAAGCATCGGTTTTGCAGCTTTAACGATATGAACCGCTTCATCAAAAATCGGTCCTTTGTTTTCAATTCTGGCTTTGCCTTTAAACTGATAACCTTTATTACCTAACCAAACCGTAATGGCCACATTGGGATTATGCCGAATGTTTTCTGTGGTTTTTTTCATGCAATTATCAATGAGCATCACTGTGCGATCATCAATACGCTCACACCAATTAATTGCCACCGCATTTGGAATGCCACCCTGATCTACCGTAGCCAGAATCCAAATCTGGGCTTGGTTGAGCATATCTTTCATATCCTGGGTTAATTGCAGCATATCCGATTCAGTTGAGGTTAAATAATGCAACAGATTGAACAAAGTTTAATATCGATTAATTTTTCAAGCAAATCTCACTAATAGTAAAAATTTTTGGCGTAGATAGTTATGCTGAACTTGATTCAGCATCTCAACCAAATTGGTATTTTCTGAGACCCTGAAATTAATTCAGGGTGACCAATAACGTAAATGCGTCATTGGAAGTCTGGCATTTTGAATCGTTAAAAACACAAATAAGTAATGACGAATTCATTAATTTAAAGTTCATCAACCAACCAGATCATGCCTGCGCACGCAGGCATCCATAGGCTCCTGCTTTCGCAGGAGCGACAAAAAAACCGCCTCATTAGCAACAAAGCAAAGCAATCCAGAAGCATTTATAGATCGCCACACGCCTTTCAGGCATTCGCGATGACTTTTTAGAAAAAAATTTACGGCGCAAGCCTTGAGATTTCCCATTCTGATGTTTCGGCATTCAATTTATACAAAATTCGATCGTGCAATCGATTGGCTTGACTTTGCCAAAATTCAAATGTTACTGGTTTCACACGATAACCTCCCCAATAAGCCGGCATGGGGATGCTTTTATCCTGAAATGTGTTTTCGTAATCGGCAAAAGCATCGTCAAGTTGCTGACGACTTTTAATCACCTTACTTTGCTTTGATGCCCATGCTCCCAATTGACTCCCTTTTGGCCTGGAGCTAAAATATCGTTCGGATTCTTCTTGAGATACTTCTTCTACAACACCCGATATTCGTACCTGGCGAAGTTGTTTGTACCAATAAAGCACCAACGCAGCGTAAGGATTGTCTCTTAACTCCTCGCCTTTCTGACTTTCTTTGTTGGTATAAAACACAAATCCATGTTCATCAAATTGCTTCAGCAAAACTACCCTCGCTGAAGGCATACCTGATGAATCGGCTGTAGCTAGTGTCATTGCGTTGGGTTCTTCAATATTATCACGCACGGCTTCCTGAAACCATTTTTTAAACTGACAAAATGGGTTGGGATGCATATCACGCTCATTTAGATGATTTCCACTATATTCTTTCTTTAGATTACGATCATCCATATCAGTTGTGTTTAGATCGTTCAGGGCAAAATTTCACTTACCACCCGTGCATGAAACAGCGCTATTTAAATACAAGCATAAGCTTTGCTGCACTCATATTGTTAGTTATTCTGGGGCAATTTAAAGCATTTGCTGAACAACCGATCTGCCCAACTACATATGAACTGACAAAACAAGCTCATGATATTTTGGTGATTAAAATCACCGGCATTTCCGGGCCTGAGTTTGGTAAAAAGGCAACGTGTAAGGTTTTAGAAAGTCTCAAAGATCATATTCGATCATCCGGCATTGAACTGCCGTTTTCATATCAGTCCTGGATAGTAGGGAAACGGCCCATTCACTCTAAACAAAAGCAATTTCCGGTACAATTCAAAAACGGCAAGCAATATTTGGTTTTTTTACAGAAACAAACCCGGCAAGCGTCATTTTTTCAAAATCCTCACAAAGCTAAAACACGTTACGAAGTTATTCCTTGCCTAACACCCACATTTTTTGATATTACAGAAAAAGGCTCTCAGAAATTATGGCTTGTTAAAAAATTCATGCAAAGTTTATCGTTTGAGGATGACTCTAAAAAAGTCGTGTTCCTTCGAAAACTCTTATCTCATGGTGCACAGCACATCAAAAACGACGTGTTGGAAGCATTATCATCACTTTCAAGCCCTTTGGCGGCCGATGTACTGATTCAAACCCTAAAAAACGATGCTTCAATTGAAAGCAGAAAAACTGCCGCCGGGTCAATAACTGATTTTAAATCCGATAGAGTTAAACGCGCATTGATTTCCACCATTCGTTTTGATCCTGATGAATCGGTACAAATCGCAGCGGCAGAGGCTTTGGGTTCATACCAACATGTGCATACGCTTCCTGAGCTTGGCAAAACGTATAAATCGGCATCGTTTCAACTTCGAAAAGCATTGATCCAAGTCTTTCAAAATTCATTGACACCCGAAGCTTTGCCAAAGCTCATTGAACTTTATAACCTAACCGAGTCGCCGATTTTAAAGCAAATACTTTTAAAACAGATCGGTGCCATACAACTGATTGAAGCGCCGCTTTTTTGCTTAGACGCCTTTCAACACAGCTTTAACACTGAAGTCAAAATTGCGGCGTTAAAAGCCATATCAGCAAGCGATATGCCGGAGATGTTTCTAAAACTGAGGCCATATGCCGAATCGCCCTGCCAAAACAAAGAAGAAAAAATCAACCTTGTTCTCCTTGAAACGCTCTCTCAACTTGGCGATGCAAAAGATATGCTCCCCATTTTACGCGACTATCTGACCTGCCAAAACCCAAAGCTTCGACTCAGCGCCGTCAAGGTATTGAGCCGCTACAAGCGCCGCGATGCCAACGTGCTTTTAAAATCGGCGCTCCAAACCGAATCCGATCCAAGGGTGAGAAAAAAAATCAAACAAGCTTTATTAAATTCCGGACGTTAGCGTCTGTTTAATGCTTTTAGAAATAATCGCGCAGACGTGCTTTGAAGTTTTTTTTTATCGCGATACGGTGTATTTTTAGCCAATTCAACTCAAAATATCTACTCAAGGCTATGTCTTTTAAAGAAAAAATCAATAGTGATTTAAAAGATGCAATGAAACAGGGCGATAAAAATCGCCTCGAAACCCTTCGCTCCATTCGTGCAGCTTTGCTTGAAAAAGAAGTCTCGATTCGTGTGGGTGGCAAAGGAGAGCTTTCGGCTGAGCAGGAAATGGATGTGGTTATTGGATTAGCCAAGCGACGCAAGGATTCTATTGAACAATACAAAGCCGGTGGCCGCGAGGATTTAGCTGACAAAGAAGCTGCTGAACTTGCTATTTTGGAAGACTATCTCCCCAAAGCGCTTTCAGAAGAGGAAATCAAATCCATCATTGAAACGATTATTCAAAAAGTTGGCGCATCTTCGCCAAAAGATATGGGAAAAGTAATGGGTCCGGCCATGAAAGAGCTTAAAGGCAAAGCCGATGGCAGCAAAGTCCAAACCCTTGTAAAAGAGCTTTTAGGCGCTTAATGATTATTGAAGGCCATTCACTTGTGTTAGACGAATTAGATAGGCGTTATACTGAGCCGCTTTGCAAGGCTTCATCGGTTTCATTTCGGGAATTAAAAGATGTTAAACCCGGACTTGTTCATCCGTTATCTTTAAACGAGCAGCGGCTTGTGGTTGAGCGAACCCTTCAGCAAATGCACGATCATCAACTGTTTGCTTTTGTAATGCTTGAAAAGTCGTCATCAAACCTGATTGGTTATATCAGCACATATGTGGTGGATTGGCCCAATCAAAATACTGAAATCGGCTATTGGGTCGCCACACCTTTTACCGGTAAAGGTTGCGCATCCGAAGCCATTGTGTTGATGCTCTGGTTTTTATTTAACGAATGCCGGTTGCATCGAGTGTATGCCACTGCGCCCTCTGACCATCAACAAAGCAGGCATATTCTGGAGAAATTGCAGTTTTCTTTGGAAGGAGAGCTGGCCGAAGCGCGGCTCATCAATCATCGCTGGCAAACGATCACCCTTTATGCAATGCTTGCCAAGATGTATAAACGCTATCACGCCACCTATGTTCAAACCTTATTAAACGGGAACTACCCAAAAATTAAAATTTAGTTAATCATTTGTTCTTATGCTGGATATTAAACTCATTCGTGAAAACCCCGATGCCATAAAAGATATGCTGAAACGCCGAAAGTTGGCGCATGAAGAAACCTCTGTTGATGAGGTTCTTGAATTGGATAAAGAACGTCGTGAAAAAATTGCCGCGCGCGATGAACTAAAATCCAGGCGCAACAAGGTTACCCAGGAGATTTCAAAGATCAAACGGGAAAAATCAGGATCGGCTGATGAGTTGATTGCCGAAATGAAGGCGGTTGGCGAGGAAATTAGCTCTTATGATCAACGCATTCGCGATATTGAAGCCGAACAGGAAAACATGCTGTTGCGATTGCCTAACATGTTGCATCCCGATACCCCGGAAGGTTATAGCGAATCTGAGAACACCGTGTATAAGGAATGCATGGATGAGCGACGTGAGTTTTTGTTCAAACCTAAAGACCACCTGGAACTGGGCAAAAAACTTGGCATTTTGGATTTTGAACGAGGCGCTAAAATTGCTGGGGCCGGATTTCCGCTTTATGTCGGAAAAGGAGCAAGCCTGGAGCGCGCGCTGATCAATTTCATGCTCGATCTGCACTTGGAAAACCATGGCTATACCGAAGTTTTCCCTCCGTTTTTCGTCAATAAAGAGTCGTTAAGGGGAACAGGCAATTGGCCGAAATTCAGCGATCAGGTTTATTATATGCAGGATGATGATATGTATGCCATTCCTACGGCTGAAGTGCCTGTAACCAATATGCACCGCCAAGAGATGCTTCCTCCAAATAAACTGCCAATTAAGTATGCGGCGTATTCGGCATGTTTCCGAAGAGAAGCGGGCAGTTATGGCAAAGATACCAAAGGCTTTTTACGCACGCATCAGTTTAATAAAGTTGAACTGGTCAAGTTTGTCAAACCCGAAACGTCTTATGACGAACTGGAAGCCTTGCTTTTGGATGCCGAGGCCGTCTTAAAAGCTCTGGAAATCCCGTATCGTGTACTTTTACTTTGCAGTGGGGATATCAGCGCCAATGCCGCCAAATGCTATGATATTGAAGTCTGGTCTCCGGCTGAAGAAAAATTCCTGGAAGCTTCGAGCTGTTCGAACTTCGAAGACTACCAAGCCCGCCGCGCTTCGATTCGCTTTAAACGCGATGGAAAATCCAAACCGGAGTTTGTGCATACTTTGAATGGCTCTGGTCTGGCCACATCGCGCTTGATGGTATCGTTGATTGAAAATTACCAGACGGAACAGGGCGCTGTTGAAGTCCCAGATGTGTTGCGAAAATACTTAAACTGCGACGTGATTGAGTAAGATGAAACCTAAAGTTGCCAATTGGATATCTATCACATTTTTGTGCGGCGTTTTACAGCTTGCGCTCTTTTCTTCCATAAGTTTAGCCCAGCCGCAGCTTCAGGTTGATCAATCCGAAATTGATGTTGGCGAGCTTTATGGCGGAGACGTGCGAGAGTTAAGCATTCAATTTATGAATACCGGCAATGACACCCTTGTTTTAGAAGATATTCAACCCTCATGCCGTTGCATGAGTGTAACCAATCCATTGTGCTCAATTGCGCCTTCAGATACCCACACCGTTTTGATCACCTTCGATTCCCAGGGATTTCGCGGTGAAGTTCAAAAATACATTGATATTTTTACCAACGAACCGGATTTAGCTTTTAAACGACTCTGGGTTAAAGCCAAGGTTCTTAACAACTGGTTACTTGATGGAGCCAAAAAGACAATCAATTTTGGATCGGTAGAACAGGGTTCGAAAAAAAAGCAACTTATTTCACTTATAAACACGTCTACGGATACATTGTTGGTTTTGAAAGTGTTTAGCAACTCGGAGAACATCTCAGCTCAATACGTGCCAAAAAAGGTTTTACCCGACGAAAAATTCACGTTTTTGTTAGAATTAGAAGCACGCTCACTTGGTTTTTTCAAAAAAAACATTTATGTAAAAACTAACAGCCTTCGGCAGCCTCTTTTTTCTATAAAAACATTCTTTCGAGTGAATTAAATTTTATGACGCGCCGCTTATTATTTATGCTTTCGCCGATACTCATCATGTTAAGTTCGCTATTCTTTGGCGCAACTATTTATTCACAACCTTTATTGAATCATCATTTTGCGTTCGGTTCAATATCTTTTCCAAAAGAACAAATCATTTCGTTTGAAGAAGCGTCTGATTTGTTTAAGACGGATAAGGCCATCTTTATTGATTCCAGAACATCATCGGAATTTGTTAAGGGACATATTCCGGGCGCTTTAAATTTGTGTAATGACCACAAAAAAAACCTCAAAACCATTACGCATTTCTTACCTGAGAACTATACCATCGTGCTCTATTGCGACGATGAGAATTGCAACGCCAACTCCCAAATCGCCAAAGTCCTCTTTGAAGCGGGTGTTAAGAACATTAAAGTCTTCCCAAAAGGCTGGACTGAATGGAAAAACCAAAATATGCCCATTGAGCAGGTTAAGCCTTAAATTTTTGATTTATTTGCCGTTTGCAAACTTAGAATTTAGCACGACATAATTACTTTTTTTGAGGTTTTTTTTATCTCCAAAAATCTAAATTAAACCATATCTGTTTTAACAAATACGGTTCTTCTATAACAAAGAAATATCGTAAGTTTATCAACTAATAAGCATCTTGTATAAACATGTATACCTATAAAATTCATTTACATAAAGAAGAAGAAGGTGGATATACCGTTAGTGTTCCAAGTTTGCCCGGATGTATAACTTATGGTGAAACTATTGATGAAGCAATCCTGATGGCAAAAGAAGCTATAACTTTATACATTGAAGAATTACAAGAACGAGGTGAAAACATACCCGATGATAAAAATACGTTAGAATATTCATTAAATGTTGAAGCTCTATGAACTTAAACCCCAAACGGTTAATAAAGCTTTTAGAACAAAACGGATTTAAGTTTAAACGAGCCAAAGGTTCTCATCAACTCTTTTACAATAAAACCACAAATAAAACCATAGTTGTACTTGTTCATGGTGGTAAGGATTTGAAGAAAGGCACCTTTTTCTCCATTCTCAAACAAGCCGGAATCGATAAAAATAAATTGAGTTAATCAGTCATTTGTAGCATAAACGATAAAGTGAAATCCCTGCCCGGCCGGGTCGGTATGTAAGAAACGTTTGAGATAGGGATCGTAGAGGCGGGCGCGGTAGTTATACAACCCTGTTTCTTCATCCTTTTCCTGACCCGTGAATTGGTATCGAGTATCCCAGGAGCCAGTTTCTCTCATATGCTCACCAAATGGAGTATAATCGTAACTGGCTTTTATTGTGCCAGAAGCATCCACCAGAATTTTGGAGCCGCCGCGGTGGTCTTTGAGAACATAGGTTAGTTCAGCGCCTGATTTTATCGCGAAAAGACCTGTTGGCCCGTAAATAAACATTTGCTCAGCAGTTACGCTACCGGCGTTGTTTTTTTCCGTAACAGCCAGCGGAAAACCCGAGAGGCCATGTTGGTATAGCGTTTGGTTTTGAAGCGTGGTGTCGTAATAATGGTTTTTCAACACGCGTTCATTTGAGCTGATGTAGAAGATTTCTAAGCTAAGTTAAAGGATCGATGCATTGAACACTGTTTTCGGATGATTTTGTAATCATATCTTTATCAGATGTAACCAAAATAGATTTCGTTTTTAAAGCGGTACTCACAATAATGGCATCTGGTATTTTCAATTTGGTTTCTTTTCTAATTTTAATACATGCATCAATTAAATTATGATCTATCATCTGAACTGATGATGATTCAATAAACAAAT